>JAYVNM010000160.1:0-3594 GCA_043758445.1 Akkermansiaceae bacterium | reverse complement strand
CCCTTTTCGGATGCCCGATGTCGTAAAATCAAGGGTTCCAGCGCCTCAGCGGGGCGAAATTCGACGATTTTCTAATCTAACAGCGAAAGTCGGGCTAGAACGATACTGGCACGAATGCGGAGGCCAGAAGGAACCTTGCGCGAGAAGGCTGCTAGAAAGATTCTTGAATTGATCCCTCCCGAAAAGGAGCAAGAAAAAGCCCTGCTTGAGGCATCCCTACCCAAGCCGGGTGCCTAGTGAATCCGCCGGGATGGGGCAGACAGGAGTGTCGGCCCTCCTTATCAGGCCCCCGGCAGCTCAATGAAGCCTTCCAGTTTGCGAATCCGGGTGGGGTGGCGCATTTTCCGTAAGGCTTTGGCTTCGATCTGGCGGATGCGCTCGCGGGTGACTTGGAACTGGCGACCCACTTCTTCAAGCGTGCGACTGTAGCCGTCCTTGAGGCCGAAGCGTTGCTCCAAGACCTCTCGCTCGCGCTCGGTTAGAGTATCCAACACATCTTTGATTTTGTCCTTGAGCATCGAGAAACCCGCTTCTTCCATCGGGTTATCTGCGGCCTTATCTTCGATGAAATCGCCGAAGGAGGTGTCGTCGGAATCACCGACCGGCGCTTGCAGGGAAATCGGCTGCTGGGCCATTTTCAACACGGCGCGGACCCGCTCGACAGGTAAGTGGATTTCGTCGGCAATTTCTTCCGGCGATGGCTCGCGACCGTATTCTTGGACGAGCTGCTTCTGCACGCGCATCAGCTTGTTGATCGTCTCGATCATGTGGACCGGGATGCGGATCGTGCGGGCTTGGTCGGCGATGGAACGAGTGATCGCTTGGCGGATCCACCACGTTGCGTAAGTGGAGAATTTATAACCGCGGCGGTATTCGAATTTTTCCACCGCTTTCATGAGGCCCATGTTGCCTTCTTGAATGAGATCGAGGAATGAAAGACCACGGTTAGTATATTTTTTGGCGATAGAAATGACGAGGCGGAGGTTGGCCTCGACCATTTCTGTTTTCGCTCGGAGCGCTTCTTTCAACCAGTGACGGAGTTGCTTGTTAGCCTCCTCGAAGGTATCCAACGTGTGCCAAGTGCGTTGTTGGATTTCACGCATTTTAGTTTGAAACTCCTTGTCATCTGGATCGGTTTGGAGCTTGCGGCCATAGCGCCAGAACTTCTGCATGTAATCATCCACCTGCTCGCAGAAATCCTCGACGACTTTCTGTTTGTAATAAAAGCGGGTATAGACGCGGTTGAGGGTTTGGATGTTTTTTTGAAACTCCTCCTCAAGCTTCCTCTTGCTGCGCGGGTTCTTGGCGGAAAGCTGGCGGAAGAGGTCGTCGTTCTCGTGGTGAAGCTGCTTGAGCTGGTCACAGAGTTTGGGCAAGCCTTTCATATATCGCTCACGGGACTCGATTTTTTTATCGAGAATCACGCGGTCGAAGCGCTCCTTGCCTTTGTTCAGTTTATCGGCGAGTTCGATATAGGAATCCGTGACGAATCCGAACAGATGAAGATGGCGGGCGACTTCGATTTCCGCGTCCTCGATGCGTTTGGAAATCTCCACTTCCTGCTCGCGGGTGAGCAGCGGGACCTGGCCCATTTGCTTGAGATACATCCGAACCGGGTCGTCGAGGATGTCGAGCTTCTGGTCGGCCTTGACGTCTTCCTCGTCGCCATCGCCCTCGTCGCGTTTCTTGTCCTTGTAGCGGTCCACCTCGGAGGCGTCGATGATGTCGAACTCCATGTTGCGGAGTCGCTCCATGATGGCTTCCACATCATCGGGGTCCACCAAGTCGTTTGGCAGGATTTCGTTGATGTCATCGTAGGTTAGATAGTCCTGTTCCTTGGCGAGCTTGATGAGTTCGCGGATTTTCTCCTGGATTTCCGGGGTATCGATGCGGCGCTTGGAGACTTCGGGCACCGCCTTGGCTTGCTGCCTGCCAGCGACGGGTACCTTGCTGTCCTTTTTCGGCTTGGCGGGGGTGGAAGTCTTGGCTGGAGCGGGGGCGGCGATAGTCTTGGGCGGAGCGGAGGCAGCGATAGTCTTGGGCTTCGCCCCGGCAACTGGTTTCGCGGGGGCTGCGGGCGCGGTTTTGGCAAGCGGTTTGGCGGCAGCGGGCGGTGATGATATGGCTGCAGGTTTCGGCGGCGGAACCACGACGGGTGGTTTGACCTTGGCGCTTTTCACCGGTGCCGTGACTTTCACTTGGGTCGCCTCTGCCTTGGGTGCCTCTGCCTTGGGTGCCTCTGCCTTGGGTGCCGCCGCTTTGGGAACCTTGACTTGAGGTTTTTCAGCGGGTTTCTTGGCAGGGGAGTTGGAAGAAGACATGGATATGAATGCGCTTGAGTCAAAAAATAGGATACACCCCACCTATTCTAGGGGCACTGCGAAATTCGCGGGCGGGGCGGAATGAAGGGGGTGAACGGTGATGCGTCAAGACCTTTCTTGCGGATTTAAAAAAGCAGGAAATCCCTTTTAGCAGAGGCACTTCGGACGGGGTGGATTACCGGTTGCGATGCAATTCTTTTTCCAAGGGAATGGTTGGTGATTGAGCTTCTCCAGAATTCCAGTTTCAAATCCCTGCACAGCACCTAAGTTGTCGCAACGCCCATGATTACCCTGACGCCCAAAGCCATCACCGAACTTGGCAAACTCCTCGCCAGCCGGCAGCAGTCCTCGCAAGCTGGCCTCCGACTGGCAGTGCGGCGTGGCGGTTGCGCCGGTTGGCAGTATGAAATGAACGTCGCCGACCCCGAGGCTGGGGATGAGATCGTGGTAGCCGGGGCCGCCCGGGTGATCATCGCCGCGGACAGTATCGAGCGCTTGAATGGCTGTGAAATTGATTATTCCGATGACCTCACCGACGCGGGATTCAAGATCCACAATCCTCATGCCGCCCGGTCCTGTGGTTGTGGCACCTCCTTCGAGACTACCGATGCGCCGCCGGTGGCGGATGGCGAAGCCTGTGGCATCCACTGAAATCCCCAAGCATCGTGCCCCGCACCCTTGAAGCGCCGCCACCGAGCCGACCCGCCTATTTCTGGTGGCTGTTGGCGAACGCCCTCGCGCTGTGTTTCGCGATCATCAGTTGGGTGGTGTGCCTGAATGTTTTCGGGCATCCGGAAAACCCGAGAAACTACGAGATTCTGCGCAAACTCAAGCGCCTGCCAGTGTTGAAGCGATACACCGTGCTCGATGTCCCGAACGGCAACGCCCTCGCCTGCAAGGAACTCTACAAGAAATACTTCGGCTACAGCGAGGCGCAGCGGGTGCGCGCGAACACGCTGCTGATGCGGAATTATCTAACTAATTTCGACCGCCCGCTGTTGCTCACCTATGTGGAAGGTGACTATCAGGTAGAGACCGTTAGGAAATTAGATGCCAAGGACTTTTTTGATCCCGGCATCGTCATGCGTGCGCAGGCGCTGGTGAAGCCGGACGATTTTACCAACCCGCTGCCGTATCCGGTTTTCATCGAGTATGTTTTTCCCACGAATCAGACTGGGGTGGCGGCTTCGTTCAAATCCGGCGATATCCTGACGGTGAAAAAGAGTCCGAACTGTGCGGCGGTAGTCCATATTTCCAAAATCAAGACTGCCGG
>JAYVNM010000159.1:0-11243 GCA_043758445.1 Akkermansiaceae bacterium | reverse complement strand
CCATCCAGTCCATCCACGACGTTTACAACAACGAATTCGAGCGACTCAAAACTGCATACGATAGCCGCGAGCAAGCCCGCCTCCAACAAGCCGCAGAGCTAAAAGCCCACCCACCCATACCCAAAGACATCATCCTCAACTTCTGGCGCACGGAAACTCCTAACACCCGGACCAGCACAGGAGGGGCCGATCAATGATATGGATACTGATGGCGATGGCTACACCGACGCCGAGGAGGCAATTTTGCACACTGATCCAACTATCGCCGACAGTGATGCGGACGGGCTTCCGGATTTTTGGGAAGTCGCCCACGGCCTCAATCCACACGACAATGGCTCGATCAATCCCACCAACGGCCCCAACGGCGATCCAGATGGCGACAGCTACACGAATCTCACAGAATATCTTGGCGGGTCAAACCCAACATTGGCTACTAGCATCCCCGCCGGTGGTATAGATACTGCGGTTTCCGTAGGTTATCCACCGCTACTTCTGATAGAAACTATTTCCACTTTTAGTTCCAAGTATGGGTTCGAGGGATTTACCAATTACTCCGGTATTCCAGGAGCACGCCTTCGCTACCTACACCGCTTCTATCGCTTAGAATCCACGGAAACCTACGACGATGGTGATGGCGGCACTTTGGAGATTACTGAGGATATTGACCCGACAAACGGAACCATCACCAGCGATGCGGTGACAACGGGCAACGGAGCCAATAACTATGGATGGCCAAACTGGGACGTGGCCGACGACGCCCACCGCAGTATGACTGGCACCGACGATGACGGCAGCGGCGAAACCTCCACCGCCACGGAACTGCTTGCCAACGAATATACCACCGAGCTATTTCAAATCCTAACGGAATCTAAACTCCCCGGTTACACAGGAGTGTACCACCCATATGACTTCGAAGTAGCCGCGATCTCTCTCAGTCCACAACCATCACCCACGGCATACTCTTACACCTTGACCAAGCTCAAATACAAATGGGAGTTACACATAAAGATAGGCCAGACGATTACGATGAGCGCCAACGCGATGAACTAGAATACCTCAATTACACATCAGCCACCCGCAACGACATCCTGCCGATTCCCAAGATAGCGGATATCCGTCTGCACTCCCGCCCGGCACCAGCGCTTAAGAACGTATCTACGGGCAACACTGGCAACCTCATTATTTATAGTGTTATAGGACTTGCCATCTGCGGTATTATTGCAGGCTGGCTGGCTAAGCGGATTAAGCCGACAGGCGGGTGATCTAAATAAACTTCTATGAAACTACTCGCCTTCCTCAGCGTTGTCGGTTGCATCCGCCGGGTGCCAACAATTCCGAACAGCGAATCGGCTGGCCGGACCAGTTCATCGAACACGGCAAGCCGGAAACCCTGCGCGAACTTCATGGGCTAACGGCGGAAGCGGCTGCGGGGAAAGTGTTGCGGCACTTCTCGTTGATTTGAAAAAGAGTCGCTGCTTGGAAATTCTCCGCAGCCATGCACCATCAGGCCATGGAATTCGCCCAAGTCACATGTCCGACCTGCTTTGAAGTCTTTGAAGTCGCCATGCCCCATGCAGACGAAATGCCGACAGAGGTGGACTACGATTGTGAAATCTGCTGCCGCCCGATGCTCATCGTTTTCACGGCAGACGAGGTGTATGCGAAGGGGCTGGGGGAGTGAAATAAGGAACTCGATAAAAGCTCCAGTTCTTGACGCCGACCCCGTCCGGCAAGATGCTCCGCCCGCGATGAACGACACCACCCGTCCCTTTTCCAGTCCGCTTGTTGATGGCCCCGACCGCGCGCCCAGCCGAGCCATGCTCTATGCCGTCGGTTTCAAAAAAGAAGATTTTGCCAAGCCCCAGATCGGCATCGCCTCCACTTGGAGTCAGGTCACGCCCTGCAATGTTCACATCGATAAGCTCGCCATCGAGTCCTCCAACGGCGTCAATGCAGCCGGCGGGAAGGGGATCATTTTCAACACCATCACCATCTCCGATGGCATTTCCATGGGCACCGAGGGGATGAAATACTCACTCGTTTCCCGCGAGGTCATCGCCGATTCCATCGAGACGGTCGTCGGCTGCGAGGGCATGGACGGCTTTGTGGCCATCGGCGGCTGTGACAAAAATATGCCCGGCTGCTTGATGGCCATGGCACGCATGAACCGTCCCGCCGTCTTCGTTTACGGCGGCACGATCCTGCCCGGTTGCGCCACGATCAAAGGCGAGCAAAAGGACCTCGATATCGTTTCCGTCTTCGAAGCTGTTGGAAAACATGCGAACGGCGAATACACCGATGAGGAGCTCGAAATCGTCGAGTCCAACGCTATTCCCGGTGCCGGTTCCTGCGGCGGCATGTACACCGCCAATACCATGGCAAGCGCCATTGAAGCACTGGGCATGTCACTACCTAACAGCTCCGCCCAGAACGCCATTTCCGATGATAAAATGCGCGACTGCTTCGACGCCGGAGCCGCCGTTGTCAATCTGCTCAAACTCGGCATCAAGCCCCGCGACATTCTCACCAAACAGGCTTTCGAGAACGCCATCACGGTGCTCATCGCCCTCGGCGGCTCCACCAATGCCGCGCTGCACATCCCCGCCATCGCCTACTCGGCGGGGGTCGATATCACGATCGACGACTTCGAGCGCATCGGTAAAAACGTCCCCGTCCTCGCCGATCTTAAGCCCTCTGGGAAATACGCCATGTCAGATCTCGTCGCCATCGGCGGCACCGTCCCGCTCATGAAAATCCTGCTCGATGGTGGCCTGCTGCACGGCGATTGTCTGACCGTCACTGGCCGCACCATGCGTGAGAATATCGAGAAATTCTGCACACCGTATCCCGCAGGTCAGGAAATTATCCGTCCGCTATCCAATCCAATCAAAAAGGACAGCCACCTCCGCGTGCTCTATGGCAATCTAGCGGAAGGCGGCTCCGTCGCCAAAATCTCTGGCAAGGAAGGCGAACTCTTCACCGGCAAGGCCCGCGTTTACAACTCCGAGGACGAAGCCATGAAGGCCATACTCGCGAAGCAGATCAATAAGGGCGACGTCATCGTCATCCGCATGGAAGGTCCGAAGGGCGGCCCCGGAATGCGTGAGATGCTCGGCCCCACCAGCGCCGTCATGGGCATGGGCCTCGGCAAATACGTCGCACTGATCACCGACGGTCGTTTCTCCGGCGGCAGCCACGGCTTCGTCGTCGGCCACATCACTCCAGAAGCCTTCCTCGGCGGCACCATCGGCATCCTCGAAGAAGGGGATGAAATCACCATCGACGCCGTGAACAACCGCATCGACGTGAATCTTTCCGCAGGAGAAATCGCCACCCGCAAAGCCGCTTGGACGCAACCCGCCCCGCGCTACACCCACGGCGTCCTCGCGAAATACGCCAAGCTCGTTTCCACTGCCAGCGAAGGCGCGGTCACGGACAAGTATCTGTGATTATTTCTGAGCCATGAGCCATGCTTTAGAGGGAGGCTTACCGCCCTAACCTCACGCTAATTTCTCAGGTGGATGATGGCTTTAAGACTTCGGTTCGTCGTCCTCGTCGATGGTGTGCGTGAGGATGAACTGCAGGTCATCGAGGCCGAGGTTGGAGGCAAAGCCCTCGTCGCCGAGCACGTTGGTGACAAGCTGGGTTTTTTGGTGTTGAAGGATGCGGATTTTTTCCTCGACGGTGTCGCGGGTGAGCAGACGGTAGGCGATGACCTTGTTTTTCTGGCCGATGCGGTGGGTTCGGTCAATGGCTTGGTTTTCGACGGCGGGGTTCCACCATGGGTCATAGAGGATGACGTAGGAGGCGGAGGTGAGGTTGAGGCCGGCACCGCCCGCCTTGAGTGAGAGCATGAAAACCGAGGGGTCTTTGGTCGTCTGGAAACGCTCGATCTCGCCTTTGCGATCCTTGGTTTGACCGGTGAGGTAATTGTAGGGGCGGTTGCCGAGTTCGAGGCGGGCCTTGATGAGGTCGAGCATCGAAACGAATTGCGAGAAGACGAGGACCTTGTGGCCCTCTTCGTGGAGCTGGTCTAGCAGATAGAACAGTGACTCCATTTTCGCGGATTCGTCCTTGAGATACTTCGCGTCGATGAGGCCGGGGTGGCAGCAAATTTGCCGCAGGCGCATAAGGCCTTGGAGGATGGCGAAGGAGTTTTTCTTCACCGCCTCGTCGGAATCGAGTCCTAACAGCGCCTTCTGGATGCGCTTGAGTTCGTTTTTGTAGAGTTCGAGTTGGATGCCTTCCATCTTCGAGTAAACCTCCTCTTCGGTCCGTGGCGGCAGGTCTTGGGCGACTTGCAGCTTGGTGCGGCGGAGGAGGAAGGGGCGCAGACGCGATGCGAGACGGCTCTGGCTGAGCGGGTCTTTGCGCTTGTCGAAGCGTTTCTTGAAATAGGCGCGGCTGCCGAGGACGCCGGGCATGGCGAAGGCCATGAGCGACCACATGTCGAGCAGGCGGTTCTCGATCGGCGTGCCGGTTAGCACCAAGCGGTTTTGCGAATCCAGCTCGCGGGCGCACTTGGCGGCCTTGGAGTCCGGGTTCTTGATTTGCTGGCCTTCGTCAAGGATGGTGGTGAGCCATTTGATGCCGTTGAGTTCCTCGCCACAGACGCGGAGTTGGGCGTAGTTGAGGACGAGGATGTCGATGTTGTTCTGGATGTGCGGAACGTCGATGTCGTCGCGATTTTTGAGGATCTTGACGCGGAGTTCTGGGGTGAATTTTCCGGCCTCGCTGTACCAGACATCCAGCACGGACTTGGGACAGACGACGAGGGCGGGTTTCTTTATGCCGCCAGTTTTCGCGTGCTCGTCGAACAACCACAGCAGATAGCAGAGCGACTGGATGGTTTTGCCGAGGCCCATGTCGTCGGCGAGGATGCCGCCGAAGTTGTTGACGGAGAGGTAGGCGAGGAAGCGGTAGCCATCGACCTGATAGGGACGGAGAGTTGCGTTGAGGGCTGCTGGAACCTCGGGGTTGACTTCGAGCTGAATGTCACCGGCGCGGTTTTTGATGCGCTCCCAGGCTTTTGGATCGAAGACCTCGGCGGCCTTGGGATCGGAAAGTTGGAGGGCGTGCATGCGGTGGGTCTCGCCGGAGAGATCGAATGGGTCGAGGCCGAGACGGGTGACGGCTTCGCGCTGGTCGGCATCGAGTTTGATTTCAAGCCGCATCCAAGTGCCGTCGTCCATGCGGACGTAGCCCCCACGGGCGGCGACGAGCTGGCGGATCTGGGCTTTGGAGAGGTTTGCGCCTTGCACGTCGATGACAATGCGGAGGTCGAACCAGTCGATGTCTTGGCCGACGACTTCGAATCTAACCGCAGCGGTGACGGGATCGGCGAGGATGGACTTAAGACGGAGGTCGATATCGAGTTCGATGTTTTCGGGCATCGCCTTGATCCACTCGGCGAATTTTTCGGGAAACTGCTTGGTGATGCGGGATTTGAAGGCGAGCAGTTTTTCATCGTAGCTGAGGCCCATTTCATCGAGGATGGCGGGGACTGGATAGAGATCCTCGCGGGCGAAGCGGAGGAGTTGCTTGCCCTTGACGGGGAGCTGCTCGGCGAGTTCCCAGCCTTCTTTGGTCAGGCGTTCGGTGCGGCGGCCCTTGGTCTCGATGGCGTTCACGTCGATGACGAGGTGCTCGGTCTCGGCGGCGGTGAGGCCGGCGATGAGCTTCATTTCGAAACGCGGTTTGAGTTCGAGATCGACGACGCGTTTCTTGAGAGATTCCGGGAGCGAGGCACCGATTTTGCGGAGAAATTCCACGCCTTCGAGCGAGTCGATGACGCGCGTCGGGATGAGATAGCGCGGCATCACATCGGTTTCCTCCAGCCAGCGTGGTGGGCCGGGGAAAACGGTTTCGTCGGACTGATAGAGTTCCTTGCGGCCGGGGAGGAGACGGACCGAGTGGGAGACATTTTCCCCGGAGGCGGTAACGAGTTGGAGGGCGAAGCTTTTGGGATCGTAGGGCTCGTCCTCGCAGACCCAGGAAAGACGCTCTTCGGAAACCTTGAACGGGCGCTCGTCGAGGTTGACGATGTAGCCGATCAGGGCGGGCTGGCGGAAAACGCGATTCATGAAGCGGCAGCATTCCTCTTGGTCGAAGTCGAGGGTGGTGTCGCCGTATTTCCGATAGAAGGCGAGGTAGTGTTCCCACAGTGTCTGGCTGGAGGCGTCCATCAGCAGGGCGGCCTCGTGGTGGAGGGTTACATATTGCTCGATGTCGTTCTTTTCACGGAGCTGGATCCAGACGGCGGCCTTTTCCTCGCGGACTTCGATCCGGGCCTCGTTGATCGTGGCAACGAGGCGAAAGGCGACATTGAGCGGCGCCTCTTGGGGTGGGCGCTCGTTGACTTGCTCGATGCGCTCATACCATGAGGCGACTTCGCGCTCTTGCTCCCAGTCCGCCATTTTTTTCTGCACATGACCGAGATCGGTGATCACGCTCATGAACTCGGGGTAGGGGAGTTTCTTTTTGTAAAAAGCGTAAGCGATGTAGTTCCAGAACTCCAGAATGTCGCCGGGTGGGATCGGCCATAGCTCCAACGGCTCGTAGGTGGTAAGCTCCCAGCGCGGGGTGATGCGGACCATATCATGGTCGTGGAGTTCGCCCTCGATGACGTAGCGGCGGTAGCGTTTTTCGATTTTCGTGACGAAATCCGCCTCTTTGTCGTCAAGCTCGCGGCCGAGTTTTTCCTCGATGATGTCGAGCACGGGCGTGTCGTCGAACTCATTGGGCGACTCCGGTAGATCCTCGCCGCGGTGCATCCGCTCCATCATGGTGGCATACTGGCAGGCTCCGGCGATGAGTTCGTCCTCGGCGGTGCATGAGCCGAACCAGCGATTTCCCTGGAGGCGGAGGCTGGTGCGGAAGATGCCGGATTCGTCCTCGACCCGGCCTTGGATGAAGAGGTGGTTGCCGAAAATCTGGGTAACGGCACCGTCTTTTTGCAGCATTTCCCCGCGTTTCCTAGCTTCTTCGGGAAAACTGTTGAGGAAATTGAGAGTCGCTCGATCTGGATTCATCGCGTCTTTAGTTGAAAAAATTAACCCGGAATCTTCGCTCAAGGCAGCCTGCCATGACACGCAACGCCGGGAAGCGAGTTTAAGACATGAAATTGAAATGACGCAATAAAAACCTTAGGGGAAAGTCGTACTTTGGTTGAGGACGTGGACCCGTCCCGCGCCGGGACCATGGAAATCATAGGATCGACGCAGGGTTTCGCCGAGGTAATCCTTGGCGATTTCCACCGCGCGGGGCAGCGCTTCACCACGGGTAAGGGCGGCAGCGATGGCGGCGGATAAGGTGCAGCCGGTCCCGTGCGAACCGGCGGCGATAACCCGCGCAGCGGTGAAGCGATGGACCACGCCGCCATCGACTAACACATCCACACACTCATTGCCAGAGAGATGGCCACCTTTGAGCAGCACCGCAGTCCCAAAGGCCTCGGCCAGCCGCCGGGCCGCCGATTCCTGTGAATATTCGTCAGGTTCCGGCTCACCTAACAAAGCTCCGGCCTCGGGAAGGTTGGGGGTGATAACGCGGGCCAGTGGCAACAAAAACTCGCGATAGGCCGCCAGCGCTTCAGCGTCTAACAGTGGTGTGCCGGCGGAGGCGATCATCACTGGATCGACGACCACCGGGATCTCGGGGTAGTTACGCAAAATTTCCGCTACTGCCCTGACGTGCGCGGCGGAAATTAACATCCCGGTCTTCACCGCGGCCACGGGGAAACTCTCTAGCAGCAGGGAAATCTGGTCACACACGACGGCCACCGGGATTGGATGCACCGCACGAACGATCGCAGCCGTTTCAGAAACCACGCAGGTCACTGCGGTCAGGCCGTGGACGTGGAAGTGCTGAAATGTTTTCAAATCCGCCTGGATTCCCGCCCCTGCCGAGCAGTCAGAGCCGGCAACGGTGAGCACCACGGGAATCGCATGAGTCATGCCCTGTGATAGCCCTTGGCCCGCCCACGGCAATCTTCTTTCCACCGGAGATAACCCAAGCTGAAGACGGCTTGGTGAAAAGAATTTCCCGCACCGAAACACTGAAAAACTAGCCAACTACGTTTCTCCCATTCACGCTCCCCCCACCAACCCCAGTCATCCATGCGCATCCTCCTGACCACCTGCTCCTACCAAGACACGCCCGGCCCTCACCACGACCTGATGAGCTCCCAAGGCTGGGAAATCGTTCGCGAACGCGGGCCACTGACCGAAGCGCGGATGCTCGAACTCGCTGGCGGTTTCGATGCCTTTCTCTGTGGCGACGATGCGATCACGCGGGCGGTCATCGAGAAATCATTGCCACGTTTGAAGATCATTTCCAAGTATGGAATCGGGCTGGATAAAATTGATCTCCCGGCGACGCAGGAACATAAAATCCCGGTGCTGTTCACGCCCGGGGTGAATCACACGACGGTGGCGGAGCACACGTTCGGACTGCTGATCGGCATCACCAAACACATCGTCACGACCGCTGCCGCCGCCCGCCAAGGGGAGTGGCTGCGTCTCACGGGACACGAGATTTTCGACAAAACTATCGGCATCGTCGGGCTCGGGCGGATCGGCAAGGAAGTGGCGATCCGTGCGCGGGCGTTCGGGATGAAAGTCATTGCCTGTGATCCTTACTGGGATGCCGAGTTCGCCGCCGCGCACGAGGTGACTCATTGTGCAACGATGGACGAGGTGCTGACCCAAGCGGATGTGGTGTCGTTGCATTGTTTTCTATCCGATGAAACGCGCGGTCTGATCTGCACCTCCACCATTGCGCGGATGAAGGACGGCGTGATTATTCTCAACTGCGCCCGCGGCGAAATCGTCGAAACGGCAGACATGGCGGCGGCATTACACAGTGGTAAAATCGGCGGCTATGGCACGGACGTGCTGGATGTCGAGCCGCCCCCGGCGGACCATGTGTTGCTGAGTGCGCCGAATTGTGTGGTCACCCCGCACATTGGCTCGCGGACTTACGAGAGCGTGCCCCGGCAGGCGATGAAGTCGCTGACGAATCTAATCAACGCGCTCAAAGGCGAGGGTCCGTGCAACTGTGCAAACGGAGTGATTTGAACTGGGTGGCGGGTGGAAATTTCAGCGCCTAACGGGAGCCTCGATGATCCCTTCCGCCGTCTCCTGTTTCAGGCGGAGCTGGCCGCAGGCGGCGTCGATGTCGTGGCCTTTTTCGAGGCGCAGATTCGCGGTGACGCCGGCGTTTTTCAAAATTTCCTGAAACGCGCGACAGTGATTGTTAGGCGGACGTTTCCATGCCAGACCGTCCACGGTATTGTAGGGAATGAGATTCACCTTGGCCCCCAAGCGTCTGGCATGACGGGCGAGAATGACGGCTTGTTCTAACGAGTCGTTCACGTCTTGGATGAGGATGTATTCGAGCGTGAGCTTTTGGGTTTTCTTCGCGTTCCAGTAATCGAGAGCGGCGAACAAATCTGCGACTGGCCATTTCTTATTGATCGGCATGATCTGTTCGCGGACTTCGTCGGTGGCTCCGTGGAGGGAAATCGCAAGGCGGATCTGCTGCGGGTGTTCGGCGAGTTTCTTGATTTGCGGAACAAGGCCGGAGGTGGAAATTGTTAGATGTCGCGCGCCGAGGTGGAGCGTTTTCTCGCCGGTGATGAGAGTGATGGCTTCTAGCAGATTATCGAGATTCGCCAGCGGCTCGCCCATGCCCATGAAGACGAGCGAATCCACACGTTCGCCTGAAAGCTGCTCGGCTGCTAGAACTTGTCCGGCGATCTCTGCGGCATCGAGATTTCGCGTGAATCCTGCTAGACCTGAGGCGCAAAACTTACAACCGTAAGCACAGCCGACTTGTGAGGAAACGCAGAGCGTGCGGCGGTCGGATTTTTCCCCGTAAAGCGCGGGATTCGCCGGGATGAGCACACTTTCCACATAGCGGCCGTCATGCAGGCGAAAGAGGAACTTGCGCGTCGTGTCGGCAGAGCCTTGGGTCGTCGAATGTTCCAGCGCGCTGAGGCGGAATGATGCGGCGAGTTTTTCCCGCAACGCAGCGGGAAGATTGGTCATCGCGTCATAGGAGGTGGCCTTTTTTTTCCAAACCCATTCGAGGATTTGATTGGCGCGAAACGACGGTTCGCCCGCGTCCTTCAGCCACGAGGCGAGGTATTCGGGGGTCATTCCAGTGAGAGCAAGAAGCATGGGATTAAGATGGAAATTAGAGAAACTGGAGATCGAGACCTTGTGGCTCAAACTGACGGAATGCCTTGTCGTTAGTGACAAAACAGAGTTCTGCGGAAATGGCGAAGGCGGCTAGGTAGGCATCCATCCAGAGTTTCGGCGAGGCTGTTTTACGATTTGCGAGGTTGAGCCAGAGCTCGCGCGTCCCGGCAGGTTCTTCAACGAACGCCACATTCGGTTCGGATTGCCACTCATTCAACAAACGGATGGCTCCTTCGTTGGTGATCGGCTGAGATTGATAGGTGGCCTGGATCGCAGGTGTGGAAAGGAGTCGGAGTACGGACTGCTCAGTGGATCTGCAAAAATAGACCGGATGCTCGACTGTTGCGGCATTGATCGCCAGCAACGCTGCGTCGTGAAACCCATGGAATTCATAAGCGATGGCGAGCCAACAATTGGCATCAAATAGAAATCCCCGCACGCTGCAAATCTTCCTCCAGTTGGGATTCTTCGATCAATCGCTGGATTTCCTCCGACGTCACAGTGTTTTTTTGAGCGCCGGGAAGTGCTTTGATGTAGGGAAACCCGCTGGCACTTCTCGAAATCACGAGCGGTGGAGCTTCAATCGTGGTATCTCGCGGAGAAACGAGGCTGTCTCGGATGGCGTCCGCGATCACGTCCTTGAGCTTCCGTCCCTGCGTCGCAGCGCGGATTTTCATTCCCCGCATCAAATCATCCGGTAATTCCAAGGTCGTTTTCACGAGGAAATATTCCCATAAAGCTGGTTTTGTGTCAAACGGCGACATTTTTCGATACAACCCAGAACTGTTCGGCATGCTCAATCCGGTGCTCGACACCATGCGCGGGCTTTGCGCGGCAAGCCATCTGGAGCGCGTGCAAAACGAAGTTTGCTCAAGAAAAGTGAGCCTCGGCAGCTTCTCAGAAGCACAAGGAGTCTTCGATCCCGAACTGCTCAAAGGCGTTTTCCTCGATCTCGTCGGAGAAAACCAAACCTCCTGGGGTGACGCGCGGCTCGCCCATCTCGCCGGGCAAGCTCAAGCTCGTGGACGGCACGCTGCTGCC
>JAYVNM010000158.1:0-11254 GCA_043758445.1 Akkermansiaceae bacterium | reverse complement strand
CTCTGAATCCGGCTGGATCGACTTTCGCTCGATGTATATTTGAACACTATTCAAGGGCTGTTTCGAAAAAACGCTTTTTTGGGACAGGCTCTATCTAGATCCACGCCCATCACGGTCATCGCGTGGCCGGATGCGCCGGCGTGGAAGCGGGTCCGGTTGGCCTTACTGACGGTTAGATCGATCCCTAACAAGGTCACGTAATCAAACAACTGGCGTTCCATCAGGCCGTGTGGTTCAGACTGGTCGAATCCCATGTCCACTGCATTCTTTGCATCTTTTGCGACAATAATGCTTGAGCCACCCTTTTGAGACGATAGGAAATCGCCCCTGAACTTGGCATACTGGCCAAGATTTCACCCTGCGATGAAGATGCCGATGCCGGGCTACAGTGCGGGGTTTTATTCTGGCTTCCTGCTGGTGATTTTGATGATGAGTTCGATAAGTTCGAGTGGCGGGAAAGGTTTGCCAAAAACCTCGATGGCACCGGCCTTGCGGAGGTTGTCGGCGACTTCGGGAGTGGCTAGGCTGGTTACAAAAATAACCGGAAGATCCTCGCAGCCGGGGATTTGATGGAGTTCGCGCATGACCTCTGGACCGCAGAGGTCAGGTAGCTCGAAGTCAAGGATGACGAGGTCCGGTCGTTCCTGCTTCGCGCTTTGAATCACACCCGCGCCCGTGGTGTGGAAACTGCCATGGAGATGGTTCCGCTGGAAATGTAGTTGATAGATTTTTGAGATGATAAAGTCATCCTCGGCGACAAGAATTCGTTTCATTTGATAAGATCAAGTGTTAGCCGCCGCGGGTAAGCACGATCAGGTGATTGTTGAACGGAGTGCCGCCCCATAATGGAGATATACTAACATTACCTAAGGGCGCGAGGATGCGTTCAAAATCCTCAAAGGAAGGATAGTGGGTGGGCGCGGCTTTCATCCAAAATGTCGCTTTGGCGAGCCAGTCGCCTATTACGGTGAGTTTGAACCGCCATGAATCATCGCGCAGGCCGGAGCGAATTACCAGCTTCCCGCCGGTATCTACTCGCGCAGCAGCGAGTGTCAGCAGGGTTGCCTGTTCCGCAGGCGTGAAGAACTGGAGGATGTCTAGGATACTGACATTGCCTAGATGCTCGGGCAAGCCGGTGCGGGCATCATGTTGAGAGAATGTGAGACCTTGGAGCTTTGATGAAGTTGCCGCGAGTTTGGCCATCGTGATTTTCCGGGAGTCGTAGTCGAGGCCGTGGATCGGGACTTCGATGCCTTCAGTTCGCAGGAAAAGCCCTAGCAAACCAAGCCCGCAACCAAGGTCTAACAATGGCAGTGGCGAGTCGCGGAGATGAGTGGTGAGGGCGGTGTATAACGGGTCGGTGCGGAGCTTTGCCGCGACATAGTTCCGCTCCCAGCGACCGGGGAATAGGGCGGCGATCTGCTGGACAGTGGCGGCTTTCAAATTGAGTGAGAATGTTGAACCGCAGAATTCACGTTTTGGGCGGACTGAGGTGATCGAGCGGATTTGCCCCACGGCAGATGAGCAATGGCAGCCGGGCGAGGAAGCCGAAAAATAAGCGGATGTGCATCCAGGTTAGCAGCGTGTTATCTCTAACATAACGGAAGTGCGAGATGCCGCCCTCTTCCTTGCTCGGGTAGCGGACGGGGGTGGGGAGGTTGATGATCGGCACTCCGCGCCAAGCCAAACGGACGGCGACCTCGGGATCATAGTCGAAGCGCCGGGCAAAGCGGGTGGACTCCAGAACCGCTAGCAGCTCTCGCGCCGGATAGAGTCTCATGCCGAATAGTGAGTCGTCCACACCCCAGCCGAGGGTTTCCAGATCCGCACAGAAATTGGAAATTTTTCGCCCCTTGACGCGCAGGTAGGGGGCGGAGGCATCGAACACCGGCCTGCCAAAAATGGCGGCATGGGGATGTGCGGCGGAGAGTTTGAAAAACTCCGGGGCCATGCCGGGTGGGTGCTGGCCATCGGCATCCACCGTCAGAACATGGGTGAAGCCGGCGGAGATCGCTTGCCGCAGGCCGAGGAAAATGGCGGCACCTTTGCCAGAATTCCTTGGCAACTGGATGATGCGGCAGTCGGCGCTCTCGAGATGCTGGATCAACCCGGGTGAGCCGTCGGTGGAGCCGTCGATGATGACCCACAAGGGCGGCCCAAGCGACATAGCCGCAGCGACCGTATCGACCAAAATCGGTCCGGTATTGTAGCTGGGAATCAGGATCAGCAGTCGTGCATCGGCCATGTGCATTCTGCTTTACCGGGCAAAATGACTTGGCGCAAGCACCGGGGGGCAGGTCTCACTCATTTTGTTTTTCAATCGCGAATAAGGTGGATTTACCCGAAAAAGGAGTGAGCCACGGAAAAGAATCCATGAAATCCTCCGTGACCGGCCTTTTTTCTCACTCATTGCCTATGGCCTGATTCCCATATCCTCACTCGGTCGAAACCACTATAATTTACTTCTCGTCCATTTACTTCTATAAACTTCAAACAAGCAACTTGGCCGGCTTATTCTGTCACCGGATCAATCTGCCGCCGGAGAGGATCGGGCTTTGAGAGTTCGTTTTCGTAAACGGCGGCGAGGCGGGCGGTGAAGGCCTGGGAGGATTCGCCGGGCTCGGGGATCAGCGGTTCGCCGAGGTCGAAGCGGATGTGGATGGGGAAAACCGGGCGCCGCCAGAGGGGCCAGCCTTTTTGCGCGAAGCGGGTGTCGCTGCGGATGAAGATGGGATAGACGGGGACTTGGGCGTGGAGGGCGATGATCGCGCAGCCGCCTTTGAGGGGATTGATCCAGCAGGCCTCGGGCTTGGTGCGGGTGCCCTCGGGGAAAAGGAGGAGTTGGCCGCCCTCGGTTAGCGATTTCGTGGCCTCGCGGATGACGCGGGTCATGCCGTCGTTGGCGATGTAGCCAGCGAGCCGTGCGCCACCACCGAGGACGGGATTGAGGAGGATTTGCTTTTTCATCACACACACGGCGGAAGGTAGGCGGGCGATGATGAAAACCGCGTCCCACAGCGACGTGTGATTCGGTGCGGCGATGAAGGAATGGGGAATTTCTCTGAGCGGGTCGAGTGCTGTTAGGTCGGCGCGCACTAGGTCCGCCGCGCGCAGGCAGATGACGAATTTCCGGAACAATTGGTGCAGCACCGCGCGGCCAAGGCGCTCGCCAAGGCGTCTGGGCAAGAGCAAATGCAAAGGTCCGCCGATGAGGGTCAGCAGGCCGCCGAAGACCAGGAAATAGAGCAGGCCCAGAGCAATCATGACATAATCCCATGGCGCACGGAGCCACCAACGGAGCGTCATCGCTTCTGGTTTTTGGATGATGATGGCACTGGGATCGCTTGAGGGCACTCGGCTGGAGATTACGGGCGAATTATAAGGCGGTCGAATTGATTTTTTTACGCAATTCCACTTGTCAAACCCATGTCCTTCGGTGCGATTCTTGGCGCGGATGAATGGGTATTTTCAAATGGCCTTGGACGCGCTGCCGCACGGGCCGGAGTTCCGATTTCTGGATGAGTTGCTCGCGCTTGATCCGGGTAATGAGGGCACCGCTTGCTATCGGGTGAAGGGCGACGAGGCTTTTCTAGCAGGCCATTTTCCCAACAACCCGATGCTGCCGGGGGTTATTCTCATCGAGGCCATCGCGCAGCTAGCGGGCGTAGTGGCCCAGACGGATCTGGTCCATCCGCCAATGTTAGATCTGCGGCTCACCGGCGTGCGGGCGGCGAAAATTCTTGGCGCAGCGGTGCCGGGAGATCGCTTGGAAATTTGGGCCAAGGTGGAAGGCCGGCTCGGGGGCTTAGTTCAAGCCGAGGGCGAAGTGCGAGGGCCAGCGGGCTTGCTGGCGACGGCGAAGGTCATGCTCAGCGGCAGGCTTCCCGAGGCGTGAGAGTGAAGCGGCTGAGTGATAGTGAAAACTCACCCGCGCTTGAGCGTCGTTTCTAACTGACGGGCGAGTTCCTTCAGTCGGTTTTGTTCGGATAGATCCGGGGTCGCGGGATCGAAGCGCTGTCGCTGGTGCAGTTTGATGGCTTCGTCGAGCACGTTGGTGTTAGGCAAGGACGAGCGCAGGCCTAGCAGCCAAGCGGCGAAGGGTTGGCCCGGTGGGCGCGAGCCGAGACGTTTCTCCACCTGCGGTTCAAGCGCATTGAGCGGAGTGCGGGTGATGGACCCGGAGAAACCGTTAGCCAAGCGAGCCGACTCCAGCCGGCGCTTGGATTTCCACAACCGCTTCACCACGAAACCGATCACGCCCAAGGCGATGGCAGACATCACGAGCGAAGCGCCGAGGCGGTTGGAAGGGCGGTTCCGCCAGAGGAAAAAGTCCTCGCGCAGGCGTTTCAAGGAGTCATTGAAACGCCTCGCCAGTGTCTGCGGCGGGACCGCAGCCACCTGCCAGCTTGGAGGAGTGGCGTCGAAATCCAGCCAACGCTTTGCCCCCGCATCCCATACCCGGGACCATGCGTGGCCGTGGGTGCCACGGATGAGGTATTCCTGATGTTTCATGTCGTGCTCCATCACGGCGTAACCGGTCGCATAGCGGGCGGGAATGCCAGCCTCGCGCAGCAGCAGGGTGCTGGCGCTCGCGAAGTACTCGCAATGCCCGGCTCGCGATGTGGTTAGAAACTGTGTGAGTGCCGTGGGGGTGGTAAAAACTTGGGACGAGCTGTGAATATTTAAGTCGAGAGTGTAGCGGAAATCCCGGAGAAACCACGCGCTTATAACCGAGAGTTTTTCCCGCAGCGTCGGCAGCGTCTCGAGGTGGAGTTCTTTTAACACCGCCCGCAAGGCTGCCTGTTCGAGTTGTGGAACCAGTAAATCTGCTTCCGGGATGGGGGGATTTTCCGGGTCCATATCGCCCTTCCACAGCACGGTGCCGTCGATCACTGAGTTTTTGGGAAACACCCGGACGGTGCCGAAGGAATTGCTTTGGATGCCGTCCAACTCGAAGTCCCGCAGGCTCGCGGCATCGCCGGGCAGGGCGAGCGGGGTTTCCGCGAAGGCAGCTCCTCGCAGGCTAAAGCTGCGCATATTGTCACGGATCGCGCGGAGCTGTGCGGGTTCATCGCCACCTTGGGCGAGAATATAATAACCCACATGATCGCGCTCGCGGGTATCGAGATCCCTAAATTGAAGCTCGCTTATCGACTGGCAAACCCACGACCCCGGTCGATAGGTGTTGTAGGTAGCGACGCGCAACAATGCGGGCGGGGCCTTGTTTTCCGCCGTCCGCAGCCGCCAGACGATCTCGGGCGAAAGGGTGACGGTGCCGACTTTGCCGATCATGGTGGAGACATAGTTCGGGCTGAAGCCGCCGCCTGCGGCACTGCCGCCGAGGCGGTCATAGATTTCCGTAATCCCCATCTGGCCAGCGATCGCCAGCCCACCCGCGACTAACAGCGCGACCGCGAGCGAGAGCGGGCGGCTCTTGCTAGATGATAGCAGCATCCAGCCGGTGAGCATAGTGATGCCGGGGAGAAACGGCCAAGAATTCGCCTTGCTGCCCAGGGTCGAGGCCACCAACACGGTGACGAAGTAGATATTACCAAAGTTGATATGGATCAAGGATTCTGCTAGACCGAGCCGCAAGTTGCGCTGGCGGCGTTGTTTGGCGAGAAAGGAAAATGTGTTCAGCGGCAGCGAATCCTTGAGGCCATAAGATTGGACAAACTGCATGGGGATCAAGAGCAGGGGTTGCCATGTTAGAAGATTGGGGAGGGCGACTAAAGGGCTGCCGTCGAGGAAGATTAGGATTCCCGTTAGAAAAATCGCAACAGTGGTGAGCTGCCAGGCGCGGGCGGTGGCTTGCTCGTCGAAGTCCCAGCGGAATTTCGTCCAATGCGCACACTCGACGATGACCGCCAAGATGACGCTGATGAGCAACTTGTCAGTCATCGCGCCCCAGAAGAGGAGCGATGTGCCAAGGATGAACCGGGGTGGTGGCTGGATAGAGTTGATGGTCTGTGAGGTTTAGGTGAGAGCTGCTAGGCGCGTGGGCAAGCGTTGGAGGTCGCGGGGAATTTGCCCGGACTCCAGCCAATAGCCCGGAGCCGCATCGGGGCGGCGGCCGCTGCCAATGATGATCGGTGAGCAGGCGATGCCACCATGGGTTAGGCTGCGGAGAAACTCGGCCCGCGTCTCGTCCCAACCGTTGAGAATCACCAAGCATGATGTTAGATCATCGCGATGACGGAGGATCAACCGGGTGAGCGATTCGTAATTTTCCACCCGCTCGGGCGATACGCCAGCGAGAACTTCTAGCAGTTTCTCCGCGCGCTCCAGACCACGACCGGCGGTGACGATGTGGGCCTCGGCTTTGATGAACATCAGATCTAACAGTGACTCGCCGGTGTCGATGGATGCGGCGAACGAAGCCGCAACCGAGACGACTTCCTCGAACTGATGGTCAGTCCCCTGGGTCGAGAGCGTGTCCACCACCAGCCCGTAGCGCGGATAGAATGTGTCCTCCAATTCCTTCACGATCGGGCGGCCGGTGCGCGCCCAGCTTTTCCAATGGATCTGCCGCAGTGGGTCGCCGGGCCGGTAGTCGCGCAGGCCGACGAACTCGCCGGAGGTGCCGATGGAGTTAGTGTTCGCCTCGCCGGAAATCTTGAAAGCCGCGCCGCCGGGTAGCTCGATTTTTGGTAGCGGAAATCGCCGGGGCAGCACCGTTAGAGTCGCGGTCGGAGCCCTTACTTTGCGGCATCTTTGGAACAGCCCGAAGGGATCTGGCAGCAGCACGCGGAGGTCGTCCAGCCGGATCACCCCGCGCCGCAGCGGCGTAATGTCGATGGTGACGCGGGCTTGCTGGCCATGCTTGAGATCCAGATCGTCATTGGAAATCCCGCCACTGAATAAACGGTTTCCGAGCATCAACCATTGCCAGCGGAAATAGGCGAGGCGGCGGTCGAAGCCATTCCGCTCGGCTTCGCCGGGTTCGCGCAGCAGGGTGAAATCCGCGATGTTAGGTCGGGGATCGGGTGCGGTATCGGACAGCCATGCCCGCCGCAGCTGCCGTGAGCCGAGTTGTGAAATACGCACCGTGTAGCGCAGGGGATCGCCTGCAGTGCCGAACCGTGGCAGCTCGCGTTTTGCCTCCAATTTCGCCCGCCGCAAGAAGGCCCACGGGATGCCGATCAGTAACATGCCAAGGCTGAGGGAAAACAACTGAAACACCGCCTCACCTTTTTGCCCGATCGCCAGACAGGTGGATAAAACCAGCACCAGCCCGATGGCGATACCGGCGGGCCGACAGCGGCGGGCGACGAAAAAATTAACGCCCGCGCTTCGGAAATACAATAGATGCAGCCAATAGTCCATACGCCGCCCCTGTGGCCTGCTGGCGGACAGTGGTTCTGGAGCATTCATGGGCGGCTGAAGCTAGGCTGGCACTGGCGTTTGTTCAATGAGATCGGCGACAATTTGCCGCGCGCTGGCCCCAGAATATTTCGCCTCGGGCGCGAGCACCAGCCGGTGCGAGATGACATCCGCCGCGACCGACTGAATCAACTCGGGTGAAACGAATTCCTGCCCCTGAAAAACCGCCATGGCCTGCGAAACCTTCATCAAGGCGAGCGATGCTCGCGGGCTGGCGGCAAGCTGGATCGCCGGATGCCCGCGCGTTGCGCCGACCAGTGCAACGACGTAATGCCGGAGTTCCGTGCTGAAACGGATTTGCCTGGCTGCGGCCATTAGCTCCAAAATTTCCTCCCGGTTGGCCACCGCCGCCAGCAGATCCACCGGATGCGTGGAGGCTTGGTCCGCTAGAATCTCGGCCTCCTCGGCAGCGCTCACGTAGCCTAGTGTGCATTGCATGGCGAAGCGGTCCATCTGCGCCTCCGGCAGTGGATAAGTGCCGCGGAACTCCACCGGATTCTGGGTGGCGATGACGAAGAAGATGCCCTCGAAATCGTAGCGCTGGCCGTCAATGGTCGCCTGCCGCTCACCCATCGCCTCTAACAATGCACTCTGCGTGCGCGGTGAAGCGCGGTTGATTTCATCCGCTAACAGAATATCGGTGAACACCGGCCCTGGATGAAAACGGAATTCCTGCGACCGTGGATCAAACACCGAAATACCGAGAATGTCCGAGGGCAGCAAGTCCGGCGTGAATTGCACCCGCTTAAACGTCGCGCCGCCGACCGCCTTGGCAATTGCCTTGGCGAGTGTCGTTTTCCCGGTTCCCGGAAAATCTTCTAGCAAAACATGGCCCCCCGCGATCATGCAGGCCAGTACCCGGCGGACCACTTCCGGTTGGCCACGAACGACAGAGCAGACGGCGGTTTCCAGACGGGCGGCAGTTTCGGCGATACTCATGGGTTGCGGTCGGATTTCAACGTCCCGGGGCGGGGGCGTCGAGGATTTTGCAATTTTTTGAACGATGCGTGGCGGCAGCGCAACCGAACTATCGCGGCTAGGTCAGGCAAGCAACAGGACATACGTTGCGTCTCTCAAAACGCATGGAACATTCCGACAGAAGAAAAACACAGAATATAGAGAGTCTGCGAGGAATCGAGGGTGCTAAGGACATCAAACTCCGACCCTCAGATCCCGCACGCTCCACAGCATTCCCTTCGCTCCTCTGCCGCTGCCTCTCATTGCCCGCGCGCCGTCCTTCCGCTTTGGACCGAATCGTTCCCGCGCATTTGCGAAAGCTTCATTCACAAACTCCTTGCTGCCGATCACCGCGCCATCCGTGAAATACCGCACCCGGCAGCTCAGCATTTTCGCCATCCTTAATTCCCTCAAAACCGTTTCGTTGTCCCCACTCTCAAGCATCTCCACCGTATTCTTCGTGACTGTAGCGGCGGTCTGTGACCGTCGCTGGCTATCCGAGCGTCCCGGTTTCCTGCCCAAGGTCAGCGCCATCAAACGCCGATACAAGCGAGAAACCTCAAGCCATTTCTCCGCCTCGAAACCCACTCCCTGATCGCAAAAATACGCACGCACCAAGCCTTCTCGCGCTTTCTTGCCGTTGCCCTTCGCCCCGCCGCCCACCGCCTCGCCGTAGCTGCACCATCGGTAATCCGCCGGGTCTTTCACCATCCCGGCACGCACTGGATTCAGGTCAATGTAGGCGGAAATCGTCCTCGCCGCCCCGCCATCCTCCACAATCAAGCTCTTGAAGCGATCCTCCCACAGCCGTCCGGTCCTCGAATGCGCCCGATTGAACCACTGGGTGAAACGTTGCAGCAGCCCTTTCATGAACTCCCCGAGATCCTGCATCCGGTAGGTAAACCGCTTGTAAATCGTAGCCAACGCCTCCTCCCGTCCACCTTCATTTACATAAACCGCCGCCCTCGCATCTGCCAACTCCTTCGCTACCCCGGCGACAAATGCCTCGCTGTAAATCGCCGAAAGCCGCTTCAATAACAGCTCCTCAGAAATCCCGCCCTCCGCCATCGGCGGCACCTCAAGCAGCAAATTGAAGTGATTGCACATCAGGCAGTAGGAAACCACCCGGCAGCCCGTGAATTTCTCCTGCAAGCGCATCAAGGCCCGGAACTTTTCCTGCTCCTCCACCCCGAACGCAAACCGCCGTTCCACCACCATCGATATTACGTGGTAAAACACCGGTTTCCCTTGGGATTTCCGCCATTCAGCCAGCCATCGTGCCTTTCTCATGGGGAAGAACTACCGGGGCGGGGGAGAATGTCTAGAAAAGACTTCGACTAAAGGCCTGTCTCTCTGTCATGTTATTTGAGGCTGTTCGACGAGGTTTGGCGACCGACAAGCCACCCCAGAAAAAACCGCCTAGCCGTCCGCTGGGTCAATAACGTCGGCTACTTCGACTTCTGAACCGCATCCCGGCCGTTCTTGAATAAGAAATTATGCATTTTCCCTTGCGTCGCATAATTTATTATGCGAGTTTCTCCCCGCCATGAAAGCAGACAAGCTCAAAGCCAAGCTCCTATCTGGCAACCTGACCAGTTGGAGCTTTCAGGACGCCTGCTACCTCGCCCTTGCTTGCGGCTGGAAAAACACCCGGACAAGCGGCAGTCACCAGATTTTCACCCACGCCATTCCCGCAGTCCCCTCCCTCAATCTCCAGCACAAAAAAGGCCAGGCCAAGCCCTATCAAATGCGCCAGATGAAAGAACAAATCGAATCCCACAACCTATGAAAAACCAACTCCGCTACCCCATTAACACTCATTGGAGCGAGGAAGACGGTGAATGGGTCGCCACCTCCCCCGCATGGCCCGCGCTCTCCGCGCTGGAAGCCACCCCCCAGAAAGCTGTCGCCGGACTGCAAATGGCCATCCGTCTCGCCTCATCCGCCAACTTGGCCGCTGGTCGCCTTGTGCCAGAGTCGCTCTCCACCGCCGCCCTCAAAAAAGCGGGTTCACTCATCAAGATTTCCGTTCTCGCCAGCAAGGCAGGCATCCCCGTGCAAACCATCCACAGCAAAATCCGCCGTGGCAGCGATCTTTCCCCCCAAGAATCCGCTGCCCTTCACAACGCCCTCGCCGCCTCCCATCTCACCCTCGGGTGAAAGCCATGAAAACCACCATCCCCCGCGATCCCCTAGCCTGCCCGTGAACATCGTCCCCTTCCCCTTCGCGCTGAGATGAATGACGCAGCGCGTGCGTCCCGCCCGCATCTTTCACGGCTCTTTTTTGCTAATCACATCAAGCGCGTCATGTTCCTTCTCCGCTCCGGTAAGCCCTTTGGTCAAGATCCGTTCCATGTCCACAAACCTATCGCGGCCCTCCTTTGCCGAGTCCGCCACCTCCGATTCTGTGGCCCCCGCACTCAAAGCGTTGGCGTTGGCCTCTTCAAATGCGGTGAGGTGCTTTTGATAATCCACCGCACTCAGCGCATTTACTTTGCCCCGGTAGGCATCATACCGATCTTGGGCAAGGTCGTATGCTCGACTGGCCACATCAACGCGTAAAATGTAAGGGTTGCCGCGCGGCTTGCAGCAAATCATTCCCAGCGACACGGCGAGGACGGATAGACGGTAGTAGCTTTTCATGGTTTTTATTTATCTATACCTATTCGCCGTTTCCCTGACGGATTCAGAAATCTCCCGCAACCGTGTCAGGATCTCAGCCGCCGCAAGCAGCATCAACCCGGTCGTTAGGTTAGAAATACATCAGTGGGGTCCTCGCGGATTAACATGGTGCTTGCCGGGCTGGGTCGTGCGTGCCGGGTGCAAGGCGCTGGGAATTTCCTGCTGGCCTGCCGGATTGGCAGCCTTGCCCAAAAGCAATGTTCGGAAAGTCCTTCTGGCGGCACTTTTTCGG
>JAYVNM010000157.1:0-11329 GCA_043758445.1 Akkermansiaceae bacterium | reverse complement strand
TGGCGGCGGTTTTCAACCGCCACGCCCTAACAAACAAGGCATGGCGGTTGAAAACCGCCGCCACGGTCGCATGGGACTTTCTGCGCTTTACCCGCAGCGAAATCGCCGCTAATTCCCTCCCGCGATGCACGGTTTCTCCTACAAAAACGGTTCCCTTTTCTGCGAAAATGTCGATCTCTCCACGCTGGCCGCCGAGCACGGCACACCGCTTTACGTCTATTCCGCAGGCACCATCCTCGACCACTACACGCGGCTCGATGCCGCATTGGGCGAGATTGACCATGAGGTCGCCTACGCGGTGAAGGCGAATTCCAATCTCTCCGTGCTGCGCCTACTTGCCCAACACGGCGCGGGCTTCGACATCGTTTCCGGCGGTGAGCTTTTCCGCGTGATCAAGGCGGGTGGTGATCCTGCGCATTGCACCTTTGCCGGGGTTGGCAAGACCCGCGATGAAATTATCTATGCCCTCGAACAAGGAATCTACTCATTCAATGTCGAGAGCGCGGAGGAACTTGCCTATTTGAACGAAGTCGCTGGCGAGCTTGGCAGGATCGCACCTGTCGCTGTTAGAGTAAATCCGAATGTGGATGCCAAGACGCATAAGTATATCTCCACTGGCAAGTCAGAGAACAAGTTCGGCGTCGATTTCGGAGCCATCGCCGGCCTTTACGAGCGTGCGTCGAAGGAGTTTAAGAACGTCAAACTGCGTGGCCTGCAAATGCACATCGGCTCACAGCTCACCTCCATCGCGCCATTCATCGAGGCAGTGGAAAAAGTGATCCCTCTCGTCACCGCGCTGAAGGAAAAACATGGCATCGAGTTCTGGTCGATCGGCGGCGGCATCGGCATTATTTACAAGGAAGCCTTGGAATCCGGCGACCCCGCCTGGTGGGAAAGCCAACCTGAGGAAACCCGCCCGCTCACCATCGAGCGCTACGGCAAGGAACTCGTCCCAAGGCTCAGAAACCTTGGTTTAAAAATCCTGCTAGAACCCGGACGCTACATCGTGGGCAACGCGGGAGTGCTCATCACTAAGTGCCTCTACGAGAAAAAGGGTGCGGCCAAGACTTTTAAAATCGTCGATGCCGGCATGAATGACTTGATCCGCCCAGCACTTTACGAAGGCCATCATGAAATCGTGCCGCTCATCGAGTCGGCATCCACCGCACTCGTCACGGTCGATGTCGTCGGCCCAATTTGCGAGAGCGGCGATTTTTTCTGTCAGGACCGCCCGTTGCCGGATTTCCAGCCCGGCGATCACGTCGCACTGATGTCCGCCGGGGCCTACGGCTTCGCCATGGCCTCAAACTACAACTCTCGCCCCCTGCCGGCGGAAATTCTGGTAGAAGGCGCTACTGCCACCGTGATTCGCAAACGGCAGACGCTGGATGACTTGATTGAAGGGGAAACCTGAGGCTGATACAAGAACACGCGCGAGCGGATTTCCCCACGACATGCAGTGATCACGTCATTGCTCACCGGAGACTTGCTTCCAAATGTCCCCGAATTTCAAATCCAAGGCCCGACACCATCTCAATATCACCACCAAACCAGGTTGCGCCCCCCCCCCGTTCCGCTCTCGAAAGATGAGCGTGACTGATCCCCATTTTTTGCTTCAAGTCTCTCAACGTGAGACCCTTTTTTAAGCGCTCCTGATGAAGCAAGAAAACGATTGCCTGCAATACGTCGGCGTCCTGATCCCCCGATGAAGCGGGATCAGGAGGTTGGCAGCCGAACGCGTAAGGCATTTCTCCATAGTGGGAGGAACCACAAATGCAATGGAGTCATTTTTTGTTTGTCACCTATAAGGTCCAAGATAGCGTCATTTTGAAATCCGGTTCGACCATGTTCACCGATCACTACAAGCCCCACAAACGCACAATTATGTTAGCATGTTGGCATGAAGACTGAGTTGTCCTGATGATCCTTCTGAAGAAAATAGACAAACACCACCATCTGTAGAAAATCCATTTCAACATGAAACTTTTATCGGTCCATTTGGCTGCTTTCGTCGCCTTCCTTCCACTTTTCGGACAGGAACTGATCCGAGACCCATCGACAGGGGCCAGCGATGCGACCATCCCCGGCCCGATTGCGGACGGCACAACTTCCCCACCCCTTCCGCCCGCTTTGCCGGATTTCAAGATCAAGAGCACGGTCGTCCGCGAGGTGGATGTCGTCGAGCCGCCGCCGATGGCCGGGCTGCCACCGGTGACTGGCACCATCACCGAGACGGTGCATTTGGTGGAGGACCCAAAGCTGCCCGATCCACCACCGCCCCCAACGGTAACGGGGGGGCAGCTACCCACCAATTTTACGGGAGTGCCGAATAAGCCACAAGAAATCTTACTTTCCCTGTCCGCCACGGTTTATGACCATTCGCGAACTCTGCTTCGCTACCACCCCCGCACTGATCCCGGGAAGGAAGTCCTCGCGTGGTCGAATCTCGATTTCAATCACTTCAGCGGATTTGCAAAATTCTCGATCACGGGCGGAGACGGCGAGACCCGATCCTACGTCATGATGGGCATGGGACTTAGCAATGAGGACACGCAGGCGAGGACGAGTCTCATGGCTAAATTCGGCAAAACCTATGTCGCGCCGGTAATCCCCACAATCCCCGACGTTGAACCTGCCTATGTGATCGTTAACACGAACCCGGATGCGGAATCCGTGAAAGTCATCGCAGACCTCCATCAGCTCTATCGGAATGAGGGGACACGCATGAAGGATGCTTATCTCGCACGGATCAACGCTGTGGCTGAACAGAGGGCTTATCTATTGGCCAATCCACCTGCTCCCAAGGATGTGACGATCAATTTCTGGGAGCGTGATCACCCGGTCGGATTGTCCGCCGATACGATCAAAAAGGCAGGAGGCAACTGATGAAACAGCTTCTAAAATCCCTACTCATCCTGGTGTCCGTGGCGCTTGTGCCGGGGCGTATCTCGGCGGACATGGCTCCACAACCGCCGTTGGCTTTCACTCAGGCAGAGCTGGATACCTTCGCTGCCGACTGGCAGGGCGTCGATGGGCGGATTTATTTCATGCAATGGTCGCGTGATCTGCAAAACTGGGTTTACGCGCCCTTCATCGACTTCGGCGATGGCATGCACAGCAGGGGGCTCAACAGTTCCACCGACAAGTTCTTTACCCGGCTCCACTGCATTGACGATCCTGCTATCACTAGTTTGGAAGAGGCGATGAATGCGGACTTCGACGGGGACGGCCTAACTAACATTTTTGAAGTCACTTTCGGATATGATCCCTGTAACGCGAATTCCACGGCGGATGGAGCCGACAACGCGCTTGATCCCGATGGCGACGGTATGACCAACGCCACCGAACACACAAAGGCGCTCAATCCGATGGTGAAGGATAACCCTAAACTGCTGCTGCAGGTGACGGGGGAGTGAATCGTTTCGTTTTCAATATGATTAAATTTTGTTACCCTGCCACGATATGAAAGTTCTAACTGGATTCCAAAAATGCCGACTTGTATTTCTGAGTCTGCTCATCTTTCAGGGCATATCTTTGGGGCAATCACTCTACGATGTGGTAATTTCACTCTCCGACCGTCAACGAGTTGTGAACCAACGTGATCAGGTGAGTGTTTATCTGGTGAACCAGAACAATAATCCGGGCGATACGGATCAAGCGATTCCGGGTGACCGTCCGATAGGTTGGGAGGGAATTGGCACTAACCCCACTCAATCGGCTGTGGACGGATTAAACCTCGCAGCGAGAATCACCTTGCTGAACCAAGTTGCGCGTGAATTCGACAGATTGAAATTATTTTTTCTTAATTCCAGTCCGGGTGAATTTGAATCGGGATCTATCATTGGCGCTCTCAAATCCTACACGCCCAGCGATTTCGATTCCTTGCCAAGAGCCGCACCCGAAAACTACCATTTGATATTGAGATTACTGGCACAACGGGTGAGGGCTCTGCATCTCATTCAGTGGCCCTCCGATTTCCGTCTGAAGTCGTTCACAGATAAGACTGATGTTAGGGAGGTAGTGGACTACCATGATCCTCAAGACAGCAACCAAGACGGTAACCGCGAACCCTATGTTAAAGTCGTCACGCCAGATGGAACAACCACTCCAGCTCCTGGGAATTGGACTCCCGCCTCAATTGGCCCTGGAAATCTAAATGTGTATATTTCCGATCTAACTAATTACGCCACTTCCCAATACTCTTCGTTTATCGAAGTTAACGGAACCTATTCCGAATCCCCTTCCCACGTCGAGGAAATCACGGCTCCCTTGCGCCGAATGTGGCTCCAACTCTCTGGCTACTATCCTGAAGAAGCGCGGGTCAGTGCCACGGCACCGGGCGGTGCCGGAATGCAGATCGACGGGACGGTTTACGTGCTGCGTCGTAGCAAATGGAACCAGATTGTCATTACTGGAGCTTCACCAAGATATGAGCCAAGCGAGGCCGGGTATGTGGTCGATGGAGGTAGCAATTCTGGCACCGTACCATTATTCTCTAGCCCGCCATCAGCAACGGTCAACGGCTCTTGGGTCACGACGCAGGAATACAGTAATGAGAATGGTCACTATCTTAACCAGCGATTTGTCGAGGCCGGATATCAGTATAAAGAAGCATGGACCCTGCCTCACAACGATGAAGGGTATTCCGATAATTATACTCATTCCTATGAACAGAACTGGGGGATAGGCTGTTCCTTCTATTCAGTATTCAAGCCGACATTTACCAGTGGAGTGGATGCCCCTGGGATGGGGACGAAACTCGAAGCCGCAGGTAGCGTTCTGGCTGAAAATGCCGCCGACGGGAACCTGCTGCTGCATCCACGCCCGAGCCTGTTATATGGTATCGATCTAGGACCAGGGCTGAAAGGGGCGGGAAACGGTTATGTCTCCACCACCCCGATGGAGCTCGGCGGTTCTGGATATTGGAATTATTATGATTATTACGTCGATAGTGATTACTACGACTGGTGCTCCATGATGCGGTTTGATTCGTCCTACTCGCTCCAGTTCGCCGGGAGTTGTTCCGACTACCATGTTGTCTATGAGAATGATCGATCCAACAGAATTCAGAGCCTACCTGCCGACAGCTTGGGCTGGCAATTCACCGATATTTACAATACGACCCAATATGACACCCAAAAGCTTTATCGAGCCTGGGACAGTCCTAGGCTGAAGCAAGTCGCCGGACGGGATCTGGTGGCGGACGTCACTTATAACGCGAACCACTACGGCGGCTATACGGTCAAAATCTATCGGCGTCAGACCGGGGACTCCGCACCGACTCCGGGACAGGCTATGGACCTTTCTGGAATGACCCTGATCCGCACCTGGACGTTTTCCCACGCGGGAGGCTCTACGCCCCATCCCACGGACGCTGAAAAACTGGAAGTGACCGGCAGCGGTGGTGAAAAATACGAAATCAAGGCCAACGAGGTTCTGTCCAATCAAGGTCTTGGATGGCCTTACTGGGAGTACTATGGCTACTATTTCAATGATTGGTGGTGGACCTCGGGAACGAATTCTTGGACTCTCAAACTGTCCCAAGACAACACCGAAAAGCTCAAGAATGAGATTGAGGTCAATCGCACCAGTGACACGAACGGGTGGCATATGAATACTACGTTGCACGACTCCGTGGATGGCCAGCTCGTTTCGTCCTTATACTCCACATCACTCAATCCATTCAACGATCAGATCCCAACCGACTGGACCATCACCACCTCTGAAAAAACTATCACTGCTTCCGCAATCTTAGACAGCAATGGCAAATGGCCCACATCCGTCTCCATCCAATACGACGGCATCCAGCCGGACGCGGAATACTCTTGGGATGCAAACGGGCTGCTCTCATCCTTCACTCAGGGTGCATGGTCGATAACCGGAACCATGGACGGTGATTCATACAAGCAAACCCACAAATTCAATACCACCACCTACACCACCGACTGGACCCAATTACTTGATGGTGGCAATCGTGTCCGTCATTACACCGCGTCGGACGGTAATGCGGGAAATAAGACGGAAGCCTCCGTCGCATGGAGCGAAGTGGAATACGGCACCGCCACCAGCGGCCTTCCCGGCCTTCCCGGCCTGCCACGCATTACCAAAAACTCCGACGGCACAGGTGCCACCTATGACTGGAGTTTCATCTCGCCAAGCAATTCCGACCAACTGATTCTCACCGCAGGCCAGCTTTCCGGCAATACCGTAACCCGTGGCACCAAGCTCATTCAGCAAATCAACGGCAGCGGCCAAACCACCACAAGCGAATCCTATCTCATCAACGGCGGCACGCTAAAAACAGGCGGCACCGACTACTCCGAATTCACCGCATGGGGCTTCCCCAAGAAAAGCACCGACTCCAATACCGGCCTCTCATCCACTTGGGACTTTGACAACAACCTCTCCCGTTTCGCCACCCACACCAACGCCCTAGGCACCACATCCTCCTTCACAGGATACGATCCGCTTGGACGGCCCGGCACGGTTAGCCACAACGGCATCACCTCCACTAACACCTACACAGCCACCAGTAGCGGTGCCTTCATTACGACTGCGACGATCTCGGAGGGCGCTACCGGCTCCATCGCTAACACCCACGACGGACTCGGGCGCTTGCTGAAATCCAACACCACTTGGAACGATGTCGCAGACAATCTCACCGTCACGCCGGACACCGCAACCACAGCAATCACCCATGAAACCCTGCTAGGCACATACAACGCATCCGTCCAGAACAGTGACGGTTTGCTCGCCACCGCCACGGGCCCCACCCTGCCCTTCGGCGGAAACCAAGGGACAAGCCTTACTGTCGATAACGGCCTGCTCAAAACTACCACCCGATTGATGAAGGACAACCCCTCCCCCACGGGCACTCCCACGGGCACCTTCAGCACCACCTGGACCGACGCTTGGGGCCGTATCCGCGAAACCACAACTCCAACCGGCGACACGCAATCCCTCTACAGCGGTGCGGCGTCTTCCCTGAAGCGCGTCATCACCACCGAGCCTTCCGGTCGCAAGCTCATCACCGAGTCTGATCCCTACAACTCCTCCGGCGCGATTTCCCGCTCTGGAATTGACACAAATAACGACGGGCAATTGACGCTCTCTTCCACCGACCGCTACGTCCAGAGCACCACGGCAGTTTCAGGCACTGCGATCATCACCGTCCTCAAGCTCACCGAAGACACCGGCCTGCGTGAAATCCTCCGCACCGAATGGACGCCCTCCGGAAATGTCACCGTCACGAAAATCAACGGCAGCGAGGAAACCATCACCCGCACCCCGAACTACACGACCAAGACCGTCAAAACCACATCCACCAAAGGCTGGGAGAAAAACGAATCATTCAACAACCTCGGCCTTACCACATCCAGTGCCCTATCAGGTTCGGGAATTCCCGCTGCCACCCTCAATCCGGTCTGGCGGGCCGACGGCTCGCTGGCAAGCGTTTCCCTAACTATTGACGGGGAAGTCAACAGCGCCAATTTTAACAACAACGGCACCCTTTCGTCACTCAACGCCCCCGGGCGTGGCAACATCCTCGGCGGTCACAGCATCAGCGGCGGAGTGGAAGCCCTCACTGTTAATAATGTCACCAACACCCGCAAACTCGACGGTACATTCTCTTCCACCAGCGGCGGCGATACCTTGGGCAAGACCGATGAACTCACCACCACCGGAGGGAGATTCAACCTCGCCACCACGCCTGCCACCGGAGCGGCTACCAACGTGGCTTTCAACGCCGCCGGTGCGCCTACCGCCAAGAGCTACGCCGCCGGAGCGGGCGAATCCCGCCACTACCGCCCCGGCGGACTCCTCGAAAAAGTCACCCTCGCCCGTGGCGTCGATCTCACCTTCGGCTACTCGAACGACGGAGCCAAAGACCTAACATCCGCCACCTGGCCCGCCGTTCCCTCAGGAGTTTTCGGCAACATCCCATCCATCGTCCAAGGCTATGGATACGACCGGGCGGGGCGCATCAACGGAATCGGCGATTCCTCCGGTGCAAGATCGCTCGTCTATCAAAATGGTAGGCTCAAGCAAAGCACTTGGGACTCCGGGGCGCTCGCCGGATACAAGGTCATCAGGGGCCTCGATACCACCGGGCGCGAAACTGGCTTTGAACTCTGGCGCGGAAACGTCCTCATCCACTCCGCCGCCCGAGGCTTCACCGGGGACACTAACGAGTCCGATGAAACCGCCACCGTCACCAGCGGAAACCTCAACGTCGCCATCAACAGAAACGGTGCCCGACAGATCACCGGTTTCGATTGGGGCAACTCCAGCGGCAGCTTCAACCCCACCGTCAGCCAGCGCTGGCAGCGCGGCACCGCAGGTCGTATCCTGCTGGCGGACAGTAACAACACGGTTTCCGGCGCACCCACGTTCGACTACAAGGGAACCGCTAACAACGAAGCCACTTCCTTCGATGGCCAAGGCCGTCGCCTCAAGGTGAAAACCGCCGGAGCCGATTGGACCTACACCAACGGCCAACTCACCACTGCCAGCCATCCCACGCTCGGCAGCTTTAGCTATCAGTTCGACGCCATCGGTCGCCGCACCGAAAACAGCGCCAACACCGCCAGCGTCCTCAACCAGTCCATCGCCTGGACCAACAGCCAGAACAAAACCCTCAAAATTACCGCTGCCCCCGCCGCCCGCCTCTGGGTGGGAATCGGCACTGCCACCCCAACAGAAATCCCTAACTTCACCGGAGCCTACAGTTATCCGATCACGCCTCCCGGCACGTCCGGCGGCTGGGTGCCATGGAACACGCTCGCCGTCCTCAGCGGCCAAGGCGACTCTGGAGCCAACCCCGATGCCAAAGCCGAAAAGAGCGGCGCAGTCTGGGTGCCCCCTATCAGTGAGAGTTTCACGTATGATGCCGCCGGAAACCGGGAAAGCTCCGCCCTCTGGAACTATGGTTGGAACGCCAAAAACGAACTCGTCCGCGCCCGCACCAAGAACCACAACAACCATCTTACCCCCCAAGGCTACGACATCACCAACGCCTACGATGCGGAAGGCAGGAGATTCAGCAAAAAAGTCAACCGCTATCAGAACGGCAGCATCGTCGAACAGAAAATCATCACGTTTCTACATGATGGCGACGATCTCATTTACGAACGCCATCAACTTTCCAGCGGCCTAACAATCCTTGAAAGGAAATATGTCTGGGGACCAGACCTCGCCGGAGGTGCTGGCGGACTGCTTCTCATCCGCGAAACGATAGGAAACAGCACGATTGATTTGTATCCACTCTACGATGGAACAGGCCACGTCATCGCCCTAGCAGACAGCACCGGTGCATTGCAGGCGGAATATGCGTATGGCCCCTTCGGTGAAACAATTTACGCCAGAGGCCCGAAAGCCTCAAGCTGCCCCTTCCGCTACGCTACCAAATACTATGATGAAGAAACCGGATTATATAATTTCGGCATACGCTTCCTCGATCCGATAACAGGCCAGTGGCTATCACGCGAATCGTTAGGGGAAAGTGAGAGTTTGAACCTGTATTCGTACTGCCACAACGATCCCGTCAACAAGGTGGATGCGCTCGGGCTGGCGGAAGTGGCCGTGGACGCCACCCTCAATAATGGCATCCCCACGATGATTTATGAGGAATGGGCGGGCAGCGGGCTGGCCTACCTGTGGAACGCGATGGCGGCGGGAAAAGTGAAGACATGGGGCCAGTCTCCCAACGCTGGAGAAATGGCGAGGCTTTTCTACTTCGAAGATGGACGCTGGCAACTGCGGTCCGCCGATGGAAGGCACAATGCCGGAATGGATGAGGCCTTGGCCGCTATCCCACAAGAGATGGAACAGATCAAGCCAGTCATGGACACGATGGAAATCGGCGGGGCGGCAGTTGCAAGTGCGCCGTTCACAGTTCTTGCCGGAAGTGCTGAAGTGGGTGCTGGAATATCTGTTTACGGTGGGCAGGCACTGAGCAGCGCATGGGCACAAGGTGCATTTGCTTTGTTAGGAACCCAAACCGCCTACGAGTTCGCCACGGACGAGGGATTCCGGCAGGACTTCATAGGAACTGCTCTCAGCGATCCGAACGGAGTTCAGTCAACGGGCGAGTTTCTTGGCGCTGGTGTGAGTGGCTTGTCGAGAAATGGCGCTGCCATTTGGAACAGCATGAAGCCAGCTATCGGCGAAGGAGTCGAACAGCTCCTCTATCGTTCCGGTGGGTTGGCTTACGCGGTTCCGCCAGCACCCGCATCGTCGGGAGGGGCTTTCATGTCATGGTGGAAATCGGCAAATGGGATCACACACGGAAACAGTTTGGCGGCGACCGGTCCGCACGATGTTTATGTGATCCGTGATGCAGTGTCTGGTCAGCTTTTGCATTTTGGGGAAACGGGGCGTGGGCTTTCTACACGATTTGCAGAGCATCAGCGAGCTTTCGCAAAAATGGGAATTGATATCATCGGGCAGCCACTCAAGTCCGTCGAAGGAAAAGCGGCAGCGAAGGAGATGGAAAGAGTGTATATCGAAACTTATCGGAGGCTATATGGCATTCGTCCGCCGTTCAATCGCTCAAGTCACTAATTATGAAAGTCCGCGTAAGTGCAACTGCTAGAAATCGCTTTTTTGCCAAGGCCATGTTGAGAATTCGCCCATCCCTCAATCATTTTTTGGAGGGTTTCAGTAAAGCAGTGCCATCCAGTCAGACATGCGATGCGATATTGGTTATGATCACTGACGACAGACCCGTTGATTCATTCGAAGAAATTCACAATGCCGACGGCTATTTTCAGATGGTCTTTGGGTGTCCTTTTCCTAATGAGGATTCCGCTTTAGAACTTGAAGTTATTGAAAGAATCAAGAGAGCAATAGAAAATTGCCCGTTAAGTGCCGATGAGAGAGAACTTTCAGTGAAATATATTCAGCAATGGGATGAGAAGAGGTAAGCGAATTGAGAGTTCGTTGCGATTACCGCCATGCGCCAAAGCCAAACCAATGGCATTGGCCGTGCCAAGCTTTTGAAAATTTGAAGCAGGAACGGCTTCTCGACGATTGAACTCCCTTGGACCTGATGAAAAACGAACTCCCCGGACATGCCACTGGCTCTTGCCACCGTTCCGGCTTCCTTGATTTCTCACTTCGTCATTTTTCGATACACGGGAAAAGAACGCTTACATCAAACTGAACACCCCAATCGTGATAGCCAACCGCAAAGGCCGTGCGGATTAATTACAGAATTCGTCGCTTGACTGTAAGCGTCTTAAATTCGTCCCCCCCGTGTCGGTCCGCCGGGGCGGCGGGTGGGCGCGACCGGTCACGCGACTTCCTCGGCTTTTAGCCTGGCACGGCG
>JAYVNM010000156.1:0-66366 GCA_043758445.1 Akkermansiaceae bacterium | reverse complement strand
CGCCCCGCTGAGGCGCTGGAACCCTTGATTTTACGACATCGGGCATCCGAAAAGGGCTGTGGTGGAGACCCTCCCCATAGACAGACTGAATCTAACAGTGTTATTCTCAGTGCCAGTCAATGTTCCTGCGCGTCAACAAACGATTCAAAGACGGCAAGATGCACCGTTATTGGAGCGTCGTCGAAAACCGCCGCATCGCCAGCGGTGGTTCCGTGCAGAAAACCCTGCTCTATCTCGGCGAGATCAACGACAGCGACCGCGCCAGTTGGACCCGCGCTATCGAAGCCGTCGATGAGCGCGAGCAAACCCGTCAGATCCATCTTTTCCCCGAGGATCGCACGCCCGATCCCCGGCTCCAACACCCCACGCTCCAACTCCGCCTCCACCAACTCCTGCTCGACCAACTCGGCTTCACCCTCCCCGCCCAGCCCCCGCCCGAGATCCGGAATCCGAAGCCTGTGGTGGAGACCTTTTGAAAAAATGAACGCAATCTCAACGATCCGGCCCCATAAAACCATCTAACAGCGAAAGTCGGGCTAGCGATCCGCGATGGGCTACGGCGAGGGGGCTTTTCTCATGAGGAATGGAAATGCCTGCCACGGCTCATTTAGCAAAATCTGAAATCTCGCTTGCCGATCATTCGTAATCAAATGTTATGCGCTACCTCATTATAGTCATCGCCGCTCTTACATCCATCGCCCGGGCCGATACTCCCGACAAGCCGGTCGATCTCCTCGCTGATAAATCCTCCGCCGCTTGGGAATTCGTTACCACCACGCCCATGTCCGTCGATGCCATTTACAAACCGGGTGCTGACGGTGTGGTCGCGGTCATCGGCAAGCCCATCGGCTATCTTGCCACCAGGATTTCTTACGAAAATTACCGTTTCCACTGCGAATGGCGCTGGCCCGCCGATGCCGTAAAAACCAGCAACGGCGGCGTGCTCCTGCACATCACGGGTGGCCCGGCGGGTGGCACGCCATGGCCCGTTTCCATCCAAATGCAGCTCAAGCTAGGGCGTGCTGGCGATCTGCTGCCCATGAACACCGCGACCTTCGCCGAACCTCTCACTTCGGCACCCGGCGCGAAGCCACCCCAGTTGGAACGCAAGGGCGACACTGCCGAAAAATCGCTCGGCGAGTGGAATTCCTGCGACATCATCTGCCGCGCCGACAGCATTGAAATCAGCGTCAACGGCGTCCCACAAAATCGCGTTTCCAAATGCCAGCCCACCGCGGGAAAAATCGGATTTCAGCTAGAGGGCAACCCGTTTGAATTGCGCAACGTCCGCATTTCCCCGCTCGCGCCTTGATATGCGGCCGCGCATTAGGATCTCTTCTTTTAGGATCTCTTCTTAATCTGCTCGCCGCCCGACCCGTGGCTCCTCAGGGAATCCCGCTCAGGATGCGTTTGCCCCGGCTGCGGAGAATCTCCCATATGAGGGGTTGCATGAGGGTCTGCCAATCACCCATGCTCGCACGCCCCGCATTCGGTGAAACACCCGCAGCGCGATCACTTCTAACGCCTCATGAAACCAACCCTCCTTGTTCTCGCCGCCGGAATGGGCAGCCGTTACGGTGGCCTCAAGCAAATGGACCCGATGGGGCCGAATGGTGAAACTGTGTTGGATTACTCGGTCTATGACGCGATCCGTGCGGGCTTCGGACGGGTGGTTTTCATCATCCGCGAGGACTTCGCCGAGGCGTTTCGCCATGGGGTCGGGTCGCGTTTCGCCCACCTCATCCAAGTGGACTACGCCTTCCAGGATTTGGCGGATTTGCCATCGGGCTTCAGCGTGCCGGAAGGTCGCGTGAAACCGTGGGGGACTGCCCACGCCGTTCGCACCGCCCGCTTTTTGGTCCAGGAGTCCTTCGCTGTGATCAACGCCGATGATTTCTACGGCAGCGATGCCTACGCCCGCGCCGCTGCCTTCCTCGGAATGCCGCGACCTGAAACCGACAAGGCGCGTTATGGCATGATCGGCTATCCGCTCATCAACACGCTCTCCGACCACGGCGATGTGAACCGCGGCATCTGCACGCGCAGTGACAACGGCTTGCTCACAGGCGTCGAGGAGTATGTGAAAATCGAGCGCGATGCCGATGGCCGGGTTCGAGGCAACGCGCTGGACGGTAGTCGCAAGGAGGTCTGTGAGGCCTCGCCGGTTTCCATGAATTTCTGGGCCTTCACGCATTGTTTTTTCGAGCACCTTGAGGCGGATTTCACGGATTTTCTCACTGACTACGGCAGCGTTGAGAAATCCGAATACTACATCCCCACGGTGGTCGATACCCTGATCCGTGCGGGCAAGGCGGATTGCTCGGTGCTGGACACCACGAGCCACTGGTTCGGCGTTACTTATCCAGAGGACAAGCAGCACGTCGTTGCCTCGCTGCGCAAATTGATCGCATCCGGTGAGTATCCGGCGGATCTAACACAGGGGGCGGCTTATGCATGACCTCCGCGCGATTTCCGAGCTGTTCCAAATGCGTGCTGACTTCGTTGAGGCGCGGCCGTACGGGTCAGGACATATCAATGACACCTACTGCGCCTGGTACAATCAGGCTGGCCTCCCGCTCCGCTACATCCACCAGCGAATCAACCACCACGTATTTAAAAAGCCCGAACAGGTGATGGAAAACGTCGCCCGCGTCACGCATCACGCGCTAGGGCGCTTGTTAGCTGAGGGGCATCCCGAGGCCCACCGTCGCACGCTCACCTGCATCCCTGCGCAAGACGGTAAATCCTACGCAGTGGATGAAAACGGCAATTTCTGGCGCACCTATCCCTTCATCGAACGAGCGCATGGCTATGATGAGATCGAGTCTAACGAGCAGGCCTATCAGGCGGCTAGAGCCTTCGGTGAGTTCCAGAAACTCACTGCCGATCTCACCGGCGGGCGCTTGCATGAAACCATCCCGGATTTTCATAACACGCCCAAGCGCCTCGCCGCCCTCGAAGCGGCGATCGTCAACGACGCCGCAGCCCGGGCCGCGACGCTGGGGCCAGAAATCGCCTTCGCCCGCGCCCGCACCGCAGATTGCTCGCGCATTTATGACCTCATCGCCTCCGGGGAAATTCCCGAGCGCGTCACCCACAACGACACCAAGCTCAACAACGTCATGCTGGATGAAACCACCGCTGAGGCTATCTGCGTGATCGACCTAGACACAACCATGCCCGGCTCCGCGCTCTATGACTTCGGCGACATGGTCCGCACCGCCGCGCCGACGACCCGCGAGGATGACCCGGATCTCCAAAACCTAGGCATCCGTCTCGACCGCTTCGAGGCGCTGGTGAGCGGCTATCTATCCGCCGCGACGTTTCTCAATGCCGCGGAACGCGCTAACCTCGCTTTTTCCGGCAAGCTCCTAACCCTAGAGTGTGGTATCCGTTTTCTAACGGACTACCTCAATGGCGACACCTATTTTAAAATCAAGCGCCCCGGCCATAACCTTGACCGCTGCCGCAACCAGTTCGCCTTCGTCACCGTGCTGGAGGAAAATATGGAAGCCATGGAAGCCATTGTGGCGCGGGTGTCAGTAGCGGCGATTAGCCGATGAGGTAAGCTCGGAAAATCTGATACGAATAAAGACTGTTCGGCAGAAAATGCAGAAGCTCGCGGGAGTGTGGATTCATCTCCGTCGGGACTCGGTCTTCGGTCGGAGCATCAAGTTTTTGCCGTGTTCATCATTGTTCGGATTCTCCAAGCTCGCGTGGCATCACCTTCCTGATAGCTTCTTGAACGGCCACACCAGCCCGCCGATAAGCGTGCTGGAGACCTTTGCATAAAGGACCATAGGCGCATTCGCTATTCGGAAAATAGGGCGGCACACTTTCCGCACTGCCGCGCTGCGTGCATACCAAATCGAGAGTGCCATGATGATTGTGATACCAATGAATTTATACTCCGGACCGATGTGCAGTGGCCTGTGAAACCCATACTCCGCCGTTAGCTCCACCAACAAAATCAACCCCACATAGCCGATCAGCAAAAACGCGGTGTGCTGTAAAATTGGAAATTTCTCCACCATCTTTAAACTCACCGAAGCAAACATCCAAAGGGTGAGCAATCCCAGACAAACTCCCGTCACTACCACCCAGATTTTAGGACTCATCGCCACCGCCGCCACCACATTGTCCACGCTCAGGCTCAAATCCATCAACTGGATCGCGATCACGGTGGACCAGAAAGTCCGCGGCTTGTGCGGTATCGTTTCAGAGTCCTCGTCATTTGCGGCGGAATAGTCGCTGAAATGCTCCGCCATCAAATGAATCAGATAGAAGGCACCGAGAAACTTGACCCATTCGTTGGCCATGATGAAGCCCACGAAAAACAATGCGACTCCGCGAAAGACATAGGCCCCAGCTAACCCGGTCCGCAGGGCGATTTTCTTTTGATGTTCGGGCAATTGGGATGCCAGAGTCGCGATTGCCAACATGTTATCGACTGAGAGCAGACCCTCAATGATGATGAGCGAAATGATGACGGGTGCCGCCTCGCGGAGCTGCATGAAAATTTCAGTAAGCATATTTTAACCTCCGCGAAGATGTTGCCGAGTCACCGCCTTGGCAAGTAAAGTTCATTTCGCCAAATTTGCCGTGAGCCGCGCACTGGGACGGACTGATTTCCCTTTCAGAGTCCCTTGAAGCCTTCGTATTCCTGATAGGTGCCAGTGGGCACGGCGACTTTGCTCCACTCGCGATTGAGCTGGCGGTGCGCATTGATGAAGATGGTGGGGTCCACCCAGTTCACCATATCCGCCGGGACGCTGTTGCGCTGCATGCCGATGTGGATGTTGTTGCGCATCTCGAAATGGAGGTGGGCGGGATACATGCCGAAGTTGGTGCCAATGGTGCCGATCTTCATACCGCGCTTGATGACCTGACCTTCCTTGACGAGAATTTCGCTGAGGTGGCCGTTCAGAGTATCGATGAATTTTACCTGCCCGGTGGCGGAATCCCGGTAGGCGTGGCGGGTGAGGATGACGTTGCCCCAGCCGACGTGGACGTTGTGGGCGAAGGTGACGATGCCGTCGGCAATGGCGTAAACCGGATCGCCGAGGTCCGTGTCGCCGCCACCCCGGCCATTCCAGTCCTCGCCGAAGTGCTGGGGTTCGCGTAGGCGGAGGCCGCGGGCCTTGAAGTAGCCGTCGGCATTGGGCTTGCCGACCGGGAAATCGAAGCCATCGGCGAGGCTGAGTTTTACATCGGCGGTGGCGGTGAGGACGCTGAGCATGAGGCCCGCGAACAGCCCGCTGAGGTGTCGCCAAGTTTTGTCACATGAGGTCATCGGCACAGACTCCACTCCTGCGGGGCACGGGCGGCAAGCGTAAAAAAGCGGCATGGCGTTGAGGGCCATGCCGCTAGGGAGGTTTCTGACTTGGAAAAAGAGGTCAGTGTTTGTCGCCGATGGTGAGCGGACGATAGCCGCCGATGGACTTGAAGTAGAGCAAGAGGAGGATGAAAATGCCTGCCATGGTGGCAGGAATGAAGGAGTCCGCCTTCAGCGTCTTGCGGTCCCCGACGATGCTGGCATCCGCGAGCGCCTTCTGGTCTGGGGTTTTGTTGACGGCTTTTTGGGCTTCGGAAAGCTTGGTGCCGTCTAGGCCCGCGACAGGATCGAGGAAGAGGAAGGTGCCGGCGGTTGCGGCTTTGTTTGCCTCATAGAGCGGGGCATTGTTTTCCTTGAGGTGCTCAACGGTGAAGCGGTCCTTGGCGTAGCCGAGACCGGGTCCACCGAGCAGGCCAGCTGACATCATGCCGATGCCACCCATGATGGACATGGCGATCGCACCGGTGCGGGGGAAGCGGTCGCCCACGACAGCGAGCATGGTGGGCCAGAAGAAGGTCTTGCCGAGGGCATAGACCGCCAAGGCGAAGAGCGCACCGGTGAAGCTGTTGATGCCGCTAACCAGATTGAGGCCGATCACGGCGAGGACGGCGCAAATCGAAAGCAGGCCGACGGGGGAGATTTTCAATTTGCTCTCGATGAAGTGGGCGGAGAAGCGGAGGCAGAACATGAAGAGGGAGGTGAAGACGAAGAGGATCTTGCCTTGTGCCGGGGTGAGGATGTTGCCGGTGATGTTTTGAATCCAGCCGTCGGTGCCGAGCTCGACCGCGCCGACAAGTCCGTGGGTGACAAACAGGACGAATAGCAGGAATGAACCCACTGCGAAGCCAGTTTTACCACCGACGATGAGCCACAGGACCAGCGCCACACCCCATGAGACGTAGATCCATGAGGGGCCGGTGAAGAAGTCGCTGCCCGTGAAGAAGGCGAGCACGCCGCCGAGCTGGGACTTGAAGAACAGGCCGATGATCGCGCAGGCGACGAGGGCACCTAGGAGGCCGACTTCCTTCATCATTTCGCCAAGCTTAAGTCCCTTGGCCGCAGCCTCGGATTTCGGGAAGGTCTGTCCCATGAAGGCGAAGCCGTAGAGGATGGTGGGAACTAGGAACAGGCCGAGTTGGATTTTCCAGTCCACGCCCGCTTCGCCGAGCGTCCAGCCGATCAGGCCGCCGATTACGAGGCCGGCAGGCCATGCGGCGTGCAGGATATTGAGGTAATGGGTCCGGTTGTGGGGGAAGAGTGTGGCGACCAGAGGATTGGCAACGGCTTCTAGAGTTCCGTTCGCCAAGGCGAAAACGAAGGTGCCTAGATAGAGATACATGTAAGCGGAGTCCTGGGCTTGGCCCTTGTGGGCGGCGAAGGTGATGACAGCGGAGAGGATGTGTAAGATGAAGGCGGCTGCAACCAGCTTGCCGTAACCGATCTTATCAACGACCACCCCACCGATGATGATGCCGAAACAGAATCCGGTGAAACCTGCGCCACCGATTGCACCGAGCTGAGCACCGGTGAATCCGAAGTCGGCCGCCCAGTTCGAGAGGATGCCGCCTCGGACGCCGAATCCGACTCCGGTTGCGAGAATGGCCATAAAGCCTGCCCAGAGGAGGCGCTTTGCGTTAGCTGATGTGGATGCGTCTGTGTTTGTCATGGGATTTGGTGTCTGCGGGGGATTATCGGCTCTAGCCGGGCTTGGCAAGGATTGGATTGAAAAATATTAACAAGCGGCCCTCAAAGATCGCGATCCTGATGGATTCCGCCGATGGTTTGCGGAGAAAAGACGATGCAACGGTCGAGCACGGCATTCCCGGCGATGCGGCAGCCGGGCCAAATGACGGAATCGCGGATGACGGCCCCGTCTGCGATGACCGTGCCGGGGCCAATGACCGTCCGCTCGATGATCGCGCCAGGGCTGACGGTGGCTTGTGGGTGGATGGGCGGCGCGAGATCGAGGTCGCGATGGGCCTGAAGATAGGCCGCGCGGTCGCCGAGATCGAGCCAGACGCCTTCATCGAGGACGATGGCAGCGAGTTGGCCGAGTTTTGCCAATTCCAAGAAGGCGGGGATAACGGAGATTTTTTCACCAGCGGGAAGCAGATCGAGGAAAGCGGGACTCACACAATAGATGCCGGTGAAGACATGGGTGCCGTCGGCGCGACCGTGTTGGCGGCGGATGTCGGTGACGCGGGTGCCGGTGGGATCGAGGGCGACGTGTTTGGCGATGCCGTCCGAGCGCAGGGCCAGCGTCACGAGCAGGCCGGAGGATTTGTGGGCGGCCATGAGTTTGGCCAAGGGTAGGGTGGAAAATATGTCGCCGTTGTGAACGAGCACGTCGTCCTCGCCGATCCAAGTGGCGATGTTTTTCAGTCCGCCGCCGGTTTCCAGCAAGATCGGTTCGTGAAATAAGGTGACATTTTCCGCCGCAAAGCCGTCCCAGGCGGCGGGCAGATGGTGGGTGTTGATGGCGAAGCGGGCGATCCCGGCGTCGGCGCAAGCGGCCATCGCCCATGCCGCGAGCGGGTGGTGGAATAAGGGGACGAGCGGTTTCGGCAGGCAGTCCGTGAGCGGACGCAAGCGATTGCCGAGGCCGGCCCCGAGGATGAAGGCTTGTTTCACGCGGCTTGCTTTGACGGGTGGCGCGCGCGAGTTCAAGCCTTGGGTGAAGGCCGACGGGTTGTGATTTTTCCCCAACGGACCCAGAACCCCGCTCACCCGAGGATTGCCCGTAGAATCCCGGTTAGAATTCTGAAAAGTAAAAACACCACGCCCACGACGAGCCCGACCGTCATCAATAGCACCAGCGCGATTGCCCCGAGGAAAACCCACAGCGGCCACCAACGCCCGTCGAGTTGCCGGACCCGCCCCTGCCATTTTTGCCAATCCTGCCACCGCGCGTCTGGCGGCGGCTCTTGGCTCCGGGTTTTTGCGACTGGGGCGACGCCATCAATTTCGACCACCTCGACTTCGATGGCTTGCGGTTCGGTGCTCATGGTTTGCGTGCTGCGGAGGAAAACTTCACCACGAAAGCGCTCCAAGCAACGCGAATGCCTGAGAAAGGGAAAAATTCCACTGCCTCCAAGCCTATGTCGATCCGGCATTGCGCAGCGCGGGGGTGCTGGATCTCTTGGGGAAATTGTGGCGACGCGGGAAATGTTAGGAATCAGCGATCCGCAGCGTGTGCCGTGAAGATGATTTGACGACGACCGGGGATCGCCGCTACTTCAAGTCATGCGCTACGCCGAACGTCTGCAACACCGGATCGACAAAACCGGGTCCCGCCTCTGCGTCGGGCTTGATCCCCGGCCGGGCGATGGCGGCGCGGCCGTTGCCCGTGAGTTCCTAACAAAAGTCATCGCGGAAACTGCCGAGTGGGCCGCCGCCTTCAAGCCGAACATGGCGTATTTCGAGGCCATGGGCATCGCGGGTATCCGCCTGCTCGAGGATTTGTTAGCTGGGATGCCGGAGGACGTGCCGGTGATCTTGGATGCGAAACGTAGCGACATCGGCGAGACGCAGAAATACTACGCGCAGGGATATTTCGCCGGGTGGAAGGTGGATGCCGTCACGCTCAATCCCTTTCTTGGCTATGATTCCATCGAGCCCTTTTTGGATTGGGCGGGGAAGGGGATCTATCTGTTAGCGGTGACTTCCAACCCCGGCTCAGCGGATTTCCAACGGCAGCGACTCGCGGACGGCCGCTCGGTGTTCGAACTCGTCACGGCGCTCGGCGAGCGGGCCAAGACCGAGGGCCGCGCCACTGATGTTGGCTACGTCGTCGGCCTGACAAATGCGGCGGATGTATTGGCAAAAATCCCGGACGCGCCCCTGCTGATCCCCGGCCTCGGTGCCCAAGGCGGGGATCTCGCCGCGCTCGTCGCCGCCGCCAGAACCGCGCCAGATGTCATCAACGTTTCCCGGGGCATTCTCTACGCGGGCGATGACCGCAGCTTCGGCGAGCGGGCAAAAGCATGGGCGGAGCAAATTTCCTCAGCCTATGGAAAATGAATTCCTGCGTTTCCGTGCAATCCCGCGATTCCCAGCCTAGTATCCCTCATCCCTGCATGACGATCCGCCCTCAACCATGAAGCCCGTCCCCGACAGGTATTCCGGCTTGCTGCCACAGAAGGGCTGGCCCGCGAGAAATTTGAAGTTCCTGCGGCAGCGAATCGTGCCGGGGATTTTCCGCCGGGCGGATGGCGATGTGTTAGACCCGGTGTTGGCTCCGCCGGACTTGGATAAAGTCAGGATCACCTGGATCGGCCATGCCTCGTTTTTCCTCCAATTCGCCGGCCACGCGGTGATGGTGGATCCGAATTGGGCGAAATGGCACGGCCCGGTGAAACGCGAGCGCCAGCCCGGTCTCGATCTGCGCGACGTGCCCGAACTGGATCTCGTCCTCGTCACCCACGCCCACTTCGATCACCTCCACAAGCCAAGCCTGAAAATTCTCCAAGCACGCGAGGGCATTGTCGTCCCGCTAGGCAGTCGCTCCTTGGTCAAGCGCCTCGGATTTCCCGCCATCCACGAGATGCGGATTTGGGACTCGCTGGCCTTCGATGAGCTGGAAATCATCCACACCCCGTCTCATCATTGGGGAGCGCGATTCATCCACGACACCCACCGCGATTACGGCGGCTACATCGTCCGCGCCGGCGGAAAAAGCGTCTTCCACTGTGGCGACAGCGCCTACTTCGACGGCTTCCAAGAAATTGGCAAACGCTACGAAATCGACGTCGCCCTGATGCCCATCGGAGCCTATGATTCTCCGAGTGGTCGGGATGTCCACATGAACCCGGAGGAGGCTGTTAGAGCATTCGCGGATCTCGGAGCGAAGGCGCTCATCCCGATGCACTACGGCACTTTCCCGCTCGGCAATGAACCACGCGATGAACCGGTGACCCGACTGCTCCAGGAAGCGGACCGCCTCGGCATCCGAGATCAGATCCTCATTCCCGAGGAAGGCGTCGGCATCGAGTGGTGATGAAATTTTTCGGGAACAAATTACCATTCTGTGTATCCTATGAGCATGACCCGCAGATCCATCCTCGCCCTCTTGCTCCTCATTCCCACGCTCGCCTCGTGCGAACCACCCAAAGCTATGACCGCCACTGATAAACACGCCGCCAAAATGCCAGAAGTCCCCGCCGGTGCGGAAGTCGCCACAGTGGCTGGTGGTTGTTTCTGGTGCATCGAGGCTGCCTACCGCCGCGTCGATGGCGTCATCTCCGCGACTTCCGGCTACACCGGCGGCAGTATCAAGGACCCGACCTACGAACAAGTCTGCGATGGCGATTCCGGCCACGCCGAAGCGGTCATGATCGTTTTCGACCCCAAGAAAATTTCCTACGAAAGAGTCCTCGCTTGGTTCTGGGATCTCCATGATCCCACCACCCTGAACCGCCAAGGCAATGACGCCGGCACCCAATACCGCTCGGCCATTTACTATCACTCCGACGCACAGAAAAAAGTCGCCGAAGCTTCGAAAACCGCCGCTCAGGCCAATTTCAAAGACCCCATCGTCACCGAGATCACCAAGGCCTCGGAATTCTATCCGGCGGAAAATTACCATCAGAATTATTACGACGAGAACAAATCCAAGAACCCCTATTGCCGCTTCGTCATCGAGCCGAAGTTGAAGAAAGCTAAGCTCGACCCTTGAGCTCCAGTCCACTTCGGAATGCTTACAACTCGGGTTCGACTTGACGCGGGCGTGGCGGCGGTTTTCAACCGCCATGCACCTGTAAAAAAGGCGTGGCGGTTGAAAACCGCCGCCACGTTATAACTACAGCACCCAAAGGCCCGCCTCATCCGCAGCCCGGCCATTGCGCAGGCTGGAATTTTTCCCCGGCTGAAATAAACCGCCTTTTTCACCCCCATCTCTAGCCTTGCATCTTCCGCGCCGAATCCCGAACCTTGTGGCCTCAGCCATGCAGCTCCTTGAATTCGAAAAACCCGCCGTCGAGCTTGAACGAGAGTTGGAAAAACTCCGGGTCAAGTCCGCATCCCAGAATTGCGACCTGTCGGCGGAAATTTCCATTATGGAGAGCAAACTTGCCGAAACGCGGGCGGCGATTTATAGAAACCTCACCCCATGGCAGCGCGTCCAGATCGCCCGCCATACAAAACGTCCGTTCATGCTCGACTACGTCTCCTTGGCTTTCACGGATTTTTGCGAACTCCACGGGGATCGGCACATCGGCGACGACGCTTCCATGCCCGGCGGATTTGCCCGCATCGGCGGCCAACGGGTGGTGGTCATCGGCCACCAGAAAGGCCGCGACACCAAGGAAAACCTCAAGCGCAACTTCGGCAGCGCCCACCCGGAAGGCTACCGCAAGGCGATGCGCCTGATGAAGACAGCGGAAAAATTCGGCCTGCCCGTCATCACCATGATCGACACGCCCGGCGCGTTTCCCGGCATCGGCGCGGAGGAGCGAAACATCGCCGAGGCCATCGCCTATAATCTCCGGGAAATGATGCTGCTCAAGGTGCCGGTCATCGCCATCGTCCTCGGTGAGGGCGGCTCCGGCGGGGCGCTTGGCATCGGCGTGGCCGACCGCGTGATCATGATGGAAAATGCCTACTACTCGGTCATCAGCCCGGAAGGCTGCGCAGCGATTTTGTGGAAACACCGCAAGCATGCACCCGAGGCAGCGGAGGCGATGAAACTGGTCGCCCCAGATCTCATGAAACTCGGCCTCATCGACGACGTGATCCCCGAACCCACTGGTGGTGCGCATCACGATCACCAAGCCACGGCGGACGCCTTCAAGGCAAAGGTGCTCGCGCACATCGCGGAGTTATCCGCCCTTGCCACGGCGGACCTGCTAGAGGCACGCTATCAGAAATTCCGCAGCTTCGGCGAGTGGCAGGACAAGGCGTAAGAGCGGACTGAAATTTTCAAATATTAATAAATCATGGCTATAAAAGTTGGAGTGATCGGGGCGGGTGGGATGTTGCAATACCACGCTGCGGGGTTCCGTCAGGCCGGGGCGGAAATCATCGCCGTCGCGGATCCCGCGCCCGGCGCCGCCGCCAAAGCTGCTGCGAAGTGGGACATCGCGAAGGCTTGCGAATCGGTCGAGGCCATGCTCGCGGATTGCCCGGAACTGGACGCCGTAAGCATCATCGTTCCGAACAAATTTCACGCCCCGCTCGCGCTCCAGTGTCTCAAGGCGGGCAAGCACGTTTTCTGTGAGAAACCGCCCGCGCTCAAAGCCTCCGAAGTCGCAGAAATGATCGCTGCCGCTGATGGCGCTGGCAAAAAGCTGATGTTCAATTTCAACAACCGCGCCCGGCCCGAGGCCCAGGCGATGAAGACCTACATCGACACCGGCGTCACCGGCACCATCAACTCGGCCCAAGCGAAATGGATTCGCCGCACCGGCATCCCTGGCTTCGGTGGTTGGTTCACGACCAAGGAATTGTCCGGCGGTGGCCCGGTCATCGACTTGCTCCACATGATCGACCTCGCGCTGTATTTCATGGGCTACCCCGAGCCGGCCCACGTCCTCGCCAATACCTTTGACACCTTCATCACCGACAAGAATTTCAAAGGCCCGTGGGGTATCCCCGATCGCGCCGATGGCACGAACAACGTCGAGGCCGCCGCCCACGGTTTCGTGACTTTCAAAACCGGCCAAGTTCTAACACTCCAAGTTTCATGGGCGGAATTGGTCAAGCGCGAGGAAGTCTCGGTGGTCTTCCAAGGCCGCGGCGCGGGCGGCAAGGTCGAGCGTCTTTTCGGTCGCGATGGATTGGATGAAACCGCCATCGACACTTGCGAACTCTACGTCCAAGAAAACGGCAACAGCGTCAACCGCAGCATCATCGTTCCCGCCTGCGAGGACATGGGCCGCAGTAATTCCGCCCGCAATTTCATCCAAGCCATCGAAGGCAAAGCCGCACCACTCAACACGCCGACCGAAGCCCTGCGCCTCATGCAGATCATCGACGCCATCTATCAATCCGCCACCACCGGCCAACCTGTCTCCATCTAACTTCAAAGAGCGTGGACATCTTGCCCACGAGTCCGCGAATTTTTTCATACAACAAAACTCGTGGGCAAGATGCCCACGCTCCTTGAACACCACAACGAACTCTTGATCCAACAATGAACCGCAAACTCCGTATGGGCATGGTAGGCGGCGGACGCGGTGCCTTCATCGGCGCCGTCCACCGCATGGCCGCAAATCTGGATGGGAAAATCGAACTCGTCGCCGGGTGTTTTTCCTCCGATCCCGAAAAATCAAAACTCTCGGGCGCGGACTTTTTCCTCGATCCGGCCCGCGTCTATTCCTCCTACGCGCAAATGGCCACGGCCGAGGCCGCGCTGCCGCCGGGCGAGCGCATCGACTTCGTGACCATCGTCGCCCGCAACGATCTCCACTATCCGGTGGCCAAGGCATTTCTAGCAGCCGGCATCCACATCATTTGTGAAAAACCAATGGCCTTCTCTCTAGCAGAAGCCAAGGAGTTGAAAAAACTCGTCGAGGCATCCGGCCTCGTTTTTGCCCTCACTCACAACTACACGGGCTATCCGATGGTGAAGGAAGCTCGTGCGATGGTGAAAGCCGGCAAGCTGGGGCGCATCCTCAAGATCGTCGCGGAATACCCGCAAGGCTACGCGATCACCGCGCTCAAGGATCAGGCCGATGGTGCGATTTCCAACTGGCGGATGGACCCCGGCGTCGCGGGCGTTTCTAACTGCATTGGCGACATCGGTTCCCATGCCGAAAACTTGGTCCGCTATATCACCGGGCTGGAGTTGGAGCAAATCGCCGCCGATCTCAACACCTTCATCCCCGGACGTCCGTTAGACGATGACGGCAGCATGTTGGTCCGCTACGAAGGCGGCGCACGCGGCCTGCTCTTCGCCTCACAAATCTCCACCGGCGACGAGAACAACCTGAACGTCCGGATCTACGGCACGGAAGCATCGATCGAGTGGCACCAGGAACATCCGAACGAGCTGATCGTGAAATTCGCCGAAGCCCCGCGCCAAGTCTGGCGGCGCGGCAACAGCTACAACGGCCCGGAAGCAGCCAAGAGCACCCGGCTCCCATTCGGCCACCCGGAAGCCTTCATCGAGGCCTTCGCCAACGTTTATCTAGCAGCGGCGGAAGCGATTTCCGATCACATCGCCGGAACCTATCCGCGTGCGGAAGGCTATGATTTCCCAACCGTGGCTGACGGCGTAGAAGGCATGGCCTTTATTGAAGCCGCCGTCGCCTCGTCCAAGGAAAACGCCGCCTGGAAGCCGGTGCATGGAGCATAGCCATCTTGGCTGCTGCTGTGGCAGGCCTCGGGCGATGGATTTAAATAGTTTCTAAGGAAATGAATGTTGGCGAGTCATACAGATGACTCCAGGTCTCAAACCTCATTTCCCATGAAAACCAATACAGATCCCAGCATTCATCTAGCAGCACCTGCACCTCGCCAAAGTTCATGGCAAAAGTTCGGTGCTGGCTCGCTCACCATCTCGGTGATACTGCACCTCATTATTCTGGTGATAGGCCTCATCTATGTTTTTCAAATCATCCCCGCGCCGACGAATGAGCACGCTGAATGGACCACCAGAGGCAGCGCCGGTAGCCCCGCATCGGAGGCGAATACCTCCAGACAACGCACCCAGATGAGTCGGGCCAACTTGCCTCGGGTCGCGGTGGCAAACAAAGAGTCCTCGATTGTGCTGCCAGAACTTCAGGAATCTAGCAGTATGCCAGTAATGACATCTCTAGCAACTGGCGGGTCGCTGAGTGGACCTGGAAACCATGGCATCGGCGGTGGTGTGTTCGGCCCCGGCACCAATGGCCCCGGCACGAGCCCGTTTGGCACCAACCAGAACAAATCATTCTTGCAGCTCCCTGAGGTGCTGCGCAAGCGTTGCTCCAAGGAAGATCGCATCGCTCGCCTCAAGCAAAACGGCGGAACCGAAGCCTGCGAAGATACCGTGCTCAACGGACTCCGTTGGCTCAAGTCAAACCAAAATCCCGACGGCTCATGGGGCAATGACACACCCGCCGCCATGACTGGCCTCGCGCTGCTCGCTTACTTCGGGCATTGTGAGACACCCTCGTCCCCAGAGTTTGGTGAATCCTGTGGTCGCGGCATTGTTTGGTTAGTAGGTCTCGGCATGAGGAATGAGGGTAGAATGGCAGGAAATTTCACCGCGAACCACTGGAGTTACGAACACGCTATTGCCACCTACGCCCTCGGAGAAGCCACCACCTTTTGTAAGAAAGGTGTAAACGAAGTCCCATACCTAACGGAGGTCACCCAAAAAGCGGGGCAATACATCATCGACCACCAAAATAAAAACGGCGGCTGGGCCTATGCTTATGCCACAGACGGTGGCCACACCGACCTTTCCGTCGCCGGTTGGCAGATCCAAGCTCTCAGGGCATGTGATCACTCCGGCCTCCCTTACAAAGGCATGAATTCCTGCATCAAAAAGGCTCTCGACTACGTGAACGGCTGCCAGAGTCCCGAGGGCGGATTCGGTTACGTTGGCCCTGGTAAACCTGCCTCTGGCTATTACACACTAACAGGCGTTGGGATGCTCTGCAATCAGATGTGGGATAAGGGCAATCGTCCCGAAGTCCGCAAGGGTGTGAAGTATGTATCGGAGAATACCAAGTTCGATTACAACACCGAGTTCTGCGACCTCTACGGCCACTACTACGAGTCGCAAGCCATGATGCAACGCGGCGGCAACGACTGGAAACAATACAACGAGTTGTTCCGCGACCAAATTCTCCAGAACCAAGATGCCGACGGATCTTGGAAAACTCCCGGCGGCGGGAAAAAGGCACGAGCTGCTGGAGGGACGTGGCAAGGGGATAAACTCTACCGCACCTGTCTCTGCACCCTGATGATGGAGGTCTATTACCGCTTCCTCGGCACCGGCGGCGATGCCACGCGCCCGGGAATCTGAGAGGTCACACGTCCGCCTTCGGTGGCGGACGACTCAAGAACCAAACCATAGTAACGATCCAGCCAATCAAAGCCCCACAATATCCTGCCAAGTGGATAGCCGCTACGCGGTTGAAGGCGGCTTGGTCGATGACGCGGATGGATTCGAGCGATTCCCACCATCCCTCCCGAGGACGGCACACTCTCCGGTAAGGGCATGGCGTGCGACTGTCGCAGGCCATGCGACATTTTAAAATCGGCTGGCGGGTTGGCTTGACCTCGCGGTGACCCTCGTGCAGTGTGCGCCGCAAAATGAATGGTTTCAAATCAAGTTTCCTTAACTATCTGCCGCTGCCCGGACTCGTGGCGCTTGCTCTGAATTCGTGCGGGCCATCTGGGCCGGGGCACTCGGATTATCTGGCGGGCATCGGCGGGCCGGTGGTGCAGCAAACTTCAAGTGGCGCAGGCCATCCGGCACCGGCGATCCCGGACGATGTTTCCTACTGGGATGGGGACAGCGCACAGGGCAGCCCCTGGATAAAAATCAGCCGCAGCCAGCAGAAAGCGTTTTTCTACAAGGGCGGCGTGTTAGTCGGAATTTCCCGGATTTCCAGCGGCAAGGAAGACCACGGCACCCCTCCCGGGAACTACAAGGTGCAGGCCAAGGACAAAAACCATGTTTCCTCGCTTTACGGGGTTTTCAAGGACAAGGTGACGGGGCAGACGACCAACGACAACGTGGACATCCGGGTGGACAAGCCGAAAGCGAACGAGATTTTCTACAACGCGCCGATGACGAACTTCATGCAAGTCATGCCCGGCATCGGAATGCACACCGGCTATCTTCCGGGCTACGCGGCCTCTCATGGCTGTATCCGCATGCCACACCAAATGTCGGAGCATTTCTTTGAGTGCGTCAAAGTCGGCACCCCGGTGACCATCGAGTGAGCGGGGAAATCTCCATGCTGCCGGATGCCGACACGACGCTGGAAATCACCCCGACAGCGGTGGCTGCGTGGATTCATTTGCCACCCGAGAAGCGGCCACGGCTGATCGATTGCCGGGAGGCGGACGAATTGGCGGTCTGCCGGATCGCGGGTCATGAGTGGTTTCCGTTGGGAAAATTTCCAGAAGCCAGAGCGGGGCTGACGGCGGACGCGGAGCGCGGGGTGGTCGTGCTGTGCCACCATGGAATGCGTTCGTTGCGAGGTGCGGCGTTTTTACGCGCGCATGGCGTGCAAAAGGCGTTTTCAATGAAGGGCGGGATCGCGGCATGGGCGAAACTCATTGACCCTGAGATGCCGCAATACTGAGTGGTGGTTGCCGACCAGAGACCCGCAACGATCTGCGGATTTGAAAATTCAAAGTTGGCCAGACGCGGTGTTGCGGGCCGATATGACATCGTATGAGATTACCAAATTGTGATCGGGTGATTTTTGTTGGATTTCCACACTGACCATCGTGTTTGCACGGCACATTTCCGCATCAGATCTCGCAAAATTCTCCTAGCCCGACTTTCGCTGTTAGACTGGAAAATCGTCGAATTTCGCCCCGCTGAGGCGCTGGAAGCCTTGATTGTACGACATCGGGCATCCGAAAAGGGCTGTGGTGGAGACCTTTTGAAAAAATGAACGCAATCTCAACGATCCGGACCCATAAAACCATCTCACAGCGAAAGTCGGGCTAGCGTGGCCTTGAGCTAATGGCCTGCATCGAAAACGTCTTCACTGCTGTGGCTTTAAAAAAATCCGAATCCAATCCTTGCATGGGGAGGAAAAATGCTCAAGCTGTTCAAATGAACGGAGTTTCACCGAGACGATTTCCCCCATCGCAAGCTGCCGAGCCACCTGCATGGGGCTCCCGCATCCAGGATATGCCCAATGACCGGCGGCCGCGCGAGAAGCTCGCCATGTTAGGCCCGACGGCCTTGGACAATGCGGAGCTGATGGCCTTGTTCATTTCCACCGGGACCAAGGGCCGCAGTGCGATCGACATTGGGCGGGATTTGCTTGCGCAATACGGCTCCATCGGGGCGCTGGGCGGATTGCCGCTGGCGGAGTTGTGCAAAATCAAGGGGCTTGGACTCGCAAAAGCCTCGAAGTTGGCGGCGGCCTTCGAGCTCGGCTCGCGCGTGGCCCGCGAGCAGTTGCGGGAGACTCCGCTTGATACCCCGGAACTGATTCATGATTTTTTTGCACCTCAGATGCGGCATTTGAGCCAAGAGCAGGTTTTCGTCGCGGTGGTGGACTCACGCCTCCGGCACATGGGAACGTCGTTGATCTCGGTGGGTACGGTGAACGACTCTGCGGCACATCCCCGGGAAATCCTGCGACCGGTGATCACGCGCGGGGCTTACGGTTTCATCCTGATCCACAATCATCCCTCGGGAGATTGCACGCCGAGCCGGGCGGATGAACTCGTCACCCGGCGGTTGGTGGAGGCGGCGGGGCTGATGCAGGTCAGTTTTCTTGACCATGTCATCATCGGCAAGCCCTCGCCGGGTAGGCCGGCGTATTATTCCTTCCGTTCATCCGGCATGATCCCATGAGTTGCTTTTCAAATGGCGGCGGCTAATTTCACCCAATTCGCCCATGCATCGCCTGACACGGAACCTGCGCACCTTGGTATTCCTGCTGATCGTCTCGGCGGTGCTGACCGCGCTGGGTGTGCTGTGGTGGGCCAATCACACGGGAATGCCTGCATCGTGGCGCTCCGCCGTTGAACAGGAAATCGCGAAACAAGGGGTCTATGTGAAAATCGGCAGCTTGAGCTATGTGCCGCTGCGGGGCGTCATCGCGGCCGACGTGCACGTGTTTTCCGAACCCCTGCGGTTGCGCGAAATCTCTCGCTTGGAACGGGTGATCCTCGATTTTGACAAAACCAAGCTAGCCAGCGGTAGCCTGCAGATCAACAAGATCGAACTCAGCCATGCCACGCTGCAACTTCCCATTGATCCGCAAAACCAGGCTTCTGCAACCCTCGATGTCACCGACGCGAACGGCACAATTTTCATGCCCGGCGATCGGCATTTCGAGGTCCGCGACGCCCATGGGAAAATTGCTGGTATCGACGTCACTTTCAACTCTCGCATCATCGGCTATCGGGAAGATCGCAAGCAGCCCGCCGAGGATCCGAACATTGGCAAACGCCGCGAACTGCTCGCGCAGATCATCAAGGAACTCGGGCTTTGGCGTTTCAATGAAGGACAGCCACCTGCAATCCAGATCTCCGTCGAGGGCGACGTCAACGACCGCTCCTCGATCACTGCGAAGCTGGCCTTGCAGGTCAAGGATATGGCCAAGAATGGCCACAAGCTCGACGGACTGACTGCCGCTGCGGACCTTACGGGTGATCTGCTGACCGTCACCATGCTCCGTGCCACCGACCGCCGCGGAGTTTTCGAGGGCCACATGGACTACGACATTCAAGGGCGCGAGGGCCGCTTTGATGTTTCATCGTCGCTGGAGGTCCCGCGCTTGCTCACGGCTTGGCTCGGGCTGCCAGCGATCCAGGAGGTCGCGATTCGTGGCAGGCAGATTTTGGAAGCTGAGGGGGATTTCACGGTGGATGGTGCCAACGTCCCGCAGCTAAGGATGACCGGCCATATCCGCTGTGAAGGCCTGACTCTGCGTGAGATACCATTCAGCGCCGTGCAAGGTGCTTTCGCATGGCGAGATGGCAGCCTCTTCATCCGCGATTTACGGCTGACCCGACCGGATGGCGAGGCCAAAGGTAAGGCGATGATCGAGTGGCCTTTGGTTAGGCTGGCTCTCCATAGTACCCTGCCGGTGTCGGTCTATCGGCCCTTTTTCATCGGCCAGCCGCTCGAACTCGTGCTCAATGACATGACCGAGCGGGACGGCGCAGCGGTGGATGTCACATTGGAGGGCGGCTTCGACGCAGATAACAAAACCGCCTGGGCCTACACCGGCAGCGGCACCGCGAAAAACCTGAATTACAAGGGCGTCCCGGTGAACTCGGCAGACTGTAAATTTTCCCTGAATCACCAGGAACTTGATTTCTACGAAGGCACCGTGGTCTTCAATTACTCGAAATACGCATTGCACAAGGCCTTCAACGGGCCGGAAGAGGGCACCGCCAAGGTCGGCAGAATCCGCTATGACGCCCCCTCGAAAACCGTAGAGGTGGAGGACGTGCGCGGCCTGTTCTGGGCCGCGCCAATGGTCCGGCTTTTCGCCCCCAATGTGGCGGACACTCTCGAACAATACCGCTTCCACCACCCGCCGGAATTGAAGGGGGCAGGCGTGGTGGACACGACGCCACAGGGTCGCACAGTCCTGAATGTCGCTTTCAGTTCGGACCATCCGGCGGACTATCAATTTCTGGGTGAAAACCTCACACTTGGCCAGCCGCGTGCCCAAGTCACTATCCACGGCGAGCGCGTAACCATCAGTAATCTCAAGCTCGAAGCCTTCGACGGTCCGGTGGACGCGCACATCGAATACCTCGGCGGCGGCAAGCTGGCGGGCGAAGTCAGTTGGACCAAGCTCTCCATCCCCGCCCTGTCCTCTGCCTACGGCTTCCAGATGAAATGTGGCGGGAATGTCACCGGGCGGCTCGAATTCTCCCTGGCCGATGGCAAGGTCGAGACGATGAATGGCGAGGGCCTGCTCGCCGTGGAAAAAGCGGAGCTCTTCGCCGTGCCGATGTTCGGTCCGCTCACCCCGCTAATCGGCGGCGTGCTGAATAATGATAAGGTCGGATTCCAACATGCGAAAAACGCGTTCTGCACCTTCAAAATCCAGAACGGCATCCTCACCAGCAACGATTTCCAGACCTCGACCACCTCGCTGAATTTCGCTGGCAACGGCTCGGTTGACATGAAGGCCCAGACCATGGACATGACCATGCGGATGAACGCCCGTGGCTTGTTAGGTATCATCACCCTGCCGCTGCGACCCTTCACCGGGCTGTTCCAGTTTCAAGGAACCGGCCCCCTCAAGGATACCAAGTGGGAGAGTATGAAATTCACCTCACCACCGGAAACTCAGAACGAGATCCTGTTAGCCCCGCCGAAAGCAAAAATCATCGGCAGCGGCGAATAACCATTTTTTAAAAGTCACCTCTTGCGCCAGCCTCAGATAAGTGTCACTAATCACCTCGCCAAGTTGAATCATTAGGGTTCATCAGAAATCACCATTAAATCACCATGAACAATCCATTTTCACCCCCCGATGCTCTCGACCCGGATGCCGGCTTCACCCACGCCCCATCCATCACCCAAGCCGCGCATGACCTAAGGGCAGCCGCTGGTGAGAAGGCCCGAGAGTTCGTCCACACCGCTGAGGACAAGGCCACCGCACTGAAAGACCGCGCAGTGGAAACCGCCCAGAATTTCCGCGATACCGCCACTGAACGGGCCACGCAGTTCAAGGCCGTCGCCACCGAAAAGGTCGCCGCCTTCAAAAGCGTCGCTACCGATAAGGCTCAGCACCTCAAGGAATCGGCTACGGAACAGTGGCAGGACACCCGGGTAAAAGCCAAGGAACTGCACATCACGGCGGAAGATTACATCCGGCAAAATCCTACAAAATGCGTGTTGAGCGCCCTCGGTGCCGGCTTCCTGATCGGCTTGATTGTCCGCCGCTGATTTCCGTCTCGGGTCGGATGCGTTTCCTTGCCGTCTCATGAATCCGCCATCTGCCATCGAGCCGGCCACGACCGGAGTCCAACCTAGCGGAAATCAAACTCCAGATTCCGCCACTCCCGCGAGCTGGAGCGCGGCACTGGCCGCATTAATTTCCTCCCGCATCGCCTTGATGCGACTGGAGTCGCAAGACACCGTAGGCAGGCTCGCGCAAAGCGCTAGCCGGATCGCCGCTGCGGTGGCTTGCGTGGTTTTTACTTGGGCGCTCGTGCTCGTCGGTGGCGTTTCGCTGCTAGCGGAATCGACCGGATGGCCATGGAACCGGATCGCCCTTGGCGCGGCCGGGTTGCACTTGATCGCCGGGATTATCCTCGCTCGCTCCGCCAAAAGCCCGGCAGCTCCCGCCTTCCCCGTCACCCGCGCTGAATTTCAAAAGGACCTTGAATGGATCGAAAACTTCCAAAAAAACAAGAAATCGAACGACTGATCCGCCTCAGTGACTCCGCCCGCTCCCGCTTGGAGCAGGATATGCGTTCACTCAAACAGCGGCTCGATGTCCCGGCCCGGCTCCGCGGCTCATTGAAAAGTCATCCGTCCGGCTGGTTGTTAGGCTCGCTCGCCACCGGCTTCGTCGCCAGCATTCTCATCCGCCGCAAGCCAGCCTCGGCCGTAGTGGGAAAAAAAAACCGCAGCTTGCTCCTCACTCTGCTGGGTCTCGCCTTGACCGCCGCCCGCCCGCTCGCGAGGGTCTGGCTTACCGGACAAGTCAAAAACTACCTAACCGGACCTCCACCCGCGCCAGTTTTCACTCGTCCCGTTTACCGCCAAACTCCTCTGTAAAACCCGCGCCATGAATGTCTATCAGGTTCTCGACCATGTGGATCAATACCTCGAAGTCGGCCGCGATGCGGATTGTTCCGACCTCCACCTCGCCACCGCCTACCCGCCCGCCTGGCGGCGCTATGGCCAGCTCTCCCCGATTTGGCCGGATCACCAACCCCTGACTGCCGAGGATACCGAACGCCTCGCCCGCTCATTCCTCTCCGAGAAAGAATGGGAACGGATGGACAAACATGGCGACATCGACTTTGCCTACTCCGGCACCAACGGCCGTTACCGCGCCTCAGTCGTCAAACAACGGCTCGGCTACGACATGGCTTTCCGCATCATCAACACCAAAATCAAATCCATCGAGGAAATCGGCCTACCCCTCGATCACATCCTACCGCTCACCCGTTATCAGAACGGACTGGTCCTCGTCACCGGGGCCGTCGGTTCCGGCAAGTCCACAACCCTCGCCGCCCTTGTCGATTTCATCAACCGCGACCGCGAGGACCACATCCTCACCCTCGAGGATCCCATCGAATACGTCTTCGAGTCAAAAGGCTGCCACGTCAACCAGCGCGAGGTCCACAAGCACACCGAGTCGTTCGCCCGCGCCCTCCGGGGAGCCCTGCGGGAAGATCCCGACGTCATCGTCGTCGGCGAAATGCGTGACCTCGAGACCATTCAGCTCGCCCTCACCGCCGCCGAGACCGGGCACTTAGTGCTGGGGACCCTCCACACCGGCAACGCCCCCCGGACGCTCGACCGCGTGCTCGACGTTTTCCCCACCGACCAGCGCGAGCAAATCCGCATCATGGTTTCCGAGTCGCTCCGCGGCATCCTCTCCCAGCAGCTCGTCCCTCGCGCCGATGGCACGGGCCGGGTGCTGGCCATGGAACTGTTAGTCAACAGCCCCGCCGTCGCCAACTGCATCCGCGAGGGCAAGACCTACATGCTCCCAGGCGTCATGCAGACTGGCAAAAACGTCGGCATGATCACCATGGACGAGTCCCTCCGGAAACTCTATGAAAAGGGTCTCATCACCAAGGACGAGACACTTTTCCGCTCGGACGACAAGGGATCGATGAGAGCTTACTTTGCCTCCTGATCGCCCTTCCCACTGCGGCCAAATTTACTCGTAACACACCCGCCTCCCCGCCCATCCCACATGGCCAAGATCGACACTCTCTTCCGCTACCTCGTCACCTCCAAGGGCTCGGACCTCCACCTCTCCGAGGGGTCCATGCCCAAGGTCCGTGTCCACGGCTCCGTCACCATCATTCCAGATCAGGAAATCCTCACTGGCGATTCCTTCCGCGACCTGTTAGGAGAAATCTGCGATCCCCGCGCCTTTGAGCGCTACTTGGAAGGCGGCGATCTCGACTTCGCCTATGAAATGGACGAGGACTCCCGTTTTCGCTGCAATTACTTGAAACAGCAATTCGGCCTCGCCGCAGTCTTCCGCCTCATCCCCACGGAAATCATCCCCCTCGAGAAGCTTGGCGTCCCTGAAGTCGTCAAAGAATTCGGCCACATGCGGGCTGGCCTGGTCCTTGTCACCGGCCCCACCGGCTCGGGTAAGTCCACCACTCTCGCCGCGCTGTTAGACTATATCAACACCAACTTCAGCCGTCACATCATCACCGTGGAGGAACCCATCGAGTTCGTCCACCGCAACAAGCAATCCATCATCACCCAGCGCGAGGTTCCCATCCAGACGCCCTCCTTCGGCGAAGGCCTTCGTGCCGCCCTCCGCGAGGACGCGGACATCGTTCTCGTCGGTGAAATGCGCGACCTAGAAACCATTTCTCTCGCTCTAACCGCAGCGGAAACCGGGCTCCTCGTCTTCGGCACCCTGCACACCAACAACGCCCGCAAGACCGTGGACCGGATCATCGACGTGTTCCCCGCCAACCAGCAGTCCCAAGTCCGCACCATGCTCGCCGCCTCGCTCCGGGGTGTCGTCGCCCAACTCCTCTGCAAGCGCGTGGATAAACCGGGCCGCACCGCCGTGCATGAAATCATGTTCGCCACCCCCGCCGTCGCCGCCATCATTCGGGAAGGTGCCACTCAGAAACTCAACGACGTCATCACCGGGGGTAAAAGCGAGGGCATGCAGTTCATGGACGAGTCGATCTGGTCGAAACTCCGCGAAGGCATGATCTCGCCGGAGGAAGCCTACATGAAGGCCATCGACAAAAACCGCTTCAAGAAATACCTCCCGGCCAGTTCCGCGCAACTCGGCGAAGCCTCCGGCGCAAGCCCGCAGTGATCCTACTGCATCTCACCGGCAAATTAGCCTAACCGCCTCAAGCGCGGACTGGCTGACGGCCAGTTTGAAATCGTGGCGGTTGCGGGGCTGATAGACCTTGAAGGCGGTGACGGAATCCTTCGTGGCTAGGCCGATCCATGCGGTCCCTACCGGTTTTTCCGCAGTTCCGCCACCCGGCCCCGCGATGCCGGTGACGGCCACCGCGATGTCCGCCCCACTCACCCGCAGCGCACCCGCCGCCATCTGGCAGGCCACCGCTTCACTAACCGCGCCGTGTGCTTCCAAGTCAGCCATAGATACTCCTAACAATCCGACCTTCGCGGCATTCGCATAAGTCACGAAGCCATGGGTGAGAACCGCGCTTGCACCCGGCACGTCGGTGATGCGACTGGCAATCAGGCCACCGGTGCAGCTCTCTGCGGTGGCGAGTTTCAGATTTCTAGCAGTCAGCAGTCTGACCACCGTGGCCTCCAGTGAGGAGCCATCGTCGCTGATGAGAAATTTTTCAAAAGGCTCCAAGGTGATCGCGCGACCCTGGGCCAATGCGGTGGGCGATCCAATCAAGCGCAGATCGACCTCGCCGATGTGGGCGCAGTAGCCATACTCCAATCCGGGCACCGCCGCCAGTTTGGCATCGATGCCCTGATGGAAATCGCTCTCGCCGATGCCGGTGAATTTCAGTTCAAGCGACCCATGCGCGGTTTCCACACCAGACAAAGCGCGCAAGCGCGGAATAACCTCAGTCTGATACATCGGATAGAGTTCGCGCGGCGGACCAGGCAGCAGGAAGATGGCGCAGTTAGATCGCCCATTCAAACGGGGCGGCACGTAGATGCCAGGGGCCGTGCCATTCGGATTTGGCAAAATATCCGCACCCACCGGGCAGAGCGCCTGCTTGAGATTGGCGGTCGCCATTGGCTTGCCACGCAGGGCGAAAAATCCCTCCAGCGAACGCAACGCCGCCTCGTCCGTAATCAATTCCAAGCCCAGCACCTCGGCAGTGATCTCACGCGTCAGATCATCGCTCGTCGGTCCCAGACCACCGGTCACGATCAAAACCTCCGCACGGCTGATGGACTCGGTGATGGCGGCGGCGATCGCCTCGCCATCCGGGACCGTCGTCTGCCGGGCAATGCGTAGCCCGAGTTTGAACAACTCACGGCCGAACCACGCGCCGTGGGTGTTGAGCGTGTTTCCTAACAGGAGTTCGGTGCCGGTGTTGATGATTTCAATATGCATCTCAGAAAATTGCCCACCATCCCGGCGCTGAGGCGCTTGCGCTAGGAATTATTTTTCTTTTGCGGGTTCATCTGCTCCACCCTGCTTCTTACCCGCTTCGAGCCGTGCTTTGAGTCCATCAATATTGGCGGAAATCTTACTGTTTGGTGCGAAGGCCTTGGCCTCATCCGCTGCCTTGAGCGCCTCGTCGAATTTCTTCTGTTGGGCGAAAATCATCACCCGGACCATCATCATCTGTTGGGTATCCTCTTCGCCGAAGCCGCCCTCCTTGAGCGTCGTGTCAACGAACACCATGGCACCATCAAAGTCGCCCTTTTGCGCCAGTTCCTGCAATTTTTCTTGGAACGCCATCGAGCGCTCCTTCGCACCCGCCGCCTTCGCATAGCCGGTTTCATCCTTGGGGTCGGCCGCTTTAATCTGCGCCACCACCTCACCGTAGAAATTCGCCACCACGCTATCTTCCAGCCCCATCGCACCCAATGCGGCAACGAGTGCCTTCGCCTTCACCACGCCTTCCGCCTTGGCTGCCTCTGCGAACGCTTTGTCGCGCACATCCTTGGCTGCATGCAATTCGTTCAAATGCTTCACATAAGCTTCTGGACCGCCTGCCTGATAGCCGGTCTTGCCGAAGGGGCGGCCTTCCGCATCACACAATAGAATCGTGGGATAACCTTCGATCGCATATTTTCCACCTAACTCAGTGTTTTGTTTGAGCGTATCTGCCGAGAGCTTGGACTTGTCTTTGGGGAAATCCACTTCGACCAAAACAAACTTGTCTTTCACACCGGCCTTGAAGGCGTCTTGACTGAAAACTTCCTTGTCGAGCTTGATGCACCAGCCGCACCAATCAGAACCGGTGAAGTCCATGAGCAGATCCTGCTTGGATTCTGCCGCTAATTTCTTGGCCGCGGTGAAATCAGATTTCCATTCTTCGCGCGCGGCAAATAGGGTTCCAGTGCAATGCAATGCCACAAGGGCGATGAGTGATTTATTTAAGGTATTCATGGTCGGAAGCTCTTAGTGTGGACCAAAAATCGGCGCGGTCTAGGCAAAATCCATGAGTCCGGATCAAACATATCCCAACCACGGTCCGAGCCATTTCTCAGCCTCCTCCGTGCTCATTCCCTTGCGCTTCGCATAATCCTCGATCTGGTCCTTCTGCAACTCGGAGATCGCGAAATAATGACTCTCAGGATGTGAAAAATACAATCCGCAAACCGCGGCACCTGGATGCATCGCACAGCTTTCTGTGAGCGTTACACCCGTCGTCGCCGATGCGTCTAACAATTCAAACAGGATCGGCTTCTCGGTGTGATCCGGTTGCGCGGGGTATCCCGGAGCGGGGCGGATACCCTGATAGTTTTCGTGGATCAATTGATCATGCGTCAGCTCACTCTCAGTTTCATAACCCCACTCGACGCGCGCCTGATGATGGAGAAATTCCGCGAAAGCCTCGGCAAATCGGTCGGCGATGGCTTTCACCATGATCGCGCCATACGGGTCGATTTGTCGGTCCAGTTCTTCCGCGAATTCATGTGCCCCATGAATGCCAACGACGAAGCCACCGAGGTAGTCGCGCGTTTTGCCCACCCCGACCCAATCGGCCAAAGCGACGTTGGGCTTGCCGGAATCTTTTTTGATCTGCTGGCGGAGACTATGGAATCGGGTGCGTTCCCTAGTCCGGGTTTCGTCAGTCCAGACGATGATGTCGTCACCCTCGGAATTTGCAGGGAAAAATCCGTAGATCCCCTCGGCACGAAAGCGGCCTTCAGAGATAATGCGATCCACCCAGCCGAGCGCGTCCTGATAGAGTTTCGCCGCTTCCACCGCACCGGCTTCGTTTTTGGTTTTGAGCGTGAGTGTTTCCCGATCCCAAACGCCACGTAATTCCCAAGCATGAAAGAACGGTGTCCAGTCGATGAAATTTTTCAATTCGTTCAGAAAGGCTCCGGGCAGGATGCCATCTTCTTCCAAGTAATCCTCTTTCCAAGGCGTCGGATGGCGGAGAATGTATGCCCTTTGATGGTAGAAATCATCTGCTCCACGGATCAAATGATCATAACTTTCCGGCTGCCCACAAATTCTGGTGCCCAAAAACGATGGCACCGGCGGCGTGTAGTTTGCCCAATCCAACTTTGGTCCGGCGGCGCGGGCGTCCTCCAATGTCAGGGTTTCCTTCTTAGGTCCGCCGAGGAAATTGTCGCGGAGCTTCTGCTGCTTCTCGCGGTTCTCCACTGCGAAGGCGTCGCGCTGGTCTTTTGATAGAAGCGATGTGGTCACCGGTACCGAACGCGAGGCGTCCAAGACATGCACCACCGGACCAGAATAATGTTGGGCGATCTTGATCGCAGTGTGTGCGGCGGAAGTGGTCGCGCCCCCGATGAGCAATGGCACCTTGAAACCGAGCCGCTCCATTTCCTTGGCGACATGCACCATTTCATCGAGTGAGGGCGTGATCAAACCGGATAGACCAATCACATCCGCGCCGAGTTCGACCGCCTTGGCGAGAATCTTATCGCACGAAACCATAACCCCCATATCCGTCACCTCGAAGCCATTGCACGATAACACCACCCCTACGATGTTCTTACCAATATCGTGCACATCCCCTTTGACCGTCGCGATCAAAAACCGGCCTGCCGAGCGGCCACGTTCCGCGAGCTTGAGCGCCTCCTCATCGGTCAGCGCCGGATTCTCGGCCATCAGCTCGGCGATGTCTCCTGCTAGATATTCCGCCTTGTCCGCCTCCATGAATGGAAATAACCAAGCGACGGCTTTTTTCATGACCCGTGCGGATTTCACGACCTGTGGCAGGAACATTTTTCCGGCTCCGAACAGATCGCCGACCACGCCCATGCCATCCATCAGCGGGCCTTCGATGACTTTAAGCGGCCTAACATATTTCAAACGCGCTTCCTCCGTATCCTCGTCGATATATTTATCAATCCCGCGCAGCAGCGCGTGTTCCAGCCGTTTCTCGACCGACTCATCACGCCATGATAAATCTTCAGCGAGTACCTTGCCGCTCACGTTTTTATAACTCTCCGCGAGTTCCAGCAAGCGCTCGGTGGAATCGGGACGGCGGTTTAGCAGCACATCCTCGACGCATTCCAACAGTTCTTTCGGAATCTCATCATAAACCTCAAGCATTCCGGCGTTGACGATTCCCATATCCATCCCGGCCAGTCCGGCGTGATAGAGAAAAGCCGAGTGCATCGCCTCGCGCACTTTGTTGTTACCTCGGAATGAGAATGATATATTAGAAACTCCGCCGGAAATTTTCGCGCCGGGCAAATTCTCCTTAATCCATCGAGTCGCATTGATGAAATCCAAGGCATAGTTATTATGTTCTTCAATCCCGGTGGCGACTGTTAGGATGTTTGGGTCAAATATGATGTCGTCCTGATTGAAGCCAACCTCATCGACCAGGATCCGATAGGCCCGCTCGCAGATCCTGATTTTTTCATGGTAGGATGCAGCTTGGCCATTTTCATCGAAGGCCATGACCACCACCGCCGCGCCGTAGCGCATGATGTGGCGGGCTTGCTTTTTGAAATTTTCCTCACCTTCCTTGAGCGAGATCGAGTTCACAATGCCTTTGCCTTGCAGATACTTGAGCCCTTCTTCAAGAATTTCCCACTTCGAGGAATCCACCATGATCGGCACCTTCGCCACGTCCGGCTCGCCTTGCAGCAGTTGGAGGAAGCGACTCATCATCGCCTTGCCGTCGATCAATCCGTCGTCAAAACAAATGTCGATGACGTTCGCGCCATTGGCAACTTGCTGGCGGGCGACTTCTACAGCGGCTTCGAGATCACCGGCTCTAACTAATTTTGCGAACTGAGGAGAGCCAGCAACGTTGGCTCGCTCGCCAATCATCAAAAAGCGTTTATCGGCGGTGTGGTTGTAAGCCTCGGTGCCGGAGAGTCGGAGAGCGTGAGGGATGGTTTTCATGTAGAGTTGGATTGAACCGCAAAGGCGCAAAGGTCGCGGAGGGATCGCGAAGTTAAGATGGAAAGTTGTGAACGAGACGTTTGATGCCGTCTTTGAGAAGCATGGTCCGAAAATTAATGAGCAGCCCGAGATGGTTGTTGGACATGCGCAAATAAGTGAGGACTTGCGAGGAGTGAATCGGAAGCAAAGCCTCGACAGTCTTGAGTTCGACAACAAGGCAGCCTTCAACCAGCAGGTCGATACGATAGGCGTCGGGGATCACCATCTCCTTGTAAGTGATTGGCAGAAGCAATTGCCTAACCGAGTTGATTCTACGCAGGCTCAACTCGTGTTGCAAACTGGCTTCATAGGATGACTCGAGCAGTCCGGGCCCCAAATCCTGGTGAACCTCAATCGCCGCCCCAATCACCTCATTTGATAGTTTGTTCAGATATTCTTTCATTCTAGTCCAGTGTTGTTTACTCTTATCCTTCGCGTTCCCTTAGCGACCTTCGCGCCTTTGCGGTTATTTCCTCAACCCACTAGCGGCACTTCCCTAGGCGCATAATTCGCCACCGCCCTGGCAATGGCGGCGACGTGCTCGGGGGTGTTGCCACAACATCCGCCTGCTAGATTCAGCAGCCCGGCCTTGGCGAATTCCGCCATGTACTCGAACATGTGTTGCGGCTCCAAATCGAAGCCAGTCGGGGCTAATGGATTGGGCAGGCCGGCGTTCGGGTAGCAAGAAATGCAAGTCGCCGCACAGGCGGAGAGATCTTCAAGGTGGGGACGCATGAGATCTGGCCCGAGCGAGCAGTTCAGGCCGATGGCCAGTGGCTTGACATGGGCGAAGGCATTCCACAGCGCTTCCACTTTTTGCGCGGAAATCATCGTTTCCCCACCCAGTCCCACGGCAGCGGAAATGATCACGGGGAGTCGCAGGCCGTCCTCGGCGAACACTTCCTCGATGCCGACAACTGCGGCTTTCGCGTTGAGGGAATCAAAAATCGTCTCGACCATTAGGATATCGCAGCCGCCTTCGATCAGACCACGAATTTGATGTTTGTAGGCGGCCAGCACCTGATCGAAGGTCACCACCCGGAAACCTGAATCGTTCGCATCCGGCGAGTTCGTTAGGGAAACGGTTAACGGCCCGATAGCCCCGGCGACGTAGCACTTGCGGCCGGTATCGGTGCCGATATCGTCCGCCCATTTGCGGCAGAGTCGGGAAGACTCCACGTTCATTTCCCAGGCGAGATCGTTGAGAAACGGGTGATCGAGGATTTTCTGGAAAAACTCGGGATCTTTCCGCCCGCCCTTTTCACGTGGGTCTTCGATGAAAAACTCGCTCTGCGCGATGCCGGTCGCGGAAAATGTGTTGGTCTCACAAATGTCCGAGCCCGCCTCGTAAAAGCGCTTATGAATGTCGCCGATGATTTCTGGGCAGGTGATAGATAGGATGTCGCCGTTATTCAGCAGATCCTTGTCGTTGTTAGCGAAACGCGGGCCACGAGCGTCGGCCTCACCGAGTCCGTAGCTGCGAATCGTGGTTCCCATCGCCCCATCGAGCACGAGAATTCGTTCGGTGAGGGCGCGTTGGAGTTCTGCGGTGAGGTCGGCCTGCGGCATAGGAGAAACCTAGTCATAGCTTGCCCGACATCAAGCATCAAATCTTCATATCTGGATATGATGATGGGAAAAGTTTAGGCGAAAATTTTCTTCACCACATGTGCGGGTTCCAAGCTGTGGAGGATGTGGACGGTGAATAATGAACTCCGGTCACTTCCCGCTGCCAGCCCTTGCCTCGCTGCCACAAAACTGTTGGAGTTCCATTCAAGCAGCACTCATGTCCTCCTCTCTCATTGATTCCTTCATCTCCCGCTGGGAAAACTCCGGTGCCGCCGAGCGCGCGAATTACCAGATGTTCCTCTCCGAACTCTGCGACATTCTCGAAGTCCCGCGTCCCGATCCCACCTCGCCCGCTCCCGCGAAAAACCTTCATGTCTTCGACCGCGCCATCACCCGCGTGAATCCCGACGGCTCTTCCGTCACCAATTACATCGACCTCTACAAGTCCCGTCACTTCGTCCTCGAAACCAAACAAGGCACTTCCGTCGAGGCCTCCCCCGACGAACTCGCCAAACCCGCCGTCACCAAGACCGGCCACGGCAAGCGCGGCACCGCCGCCTTCGACCGCGCCCTCGAACGCGCCTTTCACCAAGGCCGCGGCTACATCACCTCGCTGCCCGTCGCCGAGGGCCGCCCGCCGTTTCTCATCGTCTGCGATGTGGGCCACAGCATCGACCTCTACGCCGAGTTCTCCGGCACCGGCGGCCATTACGAACGCTTCCCGGACCCGAAAAACCACCGCATCCTCCTCACCGATCTTCGCGAGGAAAAACACCGCGCCACCCTCCGCGCCATCTGGACCGATCCGTATTCGTTAGACCCCTCCAAAAAAGCCGCCGAGGTCACTCGCGACATCGCCGGCCGCCTCGCCAAGCTCGCCACCTCCCTCCAGGCCGACGGCCACGATCCGCGCGTCATCGCCGGATTTCTCCAACGCTGCCTTTTCACCATGTTCGCCGAAGACATCGGCCTGCTGCCTGAGGACGGCTTTAAAAACCTGTTGGAAAAAGTCAAAGCCTCGCCCCACGGCTTCCCCGTGCTCGTCTCCGGCTTATGGCAGGAAATGGCCACCGGCACCGCCTACAGTGCCCTGCTGTTCAAGGAAATCGCCTGTTTCAATGGCGGGCTGTTTGAAAACACCACCGCCCTCCCACTCTCCGCCGCCCAGCTTGCCATGCTCACCGATGCCGCCAGCACAGACTGGTCCGCCGTCGAGCCCTCCATCTTCGGCACACTCCTCACCCGCGCACTCGATCCCCGGGAGCGCCACAAACTCGGTGCGGAATACACCCCGCGCTCCTACGTCGAGCGCCTCATCCGCCCCACCATTATCGAGCCGCTGCGCGACGAGTGGGACGCCACCAAAATCGCCGCCGCCAACCTCCACCGCGAGGCCGATGCCGCCGACGACCGTGCTGCGGAAATGGACCAGGAAATCAAAGCCCTCGGCACCACCGCCGCCGCCAAGGAAATCGGAGCCGCCGCCGCCAAGCTTCGCGCCGAGGCGAAAAAGAAAGATGCCGAGGCTCTCAAGCTCGTCACCGCCTTCCACCGCCACCTCTGCAAAATCAAAATCCTCGATCCCGCCTGCGGCACCGCCAATTTCCTCTACGTCACCCTCGAACACATGAAACGCCTCGAAGCCGAGGTGCTCGAACTCGTCACCGCCCTCGGTGGCGACGCCACCTTCGAGATGAACGAATACAAAGTCCGCCCCGAGCAATTCCTCGGCCTCGAACTCTCCCACAACGCCGTCGCCATCGCCCAGCTCGTCCTTTGGATCGGCTACTTCCAGTGGCAGCGCAAAACCACCGGCAAGGCCGACACCGGCGACCGCCCGTTGCTCCCGAAAACCCAGACCATCCGCCAGCAAGACGCCGTGCTCGCCTACGACGAAAAACTCCCACGCCGCGATCCTGTTAGCGGGAAAATCCTAACAATCTGGAACGGCTACACCACCAAGACCCACCCCGTCACCGGCAAGGAAGTCCCCGACGAATCCGCCACCATCGCCCTCTTCGATTATGTCAATCCCCGCCGCGCCGAGTGGCCGCAGGCGGATTACATCGTCGGCAATCCGCCCTTCATCGGAGCCTCCCGGATGCGCGATGCCCTTGGCGATGGCTACACCGAAGCCCTCCGCAAAGCCTGGAAAGGCGATGTCCCCGAGTCCGCCGACTTCGTCATGTTCTGGTGGTGCAAGGCTGCTGCGGAAACCGCGCAAGGCCGTTGCAAACGCTTCGGCTTCATCACCACCAACTCCATCCACCAAACTTTTAACCGCCGCGTCATCGAGCAATTTCTCGAAGGGAGGGATGGACCTCCGGGCCGTCCAGCGAATGGCAGGGACCGACCTCCGGGCGGTCCGGAGAATGGAAAGCGGATGCCGAAGCCCAAGAAAGGCTCAAAAGATCTCACCTTGGTCGATCCATCCGCACCTCATTCGCTCGGACCGCCCGGAGGTCGGTCCCTGCCCTTGCACCTCGCCTACGCCATCCCCGACCACCCATGGATTGACTCCGCCGACGGAGCCGCCGTCCGCATCGCCATGACCGTCGCCGCCCCCGGCAAGGCGGAAGGCATCCTCGAAAAAGTCATCACCGAGCAAGCCCGACAAGACGGCGAGAACGAAGTGACTCTCATAAGGAGTGGGGGCCTTATTGCCCCCAATCTTCAAATCGGCGCAGACCTAACATCGTGCGGAGCTCTTCTATCAAACTCAAAAATCGTTTCACGCGGAGTCCAAACGATTGGCGAAGGTTTTGTTCTCGATCCTGAAGAAACCAAATTACTCCGCAGCACGGATCTTGGTGCTGGCAACCATATACGCCCCTATCTCAATGGTAAGGACCTGACCGATAAATCTCGTTGTGTTTCAGTCATCGACTTTTTCGGATTGTCTGAATCGGATGCTCTCCGAGTCGCTCCGGCATGCTTTCAACGACTCATGACTACGGTTCGTCCCCATCGCCTGCAAAACAGCCGTGGTTCCTATCGCGATAGCTGGTGGATTCTGGGCGAACCGCAACCTGCTCTCCGACTCCAGATGGAAGGCCTCCAGCGCGTAATTGTCACTCCGGTTACAGCAAAACACCGGTTTTTCGTGCTTCTTGATACCGCTACGCTTCCCGACCAGGCACTCAACACCATTTGCATCAATGATGCATTCCATCTGGGAGTATTGTCGTCACGATTACATGTTGTTTGGGCTCTTGCTACCGGAGGCACTCTCGAAGATCGTCCACGCTACAACAACACCCGCTGTTTCGAACCCTTTCCATTCCCCGCGCTCGAAGAAGGCGAGCTCAAGCAGCGCATCCGCGATCTCGGCGAGCGTCTCGATTCGCACCGCAAGCGGCAGCAGGAGCAACATCCCGGCCTCACGCTCACCGGCATTTACAACGTGTTAGAAAAACTCCGCAGCGGCGAGCCGCTCACCGCCAAGGACAAGCAACTCCACGACCAAGGCCTCGTCACCGTCCTCCGCCAGATCCACGACGAGCTGGATGAAGCCGTGTTAGAAGCGTATGGGTGGGTGGACCTTAAGGAGGCACCACACTCCTGTGGTGCAAGCGAATGCGCGGCCATTGAAAAGCGCGAAGCTCTTCCCAATGACGTTCCATGCACCCCACCACAAGAGTGTGGTGGCTCCTTAAAAGACGTCCTCCTCACCCGCCTCGTCGCCCTCAACCACGAGCGCGCCGCCGAAGAAAAGCGCGGCCTCATCCGCTGGCTCCGCCCGGACTATCAGAACCCAACAAAAGCCAGCGACGTTCATCCGTCTTCGCAAAGCTTCGCCGGGACAAGCAGACCGCCGCTACAAGAAAACCTCCCCGGCACCGACCCGGACTCTTCCTCTCCAAATCAAAAATCCAAAATCAACAATCCTCAATCGTCAATCAATCCCTCTTCCTCCATCTGGCCCGACCGGCTGCCAGATCAAGTCGCCATCCTCCGCAAGCTCATCGGCACCGGCGACAGGAGTGTCGCCGCTCCTTATGACCCCGAATCCCTCTCCGCGCACTTCGGTCGCAAAAACAAAAAACGAACCGAGCAGATCGAGGGGATTTTGGAGACGCTCAAGGGGCTGGGGCAGTTGTAAGAGGCCTAAGGAGGCACCACACTCTTGTGGTGCGGGCGGATGAGAGGTCTTTGAAACGCGCGAAGCTCTTTTCAAAGGCTTTCCATCCGCATCCACGACAAGAGTGTCGTGGCTCCTTAACGAGCGCCTGCCTTGACACGCTCTTTCTGTTTTTATGCAATTCTTCAATGAGCGAGTATCTTGACCCGTCCGAGGAAATTCGGAAACACGGCGCGAAACTCCCGCACTGGCAGCAATCCGAATCCATGCAGTTCGTCACCTTTCGTCTGGGTGATGCTATGCCCGCAAACAAGATCCGCCAGTGGAAGGAAGAGCGTGCCATCTGGCTGGCTTTCCATCCGGAGCCAAGGTCGCCGCAGGACGAGACCGAGTATCACCGCCGCTTCACCTCGATACTGGAGCAATGGCTCGACGAGGGCTCCGGTTCCTGCTTGCTGAAAAACCCCGACAACCGGCGGATTCTGGAACAAACCCTCATGCACGACCAGGCCACCCGCGCGGACCATCACGCCTGGGTCATCATGCCCAATCATGTCCACCTGATTTTCACCGCCCGTGCCCGACTTGAGCAACTCATGAAAAGTTGGAAGGGCATCTCCGCACGCCGGATCGGAAAAGGAAGCATCTGGCAGAAAGGCTATCGCGACACGATCATCCGAGATGCCACACACTTCGCGAACGCTGTGCGTTACATCCGCCAGAACCCCGCCAAGCTGCCGCCCGGTAATTACACATTATGGCAAAGCGAGCGAGCCCTCGCGATTTAAGGAGGCACCACACTCCTGTGGTGATGGCAGATGTGAGGCTATTGGAATGCGCGATGCTCTTCTCATTGGCCCAGCATCGGCATCTACGACAAGAGTGTCGTAGCTCCTTAACTTGCAATCTTCGTCCGCCCCTTCGCCCACTTGCGTGCCTTGAGAATCTCGAACGCGCCGGGATCCGCCATCAGGACGCGGATGTAATTGCTGATGGAGGCGGAAACTTGGAACGGGCCTTTGAGCCATCGACCGATCATTTTCTCGCCGAGACCGAGGATTTGTTCTGCCTCGCGCTGGGTGAGGTGATATTGATCGAGGAAGGCTTGCAACTCCAGGCGTGATAGACGACTGACGGCCCGGTCGAGGTAATCGTTCACATAAGCCGTCGCCTCGCCTGAAAGCACGGTGTCACCACAGGAGTTGCAGCGTTCCATGGGCACATCCGGGATAGTGATTTCCATACCCTCGGAAGTGCGCGTGGTGAAGGGCTCACGAACGGGCAGCAGAACGCCGCCCTCGCATTCAAAGCAGGGATGACCTTGGGGAGAGTGTGTTTTCGTTTTCATGGCTGTTTCTTAATTGGTATGAGTGGCAGTGGCGGGCCTGGAATGTTGTGGCGATGCACCGCGATTTTAACCCGCGGAGGTTCGGAGTTGTCTGGAGAAAGGGTGATGTGGATGAGGAGTTCGCCGTCCTCGTATCCCATCACAAATTGGTATTTCTGAGGTTGCGTGTTGGGCTTTTGGAACAGTTCGTAGTTTTCAAGATCCTCGATCAAATCGCGGATGAGTTCGTCATCCCTGAGATCGACGGATTGTAGGAAACGCAAGTTATCGCGATGAATGAATCTCCGCCTCGGATCCCGCAGGCATTCCACGATCATTCGCCGAATCGAAGCGGATGCGGTGCGAGGAGGAGGAAACATCTCCGGGAAATCCATAGTGCGAATTCGCACGATCCGCAAGGAAAAGGTTTTAAAACTCGGCAAGAGGCAGGAGAAGCAACATCCTGGCCGCAAGCTCATCGGCACCGGCGACAAGAGTGTCGCCGCTCCTTATGACCCCGAAGCCCTCTCCGCGCCCACTGGAGCCCCGTGCAGAAGTGTCTATGGGGCTGATCGCTGAGACGCAGACTGAATCAGGAGACATGATCCGCAGGCTTGCATGGTCGTGGCGCAAAGTGCTGGAGAGGTTGCCGCAGCAAACGATGCGGCAGATCGAGAAAAATCCGAAGTTCCTCGTAAGCGTGGGGGGACGGAAGGACATGGAGTCACAACTGAAATGGCTGCGCCCCGGGTGTCCGCTCGTGCATCTAGGACTCTCGGAGCCCGGCGACCTTGAGCTATTCTCCGAAGCGGGATCGGCACTCTTGGAAGGGCGCTACCTGCTCGACGGCGGCAACGCCAATGCCGACAACCGAGGGACTGAGGTTGCCACTCGTGTGCCATCATGGAGGCGCTTCGAACTCGCTAGGTCAACCGGTGTCAAACGACGTAAAATCGCCCTTGGACGACGCAAAAACCCCCTAGTGGGTTCACCGGGAGATTTGGTAATGTCGATTGCGAGGCTCATTGAAACCAAGGAGGGGCGAAGAAAGTGACTGATCCGCGAGGGGAGTTATTTCAATGGTCGGGTCGCCGACCGTAGCACCCAAAATAAAAAATCCAACTGACAGAATGAACCGAAACCAAATCACGCCGGGCACCTGCCGCTGGCTCATTTCCGTCGTGAAAACCTGTTGCCTTGGTTTTCTGGCGCTTCCATCGCTTATGTTTGCGGGGGAGACGGGCAACTCGACCCAAAAAATCGAGGTGAAACCAACAGGCAGTCCGCCGTTACCATTTTTGGTCGGTGGTGGCTTTGCGGCGAAGTCGAAGGGGCGGTTGCTGGTTGCCGCCGCTACCACTTCGCAGCGTGATGATGGTGCGCTGGCCGTGTGGGCCGCTCTGGGCGGAGGTGGCGCGTGGGAGGAATCCAAGACGATTGTTCCGGCTTGGGCGGCGAACGCGCAGTGGGATGATCGAGTCGTAGTGGCTGGCGGGATGATTTCCGGTAAGCCGATTTCCGAGGTGACCCTTTTGCAGGCCAATGCAGAGGGCGGACTCGTTGTGGAGAAGTTGCCATCCTTGCCCCAGCCACTGGCCGGCGCGGGTGCGGCGATGATCGGACAGACTTTGTATGTGTTTGGTGGAGTATCATCCCTCGAGCCTGCGGTGTTTGAAAAGAAACTTTGGAAGTTGCATTTCATCGACGGGGTGCCGGCTACCACGTGGAGTGAGGGCGAGGTTTTTCCAAATTCGCCACGCGCGTTTTTCGCGGTGACGGCCCAATACGGCATGCTCTGCGTGTTCGGAGGGGTGGAGCCGGGTCTTAGTGTTTCTAACGAAACCTGGGTCTATCGGCCGCAACCAATCGAAGCGACCAGTTATATCGGTTGGAAGCGGGTAAGCGACCTCCCGCATCCGAGTGCCCGGGCTACCGCCATTGCCTTGGGGCAGGCCAGCGTGATGCTGGCGGGTGGGGTGGAAGACGGAAAGGTTCAGGGACTGCCTCCGGTGAGCGCCACGAAGCGAGAGGGCGCCCGGCCCTGGCTCTATCATACGGTCACGGATGCTTGGTGTGCATTTGATAAAGAGCTTCCTGCCAGCGACTTCCTCGCCTTAAAAATGGATCCGGGCGTGTGGGTCATGGACCGCAATGGCACCCGTGAAGTTTCGTTCCCTCGGATGATGCGGGAACTGGCGATGATCGACTATATTGTGGTGATTGGCTATTTCCTCATCCTCGCAAGCATTGGATTCTACTTTGCCAAACAGGAATCGAGCGCGGAGTTCTCACTTGGAAATCGCAAGGTGAAATGGTGGGCAGCGGGTATCAGCATGTTCGCGACGGGTGCTAGCGCCATCAGTTTCATGGCGATCCCGGCCTTGGCATTTGCGACCAACCTGGTGTGGACGCTGCCGGTCGTCGCCACCTTGATCCCTGCTTATTTCATCACGGCTTATTATATCTTCCCACTGCTGCGGCGCATGGAGATCACCTCCACGTATGAATATCTCGAACGGCGGTTCAACAACCCGCTGCGGCTCATCGCGAGTGCCCAGTGCATCGCCATCCAGACCATCGGCCGCACGGCTGTGGTGCTAGTGCTGCCGGCCTTAGCAATCGCGTCGGTAACCGGAATGAACGTTTACTTGAGCGTGCTGTTGATGGGAATTCTGACGACGATCTATACGGCGGTTGGTGGCTTCGAGTCGGTGATCTGGACGGAGGTATTCCAAGGGGTTTTGAAATTCATCGCACCGCTGTCGATGGTTGTCGTAGCCATTGTAAGCCTGCCGGGTGGCTTCGGTGAGTTTTTGAAAACGAGCGGCGACTATGGCAAGTTTGACATGGCAATCCTGACTTGGGATGTGACTGTGCCAGCGATATGGATTCTGCTGATTAGTTATATGTTGCAATTTACAGTTGTGAAGGCGGGTGACCAGCCGATCATCCAGCGGGTGTTCTCGGCCCCACTGCATGAGGTCCGGCGGGTGACGGCGATGGAGGTCTGTTGTGCCATTCTCATCGGGATTCTTTCGAATGTTTTGGGAATCGCCATCTTCAGTTACTTCCGGGCGCATCCAGAGCAGTTTTCGCCAACCGCACAGAATGACCAAATTGTGCCACTGTTTGTGACGCAGGCGATGCCGCCGGGATTCGCTGGCATGGTCATCGCCGCGATTTTCGCATCCGCCATGGCCACCGTCGCCAGCGCGATGAACAGCGTGGCCACCATCTATACCGAGGATTTCTATCCGAAAATACGTCCGCAGGCGACTGACAAACAACGGTTGCGCACGCTCAAGATCACCTCCTATGTGGTGGGCATTGTCGGCACGACCATGGCCTTGCTGTTAGCCGGGACCAATCCCAAATCCCTGATGGTCGTCTGGAGTCAGATCGTCTCACTGATGGGGGGAGGGGTGGTGGGCGTTTATTCGCTCGGGATGTTCACAAAACGGGTCAATGGCTTCGGCGCTGTCTGCGGGGCCATCGCCAGCATCATCATCACGCTGTTGGTTAAGCTCTTCACGCCGTTGCACTGGTCCACCTATATGCCGATTGCGATTCTTTCATGCATGGTGGTGGGTTATCTTTGTAGCCTTTTCACCCCGCAAACGAAGAACCTCGAGGGTTTGACCGTATTCACCCCGAAGAAGGCTGCCACCGGAGAACCGTAAGCGTCCAACCATGACTCTGCCACCTATCAGTGCCCGACTGAATCAATACGCGCCTGACCGATTCAACCTGCTGGTGAATCAGGCAAGTGGTCTATTAACTGGTGAGCCTCGGGAATTGGAGCTTGGTGGTTCGAGGTGGGTGGCATCGATGAGATCAACTCCGCTTGATGGCGTAGCATTGGATTGTGAAGTCACTTTTACCTGTGTATCGGGTAGATTGCCTAATGCCAGTGTCTCGGTGGATCTTGAGTTTGCCGATTGGTCGGTGGAGAACTATGTGTTGATGCCAGCGGCCGCTTATGATGGAAACCGCTTTTTGTCGCGGCGGCTTCCTTATTCTCCCAAGCTGTGGTTCGTGGAGGATATCGGTCCTGACAAACCCATCATCGTCACGGATATTCCAAAGCTCAACGAACGCGACGGACCATCGCGCATCCAGGAGCGCAGTGGCAGCATGGCGCTGCCAGGCATCGGCTTCAGGTCCGCAGCGGCGGGCAGGGGATATTGGTTGTTAACCGATCAGGGAAACTCGCTCGGGGACTATGGGCTAGGCATCGAAGAAAACCGGGATCGGAGCAAGGCGACCCTTTCGATCACCGCGCCGTTGGTGCGCGAGCTTTACAGCTACCGGATATGCGACATGCGCGCACCTTCCGTGGATGAGCCTGGAAATTTCCAGGCGGGTGATGATGTGACTATCTCGTTTCGACTTCACGTTTTTCCCGCACCGGACGTGCAGTCGTTGTTCGACAAGTATGCCGAAATCCGAAAACCTCGCTGCACGCTGCGGGAAGAAGTGTTACCGTTTTCCGCCTGTTTCGCCCTTCAGCAAGAAAAGTTCAATCGCGAGAATTTCGTCCAAGAGCACGGATATTACTCCGTAGGTTTGCGGCAGAATTTCCTCCAGGACTGGCAGATTGGTTGGACCGGCGGGATGATCAGCACCTATCCACTGCTTTTCGCTGGCTGCGAAGAGACTCGTGCCAATGTGCTGCGGAATTTTGACTGGCTGTTTCCAAACGGCATCGCCCCGTCCGGATTCTTCTGGGATTGCGGCCGAAATGGCACCGAATGGCTTGGCGGCGATATTCGTAAACCCCACACAGCCAATTGGCACCTGATCCGCAAGAGCGCTGACGCCGTGTTTTTCATCATCAAGCAATTCATGCTGATGGAAAAACTCGGCATTGAGGTAAAACCCGCGTGGTGCGATGGGACCCGCCTGGTCTGCGATGCGTTTGTGAAACTCTGGCGTGAAAACGGCCAGTTCGGGCAGTTCGTTGATTCACTCACCGGTGAGATTCGCGTTGGAGGCTCGACCAGTGCGGCGCTTGCCCCGGCGGCGCTGGTGTTGGCGGCGGCTTGGTTCGATAGGTCCGACTATCAGGATGTCGCTCGCCAGTCCGCAGAGTATTTCTATCAAAATTTCACCCGCAAGGGCATCAGTTGCGGTGGCCCCGGCGATGCATTGCAGAACCCGGATTCGGAATCTTGGTCGGCCTTGATCGAGTCTTACATCGCGCTGCATGAATCCAGTGCCGATACGAAATGGCTAGCACGGGCCGGGGAGGTAACGCGGCAGTTTTCCACCTGGGTGGTTTCCTATGATTTTAAATTTCCGTCAGACTCGATGTTCGGTAAGGCCGGTATCCGTACGAACGGATCGGTTTATGCGAACACGCAGAACAAGCACTCGGCTCCTGGTCTGTGCACGCTGTCCGGGCTTGGCTTGTTCAAGTTGTTCCGCGCGACTGGCGACCGTTTTCCTCTCGATCTGCTATATGACATCGCCAGCGGCCTACCGCAATATCTGCCGCATCCGCTCAGACCGCTGGGCGACGCCAAGGCCGGCCACATGTGTGAGCGTGTGAACATGACCGACTGGGAAGGGCCCGAGCGCATCGGCGAGACATTGCGCATGACGACTTGGGCGGAAACTTCGTTGATGCTGACCACCATCGAGATTCCCGGCTTGTACGTCCAACCGGATCGCTCGCTCGTCGTTGCATTCGATCACATCAAAGCGGAGATTGTATCCGATGATGAAGTGGAATTGGTCGTTAGGCTTACCAATCCAACTCCCGTCATCGCGGTGGTGAGAGTGTTGGTCGAGAGTACCGAGGAAGCCAGAAGTCCTTTGTCTGAAAACGTGCTGCTCGGGTGTCCCACGGTGGAGTTGGTGGCGAATGAGGCGAAATTGGTTTCCTTTCCTAAACTCATATCTAACTGTTTTATATCATGATCAAATCCCGTCATCCCCGGTATCTATGCCGAACCTAATGTATGAGTATCCTCTGCAATCCCGTTCTAACCGGCTTTAACCCCGATCCGTCCATCTGCCGCGTCGGCGAGGACTATTACATCGCCACCTCGACCTTTGAGTGGTTTCCCGGAGTGCAGATCCACCACTCGCGGGATCTCGTGAACTGGCGGCTGCTGAGCCGCGCACTCGACCGAGTCTCACAGCTCGACATGAAGGGCTGCCAGAACTCCGGCGGCGTCTGGGCTCCCTGCCTCACCCACGCTGACGGTAAATTCTGGCTCGTCTATACCAACGTCCGCCACCACATGGGCGGCGTGGTGATGGATACCCCGAATTATCTCGTCACCGCCGACCACATTGAGGGTCCATGGAGCGAGCCGGTTTTCCTCAACTCCAGTGGCTTCGATCCGAGCCTTTTTCATGACGACGACGGACGGAAATACATCGTTCAGATGCAGATGGGCGAGGCGGTCACACCTGTCCGTTTCGACGGCATCATCCTACAGGAGTTCGATGCGGGAACGATGAAGCTCGTCGGAAAACCGGTGAAAATCTGGCCGGGAAGCGCCATTGGCATCACCGAGGGGCCTCATATTCTCAGGAAGGACGGTTGGTATTATCTCATTACCGCAGAGGGAGGAACTTCGATGCGCCATGCCATCAGCGTATGTCGTAGCAGGGAATTGTTAGGACCATACGAGATTCATCCGCAAAATCCCATCCTCACCGCGTATCAGAAGGACCACCTGAATCTCAAGTCCACCGGACACGGGTGTTTCGTCGAAACCCAGGTGGGCGAGTGGTTCACCGTTCACTTGTGCCACCGTCCACTCCAGCGCACCGGCCGTTTGGTAATGGACCGCGAGGAAAACAAATCTGCTCCGCTGGGCCGCGAAACCTGCATCCAGAAACTCTGCTGGGATGACGAAGGTTGGCCGCGACTGGCACATGGCAACAACTCGCCGCAGGACACCGTGGAGGTCGATCTTCCGCCGCAGCCATGGCCTCAGGATGTGCTGTGCGACGACTTCGATGGCACGAAACTGAATCCGCATTTCCAAACACTCCGCGAGCCGATTGCCGGAGATTGGTGTTCTCTAACGAGACGCAAGGGCTGGCTCAGCCTGCGTGGCCGGGATTCGCTTGCATCCTGTTTCGACCAAAGCCTCGTCGCACGGCGTCTCCAACATTTCAAGGCGAGCGCAGAAACCTGTGTCTCGTTCAAACCGGAGAATTTCAAACAAGCCGCCGGATTAATCTCCTACTATGACCGCCTGCACTACCACTATTTCCGCATCACCTCGGCGGGTGAAGGGAAAATCAAGCTTGGCGTGATCTCGTCTGAAAACACCAAGGCCAGCCGTTACGAGGTGGCCGAGTTGCCTCTCGATCAAGGTGACAGGATAAATCTACGCATTGAAAACGATTTTGACCAACTCCGCTTCGCCTGGTCGTTAGATGGTGTTGCATGGAGCGTGGTGGATCGTGTGTTCGAAGCGACGATGCTTGGCGACTGGGTCTCGCCGCATAGCAATTTCACCGGCACGTTCTGGGGCGTGTGCTGCCAGGATCTCTCCGACCGCTCGGCCTGGGCGGAATTTGATTACTTCAGTTACCAATCGAAGTGATGGAAATACTCATGAATGATAGCCGTAAAATGCTCCGGAGTGTGACGTTGATTGATGGAGTCATGAATCAAGTTGCGGCCACATTGATCGTTAGATTCACCGTTGAAAATGCGCGGTCATGCCCTCAGGCAGCACTGGTCCGGGTGGAAGTGTTCGAACTTGGATATGACGGAAGCACACCCGAGATACCACTGGCTTTGGCGACTCCAACTCGTCTGGATCTTCTGATAGGTCAATCGAATTTCGAGTTAGGACTGCGGATTGGTACACCGTTTTTATGGAGTGCGGAATCGCGACCGTGTTACTCAATGGTGATTTCCATCAAATCGGTCGATTGTCCAGAGCAGCTCGCGGAAATCCAATTCGGTTTCGATTCGGAAGGCCGGATTGTGGTGACGCGGGAAATGAAGGCCGTTGTTGTTGCTGCATCTGGAGAAAACCCCACGTTACCCTCGCTCTATGTGGTCGGCGACTCGACGGCTTTCAGCAACGGCAGAAATCAGAGAGGCTGGGGCGATGAACTGGCAAAATATCTTGACCCGGTGGTTGTCACTATCCGCAACCGGGCGCGACCCGGACGCAGCACGCGGTCATTCCGAAGAGAGGGCTTGTGGGCAAGGGTGCTGGCAGAAATGAAGGCTGGCGATTATGTATTGATTCAGTTTGGCCACAATGATGCCGACCATCTGGCCGAGGGCCGCTGCCGAGGCGTCCTAACAGGCGTGGGTGAGGAAACGTGTGATGTCACCATGCCCGACGGGGATCATGAAGTCGTTCATACGTTCGGTTGGTATCTGCGGCAGTTTGTCGCGCAGACTCAAGCGAGGCATGCCGTTCCGGTGATTCTATCACTCAGTGCGAAAAACATCTGGTATGGAGGAAAGCTGATTCGCCATCAGAGTGAATACGGGGTGTGGTCGGCCGCGGTGGCCGCTGCCTGCGGGGTGTCATTTGTTGACTTGACAGAAGCCATTGCGGACCGCTACGAAGCCCTTGGTATGGAAAACGTGCAGTGGTTGTTTTGCAGTGATAGAGACAATGTTCACACCAGTCTCTCAGGGGCGGAATTGAATGCACACTGCGTCGCTGCCGGATTGATTGAAATGAAACTCTTTCCGCGTTCCAAAGACTTGAATTCCAATCGTGTAGAAGCCTCATAATAATGAAAATTAATTCCACCATAAACTATATGTGTAACCAAGCGGGCCGTGGTTGGTTCGCTATCATCTTTGGGCTGGTGTCACTTTGTGCCATCGATGAAACCTGCCGTGCGGTGGATTCAAAGGCCGCGCTTGTTTCGCCGGAAAATCAGGTGTTTCAGTTCATGCAGAGCGAGACATGTTCTGCATGGGCGGACGGCTCTAACAGTAAGGCGACGGCCTATCTTTGGGTCCCCGAACAATGCAAGCGGCTTCGCGGATTGCTCGTCTTGTGCGCCAACGTGCCGGAGCATCGTCTAGTCGGCCACCCGTCCATCCGCGAGGCGTGTGCGGCGAATGATCTTGGGATTGTTTGGTGTGTGCCGTCGTTTATGAATTTCCGCAAAGACGCCACAAAGGGAACGGACATGGCCAAGGAATACCCGACGATAGTGGCGTTTTTACAGCAACTCCTCAATGGCCTGGCCAAAACCTCCGGCTATGAGGAGGTGGCGACGGTGCCATGGCTGCCCATGGGGGAGTCCGGACACTTGCTAATGGTGGACGCGCTGGTAGAGCAATGTCCGCAACGCTGCATCGCTGGGATCTGGATTAAAAACCATCACTTTCCGCTGAAAAACAGGCAGGTTCCAGCGTTGGTAACATTTGGCACCGCCCAAGAATGGGCTCAGGACAAGGCCGACATTCGGACAGAGTGGAATCAATCACAAAAGCCTTACGAAAGTGTATTAAAAATGCGCCGGGAAAATCCCGAATGGCCGCTGAGTTATATCATCGATGGAGGTAGCGGACATTTCGATTGTTCGGAACGTCTGACGGCGTATTTCGCCCGCTACATTGATCTTGCAGCCAAGGCACGCCTGCCTGTTGATGATCGCGCGGTTTTGAATCCGGTGGATTTGAGCAAGGGTTATCTAGCGGATTTGCCGGTTCCCGGACATGGAGACCGCAAGGTGGTGGCTGCAGTTGATGCGGCACCCGAGGGCAGTGGATTGCCGTGGTATTTCGATAAAACCTGCGCCGATGAAGCGCGAGCCTTTGCTGCCATCAATTGGCAAGCCGAGACTCAATTGCCTGCATTCGCCGCAGCCGATGGCAAAGTTCTTCCATTCGACTTCAACGGCATTTCGAGCGTGATACCGGTGATGGAAGAGGACGGTGTTACTTTCACGCTGCACGGCGTAATGCTCGATCAACTGCCTAACAATTTTGTCGGCGCAGGTGAAAAACTGGTAAAGGCTCCCGGTGCGCCGGCTAAGGAGTGGCTCTGCGGGCCGGTTGTGCCCATTAGCAGCGACAGGTTCCGCATCAGTCTAGACCGCAGTTGGCCAAGTTGCGCCTGTTATCTGGCGGCTCGTCAGCATGGCACCGACCAGATTCGCGAGGCAGTCCAACCGTGCGGAGTGAAACTTCAAAAAAACACGACAGGGACACCGCAGAAAATCACGTTTGATCCGATTCCTGACGTCCCCGCAGCGGTGAAATCGATTCGTTTGAGCGCAAAGTCGGACCTCGGCCTGATGGTTCGCTTTTTTGTGCGCGCGGGACCGGCCGTAATCCAAGGCGATCAACTGATATTCACGCCCATTCCGCCGCGCAGCAAACGGCCTCTCACTGTTACCGTGTGCGCATGGCAATGGGGCCGTGCCATCGAGCCTGCCGTGCAAATGGCGACTGCTGAGATTGATATCAACATCCTTCCATCCAACTGAAGTAGGTATGCGATACATTCTCGACATGGTGCATCACAACCCCGGTGAAGCGCCTTTTGAATCAAGGTTCCTCGATCCTGTGCATCTAGCAGATTATGGTTTCAACGGTCAGGTGTTCAAACACATCAACTGCATAGCGACATTTGCCGCGACCGGCGTGGACACATTCCCGGCAGGATCGCCTGACCGCGCATGGCTGGATGAATTCACACCGGGGATCGAACGCGAAATAAAGGCAGCGAAGGCCAGCGGTCTGAAGGTGTTTTATCATATCGATCTTTTTGTTTTACCGAAACGCTTGGTGGAACATTTCGGGGCGGAAATTTGTGATCCTGAAAACGGACGGATTCTGCTGGATCGTGCGATGACCTTGGAGCTACATCGGGTCCTGTTCGATGAACTTACGGCCCGTTTTCCCGAAGTGGATGGATACATCATTCGAGTGGGAGAGACATATCTGATGGACACTCCCTTCCACGTCGGAAACGGGCCGATCCCACGTATCGGTTCGGCCTGGACGCCGGAGTATCTTTATGAGGAAACGCTGGCGGATTGTGAACCCGCCGATGTCCGCTGGTCCCCGGTGCAGGTCGAGGCCTATGTGCGGCTGATTGGATTTCTGCGTGACGAGTTATGTATTAAAAATGGCAAGCAGGTATTTTTCCGAACGTGGGACATTTTCCCAGATAAACTGCATGCCCGGCCTGACCACTATCTGGAAGTCACAGACCAGATCGAGCCACATCCTAAGCTAGCATTCTCCATTAAACACACCGCGCTGGACTTCTGGAGGCATGTGAAAGTCAACGAATGCCTGACCTGTGGCAGGCACCCGCAGATCATCGAGGTCCAGTGCCAGCGCGAATACGAGGGTAAAGGGGCCTATCCGAATTACGTGATGGACGGGGTCATCAACGGTTTCGAGGAGAACCGGTTAAAAATCGGACTGAATGACCTTATCGCAAATCCGATGATTCAAGGGGTGTATTCATGGTCGCGTGGCGGCGGCTGGTATGGCCCCTATATCACGAATGAACTCTGGCCGGATCTTAACTCCTACGTGCTGGCGCGTTTCCTATGCGATCCTTCTCGTGGCGAGGAGGATATTTTCAGGGAGTATGCCGCCGAAAAACTGGGACTGGCGGGGGATGATATCGGAAAGTTCCGCGAGCTATGTCTGCTATCCTCACGGGCTATCTTAAAAGGCCGCCACTGCGAGGCGTTCGACAGTCTGCTAGACGAGTCGGTTTTGCCGACGGCCTGCTGGATGCGTGATGACCGACTTGGCGGCCTGGAGCAACTCGGCGTGGTGCTGAAAACTCTGACGGCCCTAGGGAAATTGGATCACGCGTTAGAGGAGAAGGCCGAGGCGGTGCGGCTTTGGGAACGGATCGTGGAAATCGCCGATAAGATCGACTGGCCTCCGGGTGCGGCGGGCGAGTATGTCAAGGTGTCATCAGCCTATGGTCTGAGGCTTTTCCGCATTGTGCATCACGGCTGGTGGGTGATGATCGAGGGCTTCCGCAGCGGCAATCCCGCAGCCTTGTCCGACGCGGTCCGCAGTTATGACGAGGCATGGGCCGACTACCGGAAACTTACCACTTCCCCACAGTGCCCGAGCTTGTATCGTGGCGAATATTTCAGTCTTCCAGGAATGCCACCTGTCAGAGGTTTGCATGATTCGGTGGCACAATACAAAATTCTAACAATCTTATGAAGCGATCCTATGTTCTCATTCCGCTGCTCGTCATGATGGCGGGTTTTTCCTTCTCTTACGCTGAGACAGTTCCGCGCCAGTTGCCGGGCGAATTATCTGCGGAAGACATCCTGAACGGTGTCTATCCGTTTCCGCCATCTCCAGAGGTTCCAGTGACTTACAATACCAAGGGGTTTGCATTTGATAGATTATCAAAGCTTCCGCCGCCGGGTGTGCATCCCCGGATTCTTCTCAGTCCGCAGGATCTTCCCGACCTGCGCCGTCGGTTGAAGGAAACCGAAACGGGTCGTGCGTTGTTTGCGACGCTGCGGAAGCGGACCGATTCGGCGCTCCGTGATCCGAAGCAATGGAGCGGCCAGTTATATGATAAACTTTCGTCCGGAGATGAGGCGGGGGTTCTTGCTCTTGTCAGCGAACGCGGGGGATTTCCCGCGGGGATCGGTCACTATCAACCGTGGATTTATGCTATTGTGATGGAGGCCTTCGACGCGATGATTTCCGAGGACGACGCCAAGGGGCGGAAGGCGGCGACTGCCATCGCAACCTACGCTGCTTTGATCCGTCCGAACTTGGAGAAGGTTCTAGCAGGTCCGATGAATGATGATGTCTGGCGGGCGAAGACCTCCGGTCCTATTACCGGAGTCGGCGGAGTGGATCAGGGGATGCGTGAGGGTGTCGGCGGCCATTTGTTAGGGTATGCCTATGACTTCGCTCACAACTTCATGACCGAGGCGCAGCGCACGACGGTTCGCGGAGTCATTTCCACGGCCACCAAGGGACGAGTGTTCGTCGGTGCGCGGTTGCCCCGTCATTTTAGGAATTGGAACTGGATCGCAGTAGGGCTTCAACAGCCCTTGTTATCGCTGGCGATCGAAGGCGAGGAGGGATACGACCCAAGGGTTTACAAGCTGGGGGTGGAAATGGCGCGGGATTATCTCACCTATGGGATATCCGCGAGCGGTCAATCGACCGAAGCTGTCGGCTACACTCAGTTCGGCCTGGTTTGGGCGAATCCCTTCTTGGTGGCAGCCGCCCGCCGTGGGGACAATCTGCTTGTGCACAGCCACCACCGGGCGATGTTAGATTGGTATTTGCAGTCGATGGAGCCGACGATGGACCGGTTCACGAGTCACGGCGACGGTGGTGATGGTCCGCCGACGATTTGGACGCTCGCTATGTGGCGGTTCTATTTCCCGGAGGATCAGAAGGCGGATTTCCTCTGGCAGTGTTTTGCAACCAAGTCGGAGGGGACGCCGCTGGCTGCCAACGCTCTGGATGTTGGATCCGATGCTGCCACCCGGCATCTTCCGGTGCCTGACAAGTTCAGCCCGTTCGCGGGAAATTTCCACATCATCGAACCGATGTTGTGGGCGGATGACTTCATGAAGGATGATTCCGGGAAGCCGGTGGACTATGCGGATGGTGCGAAGCTGGGTCTGCCGACGATGATGTTTGATCCGGTCCGTGGTTCACTCAATGCGCGCAGCGGCTGGCAAAAGGATGCGGCGACGATGCAGTTCGAGTGTAGGATCGATTCTGTGGGGGGCAGTCACGAACATGCGGACCGCGGAAATTTCACGTTTTTTGCCAACGGGCGGGCGTGGGCGAAGGAGAATTTTCGCTCGGTGGAAACACGGCATCATAACAACATTCTCATTGATGGGCTCGGCCAGGGATATTGGCCCGGCCCCGGGGAGTGGTTGGGCCATGAGGAAAAAGGAGAGTTGGTATTTGCCAGCGTTGATGTGAAGGAGGCTTACAATTGGTGGTGGCCCAAGCAGATCAAGAATGAGAAGCAGGATTTTATCCGGTTCCAGTATCCGCGCTGGAAAAGTTATTCCGCAGAGGCCATACAGTTTCAGAAGGAATACGCGGATGTGTCCATCGAACAGGACCGCCGGCCAGCCGTGGAGGCATTTTGGAAAGGGTTCGAGAAGACCGATCCGCGTCTTTGGGATGAGGATTCGTGGCCGGTGCGCCTGCCGCACAATCCGGTGCTCCGAGCTTATCGCAGCGTGGTTTTCCAACGCGGGGAAAATCCTTGGCTGCTCGTCGTCGATGACATTCAGAAGGACGAAAAGGAGCGCCTCTACGAGTGGCTGATGCAAACCGGAATGAATACCGAAATGGTCTCGATGTCTGGTAACGACATCATCCTGGGGGACGCTACCGTGGCGAAAAATGCAGATGGTGTATCCAAGCCCGAAACGGGCGAGCGGCTGCTTTTGGTCCGGATGCTTCAGCTCGGAAACCTTGCTGATCCTCATCTTTACACCTCCAGGCCCTCAAGCCGACTTGAAACCTTCGAGCGCAAAGACACCTTATTGCCCGAGGCGGCGGAAGGCGCGTTGAGTGGTTCGCGGACCTTCGGACTGGACAAGCGTCTGGTCATCGCCAGTCGTTCAAAATCGCCTGATTTCAAAATCCTGCTTTTTCCCTATCGGCAGGGGGATAAGCTGCCTGTCACTACTTGGAATGAAGCGCGGTCTGAACTGATGATTGAAACGAAAGGGAAGCAACGAACGCTCTCATTCATGAAAAACGAGGCCGGCAGGACCTTGATTTCGGGAAAATGAATCCTACTCAAGTGCCGAAGCCCCGTGAACTCGTGAATCGACGCAAAAGTGCCCCCCCTTGACGCAACAATACCCCTTCCTGAACTCAATCGGGTGGGCATCATTAATAAGATTAAAGTAGTGCCCCAAAATTCATCCACGCCGCTTCGTCTCGGAATCCGGGCTCATGACATGGGCTGCTTTTCCGCGGATGAGCTTGCGCACCGGATACGTGGCGAGGGTTTGGATTGCGTGCAGTTGGCATTGGGGAAGGCGATTCAGGGATTGGCTATGAAGCCCGGCTTGATCAACGCCGGAATGGCGGCGGATATCAGCACGGCATTCGCACGGCACGGCGTCCGGATCGAAGTGTTGGGTTGTTATATCAATCCAATTCATCCCGACGCGCCGACCCGGGCCATGCTTCTCGGGCTGTTCAAGGAGCATCTGCGTCATGCCCGAGACTTTGGTTGCAACATCGTGGCGCTGGAAAGCGGATCGCTGAATGCGGATCAATCCGCCCATCCCGGCAATGGCGGCGAGGCCGTCTATCAGGATTTACTGGGCAGCATGGAAGAGTTGGTGACTGAAGCCGAGCGCTGCGGTGTGGTCGTCGGCATCGAGGCGGTGACCGCTCATGTTCTATCAAGTCCCGAGAAGATGCAGCGCTTGTTGGGTGACATCCCGTCGCCCCACCTGCGAGTGGTTTTTGATCCGGTGAATCTTCTTTCATCGGCGAACTATCAGGTGCAAGGGGATGTGATGCGGCGCTCGTTCGAGCTTTTCGGCGACCGCGTGGCCGTGGTCCATGCGAAGGATTTCCAGATCGAGGATGGGAAGTTGGTCACCTGTCCTGCTGGCACAGGTCTGTTGGATTACGGACTGCTTTTCAAATGGATTTCGCGTCACAAGCCGGGGATTGCGATCTTGCTGGAGGAGGCCGGTCCGGATCACGTCGCCGCTTGCGGGAAGTTCCTAATCAACCAAACATTTTCGTCAATTTCATGAATACCCCTCTCGAAACCGTTAGGAAAATCGGTGACAAGCTCATCCGTGACACGCCCTTCGAATACCGCCTTGAAGTGAAACCGGTGGTGCATTCGCTGGATCGCATGCATTGTGTGGATTTTGGCAGGACCTTCGGCACCGGTCGTGCGGCTGTGGCCTACGCGTGGACGAATTTGAATTCGCCGGAGGAGATGGATCTGACACTTGATGTGGAATACAACGACGGTTGCAGGATTTGGCTGAATGGCGAGGTGGTTTATGAGCAGTCCGGCGACCGGGATATACAACTTCACTTCGACGAGCGGAGCATCGGCATGTCCCATCAGGTCGTGCTTGCGCTGCGCAAGGGCGCGAACTCATTGCTGGTGAAATCTGAAAGCCGAGGCGCGGGATGGGCATTTTACATGCAGCCGCCCGCCACAAACGGCGCGGTGCTGGCTGAGGCATCCGCGCATGTGGAGATCGGGTTGAACGGTGTGGTAAATATCGACGAGAAAGTGGCCGAGCTCTCTAACTGGTTGGTGATCGGTTCATTTTCGAATCCTGAGGATGGCAAGGGACGACGCGGATTGGAGACGGTGTATGCGCCGGAGTACGAGTTTGCTTTTGGGAAAATGTATCAAGGCGTGGCCGGTGCGGTGACTTGGACCATCCCGAAAGTCGAGGTGCTCGGCGGGATGATCGATCCGCTGCCATGGGGCACTAACGATAGCTGGAACTATCATAATGGCGGCGTGGCATGGGCGATGCAGGAATTGGCGGAACTATCAGGCGATCCACGATACAGCAGCTATGCTTCACGGTTCTGTGATTTCCATCTGGATGGTATTCCATTCGTCGAGTATCAGGTGAAAACCCTGAATGCGGTGGATTCGGCGAACCATCACATCATCGACACGCCGTTGCTGGATTTCACCCTCGCGCCCTCGCTTCCCTTCATTAACCGCCTGCGCATGGAGAGTGATTTTCCCGAAAGGGACCGGTATTCCCGCTGGGTGGAGAGGATGATCCGTTATGCCCGCGACGAACAGGTCCGCCTGCCGGGACATGGGATTTTCACGCGCACCACTCCGGAAAAATATACCACGTGGGTGGACGATATGTTCATGGGGATTCCTTTCCTTGTGCAGGCATCACTCTACCGTGCTGGCGAGGCGGATGGACCATCCTTTATGGATGATGCCGCCCAACAGATGCTGGGATTCAACTCGCAGGTCTGGGATGAGGAGGCGTCGCTCTATATGCACGCCCGCTATTTTGGAAATCCGGCGAAGTTACCGCACTGGTCGCGCTGCAACGGTTGGGCGAGTTGGGCGATGAGCGAGGTGCTCATGCATCTTCCGCCAACGCATCGGGATTACGAAGCGATTCTCGCGCACTTCCGGCGTCACTGCGCGTCGTTGTTGCGGTATCAGCACGAGAGCGGGCTTTGGCCGAATGTAATCGATCATCCGGAGTCGGCTTTGGAGGTGTCGGGCTCTGCTATTTTCGTCATGGCCATGGCACGCGGCGTGGTGCGAGGCTGGTTGGATGGAGACAGGTTTCTTCCTGCAGTGATCCAGGGGTGGAACGGGCTGGAAACTCAGATCGACGAGGACGGCACGGTGCATGGCATTTGCATGGGCACAATGTGTACCGAGGATGTGAATTACTACGTCAACCGTGCGTTTTACGACAACGACACTCACGGATTGTTCGCCGTCCTATTCGCCGGGATCGAAATGGAGCGTCTATATGCCAAAGGGCTGGTCCCTGTGGGCAGCTGTGGCTCCTCAATCGTTTATCATGAGCCTGCGACGGTCTGAAGCGGGCCAAATGGTCTTGATATTGGCGTGCTTGCCTGTGTTCTCTCAATTTCAAACTCAAAGCAGGATGCTGAAAATAAAACGAATTGCCTTGATTGGACTGCCTGTCCTGCAATCGGTGAACAACCTTTCCAATGCGGCGATTGCCAGACGTGCCGAGGAGGGCGGGGATTGGCGCTTTGTTCTCAGTGCGGAGGCGTCGGTGGATGCCTTCAAATTCCTGCGCACGCTGGATTGCGACGGGGCAATCGTGCGCATCATGAACACGGCGATGCTGCGTGAAGCAAAGAGGGTGGAATTTCCAATCGTCAATGTTTCCTCATGGTTGGAAAAACCGGGAGTTCCCACCGTGCGCCATGATTATGACGCTGTCGGTCGGATGGCAGCCGAGCATCTGCTAGAAAAAGGTTTCCGCCGCTTTGGTTGCGTCGTGGTTTCCGGAGGCTGGTTCATCGAACAACGCTACAATGCCGTGATGAGAACCCTCGGTGAACATGGGGCCAGCGTGAAATCATTACATCTCAAGACTACCATGCCGGACATCGTCCAGCCGCTGGCCCAGGCGGAGAGGAGGAGGTTCATCGAATGGGTGCAGACCCTGCAGCGACCGGCCGCGCTGGTCCTGATGGATGATTGGGACGCTCCCATGTTGATCGAGCTTTGCCGCGAGGCGGGCTATGAGGTGCCGCGCGATCTAGTAATGATCACTACCGGATTTCACAGCGAGGTATCGGCGCTTTGCCGGGTGCCACTCAGTGCAGTGCAGGAGGATCAGGAATTGCAGGCACGACTTGCCGTGGGCTGTCTCGACACCCTGATGACCGACAAACAGCCCCGGGATACTATGATCAGCGTTCCGCCGCTTGGCGTGGTGGAGCGGGCGTCCACTTCCACCATGGCGATTGAGGATCGTGAGGTGGCCCACGCCGTCGAGTTCATAAGGGCCCACGGTTTCGAGCCAATCAACGTGGCAGATGTCAGCGGGCGGGTCCAGGTTTCGCGTGTCACCTTGGAACGGCGGTTTCGTCATGTCATGGGAGTGACGATGCACGAGTATCTATCAGAACGCCGGGTGCGACGCGCCAAGGAATTACTGCAAGGTGATCCCTCGGTCAGTCTCCAGACGATCGCCCTGCAATGTGGCTTGGCCGATCGACGGCGCTTGAATCAAGTTTTCATCAGTGCCATCGGTATGACTCCGGCAGCATGGCAGGCCGAGCATCAGGGTTGATCAGCGGCGATTGTGGGAATTGACGCAAAATGGCACGTCTCCGCCGTAATCCGCCCCCTACTGAAATGCTGGACTGGGGAGTTTAATCTACCGCGAGATTGCAATTACCCCCTCTCCAGAAAATCTTCCATTACAACCCATTAAATCCCAGCTTCCGAAGAACTCATGAAACCCAATCTCCCATCACGGCCTCCTACTCCACGGCCATACTTTGGATTCACTCTGGTTGAGCTGCTCGTTGTCATCACGATCATCGCCGCGCTTGCTGGGCTCAGCTTTAATGGGCTGATGCGCGCTCGGGCCAGCGCCTACATGGCGCGCGATATCTCCAAGCTTCGGGAAATCGCTGTCGCATCGATTGCCACCGCCATTCCGGCCAGCGCCCAGTCTGACGCGAACCACTGGGATTTCAGCTCCGCCAAAACCACCACCACCGGCAAGGTCGTGCTCCTCGGTTCCGGCGGCCGAAACTACACCTGTGAGGATCCGGCCATCACCCTGTTGGACGATGCCGCAGCGCCGGGCGGCAAGGCGCTCTCCTTCAGCGGTGCGCAGGCGCAAACTCCCAACATCGGAACGGTCTATGAGACACCCGGGCCACTTCAGATCAAATTCAGCATCAACCCTGCAGCGGATTCCTGGCAGAACGAGCAAACCATGCTGGTCCATCCCGGAGTCTATGAAATTCGTTATTCAAAGAGCCGCAGCGATATCACTGCGTATTTCCCCCAGATGGACTCCGAGAAGATCATCTCGGTGCGCGCCCCGCTGCTAGCCTCGCAGTGGACTGTAGTGGACCTCTCTGTCAAGGGCCCTGAGGTGAAGCTAACCGTCGCCGGAAAGACAACCAGCATGACCTTCCTAGAAGGAACTTCCCTAGAATCCGCTAAGTCCTTCGTGAGGATTGGCATGATGGTCGCTGGGCGTCCATTCAAGGGCTTGCTGGCAGATCTCACCATCGCTGATCCCGCCGAGTAAGGATCCCACCTATTTGCTAGCCACATGAAACCACCCACTGTGCTCCAAAGTATCGCAACATTCGGTTTGATCTGCGCCACCTGCTCCTGCTCCCGTCCGAAGGAGGAGTCCGTCGCGACGGCCAAAACTATCGAGCCGCCGAAGCCTGGCCTGCACTTGTATGTCTCGCCGAACGGTGATGATGCAAACGACGGTCGCTCGGAAACCGCCGCGTTCAAGACGATCACCCGTGCCCGCGACGTGATCCGCACCCTCAAAGCGAGCGCTCCACTGCCTGCGGGCGGTGTGGCCGTGGAAATCTCCACCAGCAGATATCAACTCTCTGATTCTCTGGAGTTCACCGCAGAAGATTCCGGCTCGGCAGCGGCACCGGTTTATTACCGCGCAGCGGGAAATGGCCCGGTCGTTCTTCTAGGTGCGCAGCTTCTCAAGACTTCGGACCTAGCCCCCGTCACCGATCCTGAGATGCTCCGGCAGATAGACCCTGCGGTGCGCGACAAGCTGCGGTTTGCCTCGATCGACGCGCTCGGCCTGAAACATGCCGGACCGTTTCCCGAGAAATTCGATGATAGTGGCGGCATCTTCGAGTTGTTTTGGAATGGCAGTCGCTTGCCGCTTTCCCGCTGGCCCAATGAAGGCTGGACCACCATGAAACGCGCTGTCGTCAATGGCGATGCCAAGATTCCCGGCACCTTCGAATACCGCGACGACCGACCGTCCCGCTGGGTTGGAAATTCTAACATTTGGCTCAAGGGGCAATGGCGAGTGGCTTGGGAGGAACCCGCCATCCGGGTCGCGAAAATCGACACCAGCGCCCGTACCATCACTTTCGTCACGGGCATTCCGTTAGGCATTGGCAACAAATACAACCGCCCCGACGGCAACGGCAAGGAACAATGGTGCGCCCTCAACCTGCCCGAGGAAATCGATATGCCCGGCGAGTGGGCCATCGATTTCGCCAGCCGCAAGCTCTTCATCTGGCCACCCGATGGAGAGGGAGAACTCATGGTTTCCCAGTTGCAGAAACCTATTATCGCCCTCAATGGTGCTTCTCACCTCAAGTTCGTCGGCCTCACACTTGATAGCTCACTCGGCGATGGAGTGATCATGCAAAAATCCGAGTCTAACGAAATGGTCGGCTGCACATTCCGTAATCTCGCCAAGTCCGGTGCAGTCATTGATGGCTACCGCAGCGGGCTGAAAAGTTGTGACATGCATGATCTAGGCGAAGGCTGTGTGATGATTTCCGGCGGCGATCACAAAAAACTCATTCCGTCTGAAAACTACGTCATCAACAACCACCTCCACGACTACGGCAAGCGTAAGGCGATGTATTCTGCGGCTGTCGATGTCGGCTTCGGCGCTGCTCCTAACGCTGCCAATCACAAGGACGCCGTCGGCATCCGCGTCGCCAACAACCTGATCCATGACGGACCGCGCGACGCTATCCTCGTTTCCGGCCAGGACAATGTGTTCGAACTCAACGAGATCTTCCGCTGCGGCTACGCATCCGATGACCTTGGTGCATTCTATTCATGGTGTGATTGGACCATCCGCGGCATCATCATTCGCCACAACTACATCCATGATACCATCGGCGGTGTGAACCCGGACGACGGTGCGACTGGCTACCTCGTCCACGGTAATATCTTCGCCGGCCCGCGCACCGGTGTCTGGATTGCCTCTGGCGCGGATCACACGATCTCCAACAATATATTCATCAAATACCAAGGTCCAGTCCTCGGCATCGATGACCGCGGGGAAGCCCGTGGCTACGCGAAGAACCCGCGGCAGATTAAGCCGGTCTTGGAAATTCAGCCGAAGCAAGCCCCGTGGTCCGAGCGCTTCCCGGAGATCGTTAACTTCCTCGAGAACCGCCCCGATTTGCCGCTGCGCAACAAGTTCAGCAATAATCTCGTCGTCGTCCAGAAGGGCGATCCGGTGCTCCTCAAAATGAGCGCCAAAAATAAGGCGGACCCCGCGCTTTTCTCGCAGAGTGGCAATTATGTGACTTCCGCCGACCCCGGCTTCGTCGATGTCGCCAATGGCAATCTCGCGCTTAAAGCGGATTCTGAGGTCTTCCGCAAGATTCCCGGCTTCGAGCCAATCCCTTTTGGGAAAATGGGCCTTTTCAAGGACGAATTCCGCCATGAACTGCCAACCGACGAGGTGATCCGCCGCCCGAAAAACAACCCAATGCTCCAACAAGACATCAACCAGCACTTCGGCACCCTCTAGCACCGGGAAGTCAGTTTCACCATGCCGTGAAATCATCATGGGGCGACGCAAAATCACCCGCCTGTGCCGCATTTCATCCCACCACGCTGCGATTGATACATTATCCGCAGGTAGTATCTGAATCACTGCGGCTCACACCCATCGCCCTGCTTTCATGAAATCTAAAATTTTTATCGTCCTGCTGGGTTCCACCATCGCCTGCCAAGCAGCGGGGGATGTTCAGTCTCCGCTGCCACCTCCGCCTCAGGACCGCGGGCTGCCTTACACCCGCTCCGCGCAAGCCATGGCATTGGCAAAGATCAAGGATGGCATCACTCTCTTTCCAGGTAGCCGCTACGGCTATGTGAATGGCCTCCGGGTGCGCCTCGACGACCGTGATCTCTTGCGTGGTGAGGCTTTGGCAAAGGATGGTATGCTCTTTGTTCCTGCATCCTTCGCCTCTTTGATCGGGCTGCGCGAGATCAAGGCACCCGTCATACCGGCCGATCTAACGCCCATCGCCGACCGCTGGGTGTATTCCCCTAGGGAACTTGGCGCGAAGCCCGATTTCACCCCACCCCCCAAGGTTCCCACTTTGATGATCAAGGGACGCTCTTGGGTATCATCAACCCATTTGGCCGAGGCCGCCGGGCTTCAGGTCACCCGACATCCACGCGGACTTGTTCATCTAGCCGCTCGTCCGTTGACCTTCGATGACGGTGAACAAAATTTGTTAGAAAGCGTGATCACGCTGTTTGATACTCCTGAAAAATTAGCCGATCCGGACATTGCAACCAAGTCGATTCCAAACCTGAAGCGGCAGGGAAAATGGACGGACCACGTCAAGGTGACACCCGCACAAATGGTCATACTTAACGGACCGGAAACCGAGTGGACGACCTCACCGAAGGAAGCATACAACTATAACGGTTTCAATGAGAAACTCCTCGGTTCCAAGGTACCCCTGCCGGGTGTCTATCCACGCCTGTTATTCAGTGAGGCAGACTTACCGATGCTAGCAGCAAGGGTCAAGTCCACCACCGTGGGGCAAATGTCGCTCATCGAAATGGAGCATTTGTTCAAGAAGAGTTTCTGGGATCCGGCAACGAGCGACGGCCAAGTTTTCCAAAAGCTTTCGTCAGGTGATCTCACCGGTCTCGAATGGCCGGATGATGTCAGGCCGGAGCAAGTCGCCACAGTCAACATGGCCCAGCAGTTCAAGGGGCAGAAGCAGGGCATCTTCAACTCGCACGTCGCTTATGTGCCCGAATGCCTGACATCGATGGCTCTGTATTGTCTTCTAACTGGCGACGATAAACACGGTCGGCAGGTAGCTGCGGCGGTGGCGAATTATTACAAACTGCGCGAGCCGCTGATCGATGAATGGCTCAAGATCAGCGATTCTGAGTTTGGCTCATCGCTGAGGCTGCCGGATGGATCGCTCCGCGAGTTGAATGCTGTGGGCGCGCGCACACATTGGAGAAACATCCACGGTCTGGTGGCTCACATGAATCTCGGTCTCTCGCTGGATCTAGCAGGCAAGTGGATGAACGCGGAGCAGAAGGATCTGATGCGCCGCGTGATTGCCAAGGCGACGTATGGCAGGCGCTCGTATGGTCAGGATGCGCCCGTCCGGTTCCGCGATGTGAACTGGATGAGCTGGGATCTGCCACACTTTATCGCGGTGGCGGCGATCGAAGGACTACCGGGATTCGATGCAGAAGCCTACGCATCCGGTTTGGAAAGCGTGCGCGCATTCTGTGATTGGGGTATTGATGAGTCCGGCGTGATTTTCGAGAGCACAGGAAAAAATCCCGGCGCACTCCAATTTCAACTTCTCTCCATGGTCATCGCAGCACGACGCGGTGAAAATCTGTTTGGTCATCCGCACTGGCGGAAACTCCTCGAAGGTTCCATCCAGATGAGTTCGCCGACTGGACGAGTGATGGTCAACAGCGGCACTCAATACAGTCCATACAGCCGCCAGAAACTCTCGCGTTACCTCGTCGCCCAACTGAAGACTTTCTATCCGGAAAATCGGCTGCCCGATTACTGGCTCAACTCTTTCATCGATGATCCCGGTGCCGATCCTAACGATCAGAACTTACTACTACCACCGGAAAAGTTTCCCGCCGCCGATTACAGCAAGCTAGTCCCCACGCTTCAACGCCTGCGCTTGCCTAGCCCGACCTATCCAGGCATGGCCCGCAACGTCCTCTACGACGGCGACGTGAAGCTGACTACCCGTGCCGACCTCAAGCTGCCACTCGATTTCAATGCGCCTGTTTCCGGTGCTTTTTCCAGCTATAGCGACCGCACGCCAGAGGCGGCATGGATGCATCTGTATGTTCGGCCTAACCATTATCTCGGTGCGGGTCACCACCATGCGGATGCAGGTATGTTCCACTTTTCCGCGTTGGGTGTGGATTGGTTTACCCAGTCGCCATTTACCCAGACGTACGACGGGAAATACTACAATCTCGTGCAGGTGGACGGCGAGTCCGAGGCCACCGCTATTCCAGGCGGTCCGTTGGGTTACAACGGTGCCGCTACCTATCTTGGTGCGACTCTCGGAGAAAAGGCGTCAGTCGCCAGCGCGGATTTAACATACGCCTACTCGTGGCGATGGAACACCCAGCCTCCGCAAGTTTGGTCTCCGGAGCTCAAGGCAATGGGCTGGGAACTCGATCCCTCGCCGGAAAACCTCCGCATTTGGGCGGGCACCTCCCGCTACAAGATGCGCCCTTGGTGGAGTAATTATAACTACTCGAATTATATACCAACCAGTCGTGCGCCATTTAACCCAATGAAATACGTCTTCCGCAGCACCGCGCTCGTCCGTGGGTCACATCCCTATGGAATCGTGATCGATGATTTGAAAAAAGACGATTCGCCGCATCTCTATCAGTGGGCCGGGATGCTCAACGGCGGCGTCTGGAAAGCCGACGTCGCAGGGCTTGCCGCCAACCAAGTCGCGCTGGCATGGCACGAGGGAGACCCAAAGCTGGACTCCGGCGCAGCCAAACCGGCACTCACTCCGAAAGCAGGTGATCCGTTACTGTTAGTGACGGTGCTCGGAGTGGAGGAAAGCGGCGATCCCGGACGCCCCCTGTTCCAAGTGGAAACGGCACCCGGCCCGCCAGACCGCGATGGCAAGGCGCAGTTTCATGATCGGCTGATGATCAACCGGCGCGATACTGAAGTTCGTTTCAAGGTTCTTCTTCTGCCCGTTCGCTGCGGAGATCCGCTGCCTGTGGTGAAGTTCGATGCCAAGTCCAGTGGCGCCACCGTCACATGGCCGGATCAGTCCGACACGCTGCGTTTCCTAAGCGGTGAGGACTCGCGCACCCGCTTCAGCGCCAGTCGCGGCGACAGGGTTCTTATTCGCTAGAAAATAATCCTTGTTATGAAACACTTACCACGGGTTGTTTGCTCGTTAGTCTTGCTTGTCGGAATTCATATCGATTCCGCCGCCGCGCGGGAGGAGTCTGGGTCCTTGAATACCTTTGAGGAAAGGAGACAGGCCATCCTCAAAGCAGGCGCGGAGGATGGCTCGGGAAAATTCATGCGGGCGGAATGTCTCTTTGCGCTCGGGCGCACCAAGGACGCATTGGTCGAGGTGAACAAGGGCCTCGATCCGCTGGTGCCCGGAAACAAAATCAACCGGTGGATGCACGGTGGAAACACTGGCGTCATCGCTTGGCCGGGCATTGATTGTTATATCCGCTACGAGAAGTTTCTCGATGCGCCAACCAAAGAGCGCTACCGCAAGATCTACACAGGTGGCGTCTTCTATGCCAAGCTATCCACCAGCAATCACAAGATCATGGCGGCCATGACGCGCTATCTCGCGACACAGGTCTGGGGACCGGATGCCTTCAAGGCGGATCCCTTTTTCATGGAAAAGGATCCCTACATTATCGAGATGACAGGTAAGGCGAAAAACCCGCCACCGGGATATGTGTGGGGGAGCAGTTTCGGCAAGGAAGACGCTACCGGCGAGAAATACCTCAGGGAAATCATCAGGTCCACCGTGCGCGGCGGGCCGGGGGAATACGCCTCGCGTCCCTACGGCGCGCAGAACGTCCTGCCGCTGCTTTCACTCGCGGATTGTGCGAAGGATCCGCAAATGGCGGCCCAGGCTCGCATCGCCTATGAGGTCTGCCTCGCCCAAGTCGCACCGGCATGGTTGCGCGGGCATCTCGCGACTTTCGCACCGCGTTCGTATCCCGATACCGAGTCCCAGCAACCCTGGGGTTTTGCCACCCTGCCGTGGCTTTACTTCGGCGGCGTGGCTCCGGAACTTTTCAAAGCCAAAGCAGCGGCAGCAGCGGCGGTTAGTAACTATCAGGTTCCATCCGTGATCGTGAACGCGGCCACAGACCGCTCGAAAGCCTACTTCTATCGTGCCCTGATCAACGGCTGGGCGCTGAACCATTATGTCAACCGGAGCTATGCGCTTTTCTCACGCTCATCGAAAGTCGGCGGAAAACCTTGGCAAGGTCAGAGCTATCCCTGCGGCGTCATGTGGGAGGAACCGGATGCGGGCAGCAAGGGCAGTCATCTCTGGATTACTAATCCTTCCGAAGACGAGCCCGACAAGATGGGCAATCACACCCACGGCGTGCGCACCTATGACTTCATCAATTGGAAGATCAACTAGCACAACCCATTCAACCCCCAGCCACTCATGAAACCAATCCTATCGAGTGCCCCGTTCATTCTTTGCGCGGCCCTACATGCCGCCGAGCCATCCACTGAACGCATCGGTGTCGAGAACGATTATGCCAAAATCAACGCCGAGGCCGAGAAGTTGTCCAAAATCGCCTTGCGTCCCGCCGCTGAATTTAGTCTGCGCGATGGAATGCCTAACCTGTTCTCCAAGCTCGAAAAAGGCGAACCAGTCACCATCGCATACTATGGAGGTAGTATCACGGCAGGTCCTGGCTGGCGCACGATCGCGATGGACTGGTTTAAAAAACAATTTCCCAAATCCAACATCACCGAAGTGAACGCATGCGTCGGCGGCTCCGGTTCGTTGGTTGGCGTGTTCCGTGCGGATCACGATCTGGTCGAGAAAAAGCCGGACGCCGTGTTCATCGAGTTTTCGCTCAATGACGTGGGAGATGTTAGAGATCGCCCGGCGGAAGTCGCTGGAGCAGTGGAAGGCATCGTCCGCAAACTCTGGAAGAGTAATCCCCGGACCGATGTCTGCTTTGCCTACACCCTGCATTCCAGCGCGGTGGACTTACTCAATCAGGGGAAATTCAGCGCCTCTGTCTCGCTGCATGAAACCATTGCCGATCACTACAAGATCCCGGCGATCCATCTCGGAGTCGAGGCATCGAAAATGGCTGCGGAGGGAAAACTTGTCTTCACCGCACCCAAGAGTCCGGGCGACAAGGATGCGCAGGGTCGTATCATATTTTCTAACGACGGCACCCATCCGTCCGAGATCGGTCACGCGCTCAACGGCACGGCAGCCATCCGAGGATTGGAAAAACTGCGGACCGCCACCAGTGCGGCGCCACACACGCTTCCCGCCGCTCTATCAGCAATACCCTGGGAAAAGGCCAAGACGATCGCCGCCGAGGGCCATGCCGCGTTCAAGGGCGATTGGGAACAGCTCACCGCTGCCGACGGTCCGGCCTGCCGTCGTTTCGGCAAGAGCTTCTACACCTGGTTTCCCCATCTCTATCGCACGGGCACTCCGGGTTCCTCCCTCACGGTGCGATTCCGCGGTACCCACATCGGGCTCAAAGGCATGGAAGGCCCGGACTCAGGGGTGGTGAGCGTGCGGATGGATGACGAACCGCTCGTCAAACAAATTTTATTCACCGTCTATGCCAGCGCCTGGGTGTACGTCGGCTCGCCGCTGCCCGCCGTGCCCATGGGCGATCACCGTGTCACTTGGACCTTGCTGGATGAGGTTCCCGTCAAGGAGAAGATGTTGGCGGTCAAGAAGACCGACCAGGATTTCCGCAATCATCCGGAAAAGTATAAAAACAATACCTTTTCCGCCGGACAAATCCTCGTGCTCGGCGAACTGATAGATGAACAGGGAAACCCGATCGAATAATCAGTCATGAAATCACTCATGCTCTCCCTGATATTCGCGAGCGTCGCGCATTCGGAACCGCTGTCCCACTTCATGCCTCCAGTCCGGGCAGCGCCTGAGAGCGTGGTTTACAAACGCAGCGGCAGTCAGGAATTGAAACTCCACATCTTCCGTCCGTCGGGTGTGCCGTCGGGCGAGCGGCGACCCGCGCTCATCTGCATCCATGGCGGAGCATGGCTGGCCGGGGGAGCCGAAGTGTTTTTCCCCCACGCCGCCTACTTCGCCAGCCGGGGACTGGTGGGAATCAGCATCGAATACCGCCTGCTGCAGCGCGAGCCTGCTGGGTTTTCGATGGCGGACTGCCTGATGGATTGCAAGTCGGCGATCCGCTATATCCGCACCCACGCAGCGGAGCTCGGAGTGGATCTGGTGCGCATCGGCGTCATGGGTGACTCTGCGGGCGGGCATCTCGCCGCGGCCCTCGGCACCTGCGCGGGTTTCGACGATGCTGCGGACAATGTGGCGGTCAATGCGATCCCGAATAGCATGATTCTTTGCAATCCGATCATGGATCTCACCGAGGCACCATGGGTGAACTATATAATCCGCGGGCGCGCCTTGGAGCGGAAACCCGAATCCGCCGATCTCATCCCCACGGCGGCTCAGATCGATCTGGCGAAAAAACTCTCGCCAATCTATCAGATTAATGGTGACCAGCCGCCTGCGCTGCTCATCCACGGGTTAAAAGACGCCGTCGTCACACCCGATCAGGCGCGCAAGTTCGCCGCAGCCACGCAAAAGGCTGGCAACCGCTGCGATCTGGAATTGCTGCCGGAAGCCGGGCATGCGTTTATCCTAACGGGATACCGGGCGTCCGAGCCGGATGTCGTGGCGGTGCTCCTTCGGATTGACAGATTCCTTGCCGAACTGGGCTGGCTCAACGGACCGGCGAATCTAACGATATCTAATCCCCCGGCCTGGCCAAGCAAGATCGCTCCATGAAACCGCTCCGCTTTTATGTCATACTCATCCTTGCCCTGCTGACTTTATGACGAAAAAAAGTAACTACTCAGGGCCCTTTTGCATTGGCAAGCGATTCGCCGAGCTTGGCGGGTGAAATGATGAGTTCCTTCAGACTGTCTAACATCATTCGGCCCTGCTTGCGCACGCTCGAGA
>JAYVNM010000155.1:0-3690 GCA_043758445.1 Akkermansiaceae bacterium | reverse complement strand
CCGGGCAGGCGGTCGCGGATGGGGACGGGGTTTTCGTTGAGGATGATGTCGATGGGGTCGCGCTTGGGATCGAAGCGGTAGGGGAATTTTCCGGTGAGGAGGTGGTAGAGGGTGGCGGCGAAACTCCAGACGTCGGAGACGGGTTTGACGTATTTGAAATTCACGATCTGCTCGGGCGGCATGAAGACCGGGGTGCCGGCGTAGTTTCCGGTGATGCTCATGCCGGAGAGTCCGGCTTTCTGGAAATTCTTGGCGAGGCCGAAGTCGGAGACCTTGGCGATGCCTTGGTGGAGGAGGATATTGTGCGGCTTGATGTCGCGGTGGACGAAGCCTTCCTTGTGCGCGGCGGCGAGGCCTTCGAGGGCTTGGAGCGCCCACGGGCGGAGGGTTTCCCATGGCAGGGTGCCGCCGTGGCGGTGCGCGGCATCGGCGAGTGAGCCGCCGTCGCAGAAGTCCATGACGAAGAAGAAGGTGCCCTCGTCCGAGCCGCTATCGAGGAAGCGGACGATATTCGGGTGGCGGAGCTTGGCGATGACGGCCATCTCGCGTTTGAACTGCTCGACAGATTTGGTATCGGCCTGGGCGCGGGAGAGCATGATTTTCACGGCGACGGGATTTCCGCTGTCCACGGGGCGGGCGAGATAGACCGCGCCGCAGCCGCCGCGGCCGAGTTCGCGTTCGATGGCGTAGTTCTTGAGCTGGAACGCGGGTTCGTCCGGTTGGCCGAAGATGAGGCGACGCATCGCCTCGGGCGAGAGGCCGGAGAGGTCGCCTGCGGAGAGGGCCGCCTCGACTTGAGGACCGGCGGCGGGATCGGCTTGGATGCGGACTTCAATCCGGGTTTGGCCGACTTGGATCTGGTCGCCGTTTTTCAGGTCGGTGCTTGGGTAGGTGCGCTTGGCTCCTTGTTCGGGTGTTTCGCCTATTTCGCGACCGCCGACTTTTTCCCCGTTCAGGTGGGTGCCGTTCATGCTGCCGAGGTCGCGCAGGGCGGCTTGAGGTGGGCAGGCTTCGAGCAGGAAGTGGTGGCGCGAGATTTGTGCGTCGTCCGGTAGGCAGAGATGGCAGTCCTTCATGCGACCGAGCAGGAAGGTGTCGTGCTCGGTGAGTTCGAAGGCGCGGGTGGTGCCGTCGGGGTTTTGGACTTGGAGGTGGACGGAGGCGGGCACGGTTATTGGTTAGAGGTTATTTGTTATTGGGGAAGAGTTGAAGCAAAAGAATGTGGGGGAGACGCGCACATTTCTTGATTACGGTTGAGGTGGAAAATCGTCAACTTGGGCTGACGGCTGGGCTGCGGGTAGGATACCCGCGCCACTTTTTAGGAGGCCGAGGGTGTCGATGCCTTGGAAACCCATGGTGGCGAGCTTTTCGCGGAGAGTGGTGATGGCGGCGTGGGCGAGTTTGTGGGCAGCTTGTTTGGAGATGCCGAGAGAAGCGCCGATTTCGCTGTAAGATTTGCCATCGCGGATGCCTTCGGCGACTTGGCGCAGGCGGGGCGAGACGGTGGACAGTGCTTGTTCGAGGCGTTTCCCGGATTCGAGGGTGGCGGCGTGCTGATCGGCGGATTTTTCATTCAGGGCCGGGACCGCTTGAATGCGTGGTTCAGAAGAAAGCGTCGCCGGGGCGTCGAGATCGTAAACATGGTGCTGGTGATGGCGTAGTTGGCGGTCGTAGAGATCGCGCAAGGAATTGCGCATCGCCCGGGCGGCGTAGGCGGAGAATTCGCCTTTGGCGGGATCGAACAAGCGCGATGCACGGGCGAGGGCTTCTTGCGCTGCCATTTCAATTTCCGCATGAGGCAGCCCCGGGATGTTATCGAACTCGCGGGCGATCTTTTCAGCAAGTGGCAGGAGTTCATTTATCCGTGCTTCCATGACGCTTAAAGACTAGCAAACTGCAGACGAACAAGGCAAGCCCCCACCGGCCAGAAAATCCCCGCCGACAGCAAATCCGTCGCCTACCGCTTCCATTACCGGGACGCTAAAGGCAACCGTACTGCCGCCGAATTCGACACCGCCCACCAGAAAGTCCTCGAAGCACTGACGAAAGGGCTAGGGGTGAAGTTCCGGTGAATAGCGATAACACATGCGCGGGTCCTGGGATTGCTTAAGGACTCGCCACGTGAAGCACCCCATCTCGCAATGTGCATCGACACGGATGGAAAAAAATCCATGCTCACCCGCAAGCGCTGATCGGTGGTTGATCATGGGCGCTCAATTTTTTGATCCACATGTCTTCACCCCTCAATTATCCCGTTATGCCACTGGTCGGTAAGTGGCCCATTCGCATCAACTTAACAGCTCCATAAGCCTCTGGCACAGCGAGTTGCGCGTGCGTTTCTGACCCTGCAAGTAGCGCGGATCCGGGGCCAGTGCCGAGATCTCCGCCAATTTTGACAAGCCGGGGAGACGGCCGATCACATAGTCGAAGATCTTTTCCATACTGTATCGCTCGCTCGGATGCGCGCGGGCGAACTGGATTCCGACCTTCAGGCCGATCGTTAATGATATCATGCCTGCGAGAACGAGCGCCTTGAGATGTTGTGGACTGCTTTTCCGATTGAGGGCCTGGCCGAGATTGCCGGCCTGCTTCCACGCCCGAAAGATGATCTCAATCTGCCACCGCTGGCTATAGAGGGCGGCGAGCTCCGCTGGACTTTGCATGGACTCCGGGACATTGGTGACTAGTAGATGCCAACCGTCCCGGATGAGGGTTTTCGCGGGTGTGGTGCGACCGCTTCGCTGAGCATGAGAGTGGTGGTCGCGGCGGCGTTTGGCGGCCTCCTCCTTGCTGGCACGGATGGCGACAAGCCGCACGGGGTGGCCCTCTGCGGTAAGCTTTACACGGATGTCCAACAGGTTGCTGCGATGTTTCATGAGGATGTCCTCCAGCGCGATTCCCTTTTCGGTCACCGCGGCGACGGTTAGCGGCAGGCGACTGAGCCAGAAGGCGCCGAGGAGTTCGACAACGCGGAAGTTGGCGATGCCGAAGTATCCCATATCTCTGAGAACGAGGTCCCCTGGACGCACCTGATCGAGCAGGTCGATGCCGATGGTTTTGTCCTGCTCGGTGCCTAGATGTAACTGATTGTGAAGAATTTCTCCGCTCAACAAGTCGAAGGCGAGATCCACCTTGCAACCGGCGGTGGCTCCGCTGGCATTGCCGTGACCGGGGAAGGCGACGGAATTGGCCTTGGGAAAGCGAATGAATGTGAAGTCCTCGATGAGGATGCGCCTGAAGACGTAGCTCGAGGCAGCTTCTGGCGGACTGCATTTCAACTGACAAATATGGAGCAGGCAACTGATGAGGAAGGACTCGGCACCGCATTCGGTGCGGGTGATGCGCTGATCGACAACAACCGCGCCGCCAAGCTGCATTTGAAATTCACCGTGCTGCGCCAAGCTCCCGACGACGCCAAGGTGCCCCATGGAAATTCCTGCGAACGCAAGGCCCTACTCGATCTCGTCAAGGCAGGCGGGGCTTATCGTGCCCGGATTTCAAGCCCGCTTCAAACCCGCCTTGCTATAACTTCCCCCCGAAGCAGTCATTCCAAAAAAACAGGGGCGTCCCCCAGGGTTCCTCCATTAGGGAGAATCGTAACTATTCAGCACTCCAGCGGGGCATCGGTGAAGGCGGCTTTGATCGAGGCCATAAGATCCAGCCCTTTCTTGCGAACCGTCGAGATATAGC
>JAYVNM010000154.1:0-11423 GCA_043758445.1 Akkermansiaceae bacterium | reverse complement strand
GTCGCCAGACCACTCGCCTGAAATCGCGTCTTTGATATGGCCACACTCCAAAGGCGAAATGGGCGAGTAGGCTGCGCCATACACGCGCTCCTTCTTTTTAGACGGCAAGACGTGTCGTCAATCCTTGTTAACGCGCCGGAATGTGCCTCAGCCTCTAGTTGAGCCGTTGAGCCGTTGAGCCGTTGAGCCGTTGAGCCGTTGAGCCGTTGAGCCGTTGAGCCGTTGACAAAACAATTCATCTGCAATCCGTTAGCCACTCCGATCAATTCTGACAAGATGGAAGTGAAATATTTTCAAACCGCAGAGCCACCAAGTTCCGTCTTTCCGGGATTCACATTCCCAGATAGGCCGATGGAGAATCATCTGATGAAAATCCGGTGGACATCGCCGGATTTTCATGGAGGGCTTCTTTTCATGAAGCGGGAGTGCTCCCCCCCATATCCGGCCCACCACTTTCTGTTAGTCCCGATTTTCACTTGCGCCACAAGGCTGATTGTCTTACGAAATTACGCATGAGTAACACAATCACCCTGCGCTTGCCTGCAGACTTGATTCGATGGCTGGAAGAGGAGTCCCGAACCACCGGTTTGCCCAAGGGGCGGATCGTGCGGGAGCAACTGGAACAATTGCGCACGAAAAAGGCCCGTCAGCCGTTTCTCGATCTGGCGGGAAGTGTCGAGGGTTCCGCCGAACTCAGCCGTAAAAAGGGATTCGAAGCATGACAGGCATCGCCGACACGGGCTTCTTGGTTGCCTTCGCAAATCGGAGGGATCTCTTTTTCCCGTGGGCTTACTCGCTGGCTGAACACATTCATGAACCCCTTCTCACCTGCGAGGCCGTACTGGCCGAAACCGCTTACCATTTAAAAAACAGCGCGCTGGTGCTGCGCATGATCGAAACCGGGCTTGTCCGTCTGGCTTTTGAGATTGAAAGCCACCGCCCAGAACTCTCCGTATTGGCACGGCGCTACGCCGACCGCCAACCCGATCTTGCCGACCTCTGCCTGATCCGCATGAGTGAACTCAATCCACAACTGCCCATCATCACGGTCGATGGTGACTTCCGAATCTATCGCCGCAACCAGCGCGAAACCATTCCGGTGCTCATGCCTCCGCTGAAGTAAGTGAGCATCGAAAATTTCGGGTTCATATTCAGTCATACTCTAATAAAGTCCAGATATCAGAACCCAGAGAAGATGAAAATTTCTAAATTCGCTTGGCCCATCTTCCTCTTCTCTGGTTTCTTGCCTCTGGATTCTTGATTCTGCCGCCCATGTCCCCACGAAAACTCCTCATCATCGGCGGCGGCTTCGCGGGCATGGAGTGTGCCCGCCGACTCGCCAATGACGACCGCTTCGAGATCACGCTGGTCGATCGCACGAACCACCATCTTTTCCAACCGCTGCTCTATCAGGTCGCCACGGCTTCGCTTGCCGCGCCGGACATCGCTCGCTCGATCCGCCAGATTCTAGCAGACGCGAAAAATGTCACAGTCCTGATGGATGAGATTGCCACCATCGACCCCGCCACCTGCCAAGCCACCGGGAAATCCGGGGCCATCTTTGCTTACGATTCCCTGCTGCTCGCGGCCGGTGCCCGCACCGGATACTTCGGCCATGATGCTTGGGAGAAAAACAGCCTCGGTCTCAAAACTTTGGCCGATGCCCAGAACATCCGACGCACCGTTCTCTCCAACCTCGAACGCGCCGAACTCACCACCGATCCCACCGAGCGCGCCCGCCTCATGACCGTCGCCATTGTCGGCGGCGGACCGACTGGCGTCGAGCTCGCCGGGGCCTTTGCCGATCTCGTCCACCGCTCGTTGAAATCGAATTTCCGCCGCATCGACACGGCGCAACTTCGCATCATCCTCATCGAGGGTTCAGAACTCGTGCTCGACGCCTTCGATCCCGACCAGAGCGCCTACGCTCGCAAGCGTCTGGAGAAACTCGGCGTAGAAGTTAGAAACAACACCCGCGTCACCGAGGTTCGCCCCGGTGCGCTGGATTTCAAAGACGGCAGCACCCTCGAAGCCGCCGCCATCATCTGGGCCGCAGGCGTCGCGGCCAGCCCGCTCACCGCAGCGCTCGGCGTGCCGTTAGACCGTGGCGGGCGCGTCACTCCTCTGCCCGACCTCTCCGTCCCCGGCCATCCTAACATCTTCGTCGCAGGTGATCTCGTAGCCCTAAAATGCGCTGATAAAATCGTCCCCGGAGTCGCCCCAGCCGCCGTGCAAATGGGTGCCCACATTGCCAAAATCCTCCAGTCCGAGGCCACTGCCGACTCGGCGATTTCCCCCGACCGCCGCCCCGCCTTCGCCTACCACGACAAGGGCATGATGGCGATCATCGGCAAGAACTACGCCGTCGTCAAAACCGCCGATTTCCGCCTCCAGGGTTTCATCGCCTGGCTCGCTTGGTTGTTCATCCACATCACCTTCCTCGTCGGCTTCCGCAACAAACTTTCCGTGCTGTTAGGTTGGGCCTACGCCTATCTCGTCAATGCCCCGGAAGCCCGCATCATCACCTATCCGCCCACCACCCCAGCACCGGGCAAGTCGGCCGATTGAGGGGAGATGGTTTATCGTGCTGCTTCCGCTGCAATATGACCGGCGAAGCTGGTGACGAAGGTTTTCAAGCTTGTCATGTCGCTCACATCGGAAAACTTCCCCGTCTTGATCGCGGTTTGGGGAGACGCCAGCACGGAAGCTGTCGTATAAAGCTGCTCTTGGACGAGCTTCTTGCAGAGCAGGTTGTAACGCTCAATGTAGGATGCCCCTTGGAACTCGGGACGCACCGGAAAGTGCTCGCTGCGATCCCTGACCGGCGAGCGGGAACCCGGAGCGTCTTCGACCAGCATCAACCAGCCCACAAAAGGTCGCGGAGATTCGCCAAAGGATCCTTCGCGATACGCTGTCCAAAGGTCGTGCGCCGTTCCGATGGCTTCTTCGGTCCGGTTGTTAAAATTGTTACCGAATGATCCGACCTGGGATTTCAACTCGATTGCGCCGATGAGGCGATTTTCGCGGAGCACCAGCATATCCCACATCTTGGTGGGACGAAAATAGCCGGGTAGTGTTAGCGGGATGCGTCCTTCCCTGATGATGGTGGCATCCTTTAGACCGTTCGCTTCGATCAAGTCGATCAGTAATGCCACGAAGCCATCCATATTTTTTCCCGCTGTGACCGCTCCACGGCTGCCCGCGTCGGATTTTCCAGCTTCAATCTGCTTCTTATGCGCGGCATCCCGATTTCCCCAGAAAGCTTTGACCGATTCCGTCGCCTTCTTTTGATAGTTTGCTAGTTTGAGAGCCATTGGATTAAGGATTCGCACAAGTCATTCAGGCAATGCACTGATCTGATAAGCCTCCAACGCCGCTTGTGTCGCGAGCTCGAAGTCTTGCGTTTCGAAAGCATGGCGCAGTTGATCGGCCAGTTTCGGGGAAATGGATTTCGGATCTGGGACGCGGATGCGGCGGAGGTATTGGGCTTGGAAGCGGAAGTAGCCGCCGCGCATACGGACGCCGTAGCAATGGATGAAGAATCCGCCCACTGCGGAAATCAGCAGTCCGCCAAGGACACGGAGATCCCATTGCTCGGAGGTGATCCAGTAGAGGTTGTGCTGCGGATAGGTTTTACCGAGGTCGAGCGCGGGGAGGAGGCGTTCCTTGATGTCCGCGATGTAGAGTTTTTCCTTTGAGAAAAGACTGAGGTTCACCCGGTCGATGGTCTTGTGCCAGTTCTCGGCGCGATCCTTCTTCGCGGTGTGGCGGCTGCTGAGGAGTTCGTGGTGGGGACGCAAGTGGGATTCAAATCGTGGGTTCTTATCCAGATCGACTAGGCCTTTTTCATTCCATGGATTCGCCAAATAGTGACCGGACCATTTCACTTTGCCGTCCTTGAGATCGGAGGCGAGGGCAAGCGGGAGAAGGCGTTCGGGCTCGATGTCGGGTTTGCCGGAAGAAATGAAAACCCGGTCCGCTCCGGTGGCGACGCCGATGCCGATCTTGGTGCCGGTGTGGGGACATTCGAGCGGGAAGCAGGTGGCTTCGAGGTGTTTGAGAAGTTTCAGTGCCTCGGGTGAAGAGCAGGGCCAGGGTTCGTTGCCGTGGAACCAATCGTCGAAGCGGGCGGATTTTATGCTAGGGCTGGAACCTTGTGAGGTGAGCGATTTGACCAACTGAGCGCGGACCTCGGTTTCGATTCCCGGCAAAGCTTTGGAAACGATCACCGGGCCTTGTTTCTCGCGGGCGATGATGGTCACGGCGGGATAGGCGGAAACCTCGATTTCAAAGGCCTGCACGTCGTGGGCCTCGATGATGTGGCGGACATTATAGCCTTCCGTGGTGATGAACTCGCGCAGGGCGTTACCGTAGTCGTTGAGCATCCAGCGGTCGGCGCAGATGTAGGCGCAGACGCCGCCGGGGCGGAGTTGGTAGAGCGCGGCTTGGTAGAATGCGACGTAGATGTCCGCCCGGCCACGCATCGCGCTGAAACCGCTGCGGTAGAACGCGGCCTTGCTCGCGGGGATTTCTTCGAGGCGGATGTAAGGCGGATTGCCAATCACGAAGTCTGCGATCGGGAAACACAGCGAGGCTTCGAGGAAATCGCCGGTCTTGATCCACGCTAGGGCCAGCTTGGCGGCGGTTGCAGATGGAACACTGAGGGAAACGAGCGTGGAACGGACCACTTCCACCGCCTGCTCGGCGGCCACCGGATCAATCTCAAATGCTTGGATCGCGTCCGTCGCATCGGCGAGCGGTATCTCGTGGCGGCGGCAGGATTCCACCAAACGCCGGACCATCGCGCTCAAAAACGCCCCGTCACCCGCAGAAGGTTCCAAGGCCACCAACTCCGCCAGCCGCCGCTCCGGAAGATACCCGGCCAGATCCAGCACCAGCTCCACCAACCAAGGCTTGGTGTAAACGACACCAGCCTCGCGAGGCGGGGTGAGAGTGGTTTCGAGGCTGATCATGAGTTCATACGAACAGTTTGAAATCGGGCTGTCAATCTAGAAGTTCGAGCGGGGCTGATGTGAGGGGTTGACGAGTTGAAAATATTGAAAGCAGGAACCACATTTTCTGACTATTCAAGGACCGTTCCTTTCGCCCTGCATTCATGTCGGGAGGTTAGTGGTTTGGCTCGGACTTGGCAATGACTTTGGCGATCCATGGCAGAGTTGTTGGAACAGGATGGCGCGGCACGCGCACCAGAATTTCCGTTAGAACAATAAACCTTGGTTATGATCCTTCGGTGAGGCCTTGCGCGAACCTGCCAGCAGGGTGTCGATCCGCGTGAGTAGGTCGAGCGAGGGCAGTTCCCCGCCATCCAGTAATTCCCGCAAGCGGGAGCACCATTCGTCCACCGTGCCGCCATTGCTCGCCGCCAGCGCGGTGGCCGTTTGCGTGAGCCGTCCGCTGGCTGCGAGTTGGCGACCGGTCCGGCGTAGCCAGGCATCGAAATAGGGACGATCGTATTTCGGACTGAGCACGCGAATAGCAGAACATCAGACAGGCAGCGAAGTCAAGAAGTCCCATATTTGCGCGAGCTGCCTCTTTTCTTCGCCGGATAACTAACTGGCTGCTGCGGCGCGGCGGAGGTGGTGTTTTTCAACGCGGCGAGTTGATCCCGGAGATGCGCCGCGCGTTCGAATTCCAACCGCGACGAGGCCTCGCGCATTTCCTCCTCCAACTCGGCGATGACCCGCAATTTATCATAGGTTCCGAGGTCATCGGCGACGAGCGAACTGTTGAGCTTGTCTGCGTGCTCCTTGGCATTTTCGTGGGTGTGCAGGCTGTGTTGCAGCGCCCGTTTCACACTCTGGGGCGTGATGCCGTGCGCCTCGTTGTGCGCCTGCTGGCGGGCCCGGCGGTAAGATGTAATGTCGATGAGCGCTTGGATCGAATCGGTGACTTTATCGCAAAACAACACGCACTCGCCGCCGATGTGGCGCGCGGCCCGGCCCGCCGTTTGGATCATGGAAGTTTCGTTCCGCAGGAAGCCCTCCTTGTCCGCATCGAGGATACAAACCAGCGAGACTTCCGGTAGATCCAGCCCTTCCCGCAGCAGGTTGATACCGATCAGAATGTCAAAGGTCGCCGCCCGAAGTTGGCGCAAAATTTCCACCCGCTCGACCGCGTCGATGTCGGAATGGAGGTAACGGACCTTGAGTCCCGTGCTTTGCAAATACCCGCTAAGATCCTCGGCGGTCTTCTTGGTTAGAGTGGTGATCAGCACCCGTTCATGCCGCTCGACGCGCTGGCGGCAAAGCTCGATGGTCTCGTCGATCTGCCCCTTCAACGGGCGCAGGATGAGCACCGGATCTAGCAGGCCGGTGGGTCGGATGATCTGCTCGACCACCAGCGGGGTCCCGCGCCGGGTTGGGTCGAAATTTTCCACCGACTCGTCATTGCCACTCGGCTTCACGCGGAGTTTTTTAAAATCGAACAAAGGCATGTTACCCACCGCCGTTTTTTCTTTTACCGGAATGTACGACTTGTTCTCCGGGCGGGAGTTAACGATTTCAAACGGTCCCGGCGTTGCCGAAACATAGACGCGCTGGCCGGTCATTTGCATGAATTCTTCGAAGCGCAGGGGCCGATTGTCCAGCGCGCTCGGCAGCCGGAAACCATGCTCGACTAACACGGTCTTGCGGCTCTTATCGCCTTCATACATACCGCCGACTTGCGGAATCGTCGCGTGGCTTTCATCAACTAACAGCAGGAAATCCCGAGGAAAGAAATCCAATAAAGTGTACGGTCGTGCCCCCGGTTCGCGCCCGGTGATATGGCGTGAGTAATTCTCAATTCCCTGGCAGAAGCCCATCTCAGCCATCATTTCCAAATCATAGTCCGTCCGCATCCGCAGGCGCTGAGCTTCTATCAGTTTCCCCGCTTTCTCAAACGCCGCCACCTGCTGATTCGCCTCCTCACGGATCGCAAGTGTCGCCCGTTTCATCTTGTCGCCGGGTGTCACGAACTGCTTCGCCGGGAAAAACGTATGGTTCTCCAACCGATCGATCAAATGACCCGTTAGCGTATGGATGCTGCTGACCCGCTCCACCTCGTCGTCGAAAAACTCCACCCGGATCGCAGTCTCGTCGAGATACGCCGGATGCACTTCCACCACATCCCCGCGCACCCGGAACTTGCCCCGCCCGAAGGCGATGTCATTGCGCTCAAACATCATCCCTACCAGCGAGTTTAGAAACTCCTCGCGCGTCAGTTTTTGGCCGACCCATACCGGCACCATCATGTTTGCATAATCCTCAGGCGAACCCAAACCATAGATGCAAGAAACGGACGCCACCACAATGGTGTCCTGTCTTGTTAGCAACGAGCCCATTGTGCTCAAGCGCAGCCGCTCGATCTCATCATTGATGGAGGAATCTTTTTCGATGTAGGTATCACTACGCGGGATATAGGCTTCCGGCTGGTAGTAATCGAAATACGACACGAAATACTCGACCGCGTTGTGGGGGAAAAAATTTTTGAATTCCGAGTAAAGCTGGGCTGCTAGAGTTTTATTATGGCTCATGATCAGCGTCGGCTTGCCGTGCGCCTTGATCAGATTTGCCATCGTAAAAGTCTTCCCCGAGCCGGTCACCCCCAGCAGAGTCTGATGATGATTTCCAGCCGCCAGCGATTTCGTCAGCTTGGCAATCGCCTGGCCCTGATCGCCCTCAGGTTGGTAGTCGCTCACAAGTCGGAATGGCATGTGCGGCCAGTCATAATCCCGCAGACGGCTCACCGCAAGGGAACGAATGCCGTCGGGTGTCTCGGAACGGGGTGGGGCCGTCACACTCTGACGCGATCAAGGGGCGTGGACGTCTCGCCCAATGCTGTCAGATTAAGAAATTTCAACCACAATGGGAGCGTAGCGGACATGGACGAACTGACTGATTAAAATACTTTGTCAAATGAACAGGATGGACACCGATGGAAATCCAGGAATATCCCTCTTCATCTGCGTGAATCCTGTTCATCTGTGGTTCGATTCTTAGGTATTCAGGTTTAAACTGACAGCATTGGATGTCTCGCCCACGCATTCCTTGAATGCCAACGGCTTTCAGTCACATCTTATACCGTCCCGCCACCATCCGCACCGCCGTGCATTTCCACAAACGCGGACCCAGCGTGATCGCCGCAAAACCCAAACCCGCCGCCAGCCCCCACCAGACACCAGTAGCCCCGAGCTGGAAACCGAATGCCAGCCCCGCCCCCACCGGCAGCCCGACCAACCAATACGCCGCGAAGCCCATCACCGCTGGCACACGCGCATCCTGCAAGCCGCGCAACATAGCCGACGACGCGACTTGCAGGCTGTCAAACAATTGAAACACGCCGACAATGGTCAGCAGCGAGCCAGCCAGCGCGATCACCTCGGGAGCGTCGATGAAAAGCGCGGCGATGGATTTTCCAAAAACCAAAAACGCTACCACCGCAACCACTGAATATCCCCCAGCCAGCAACCAGCCCGAAAGCATGATCGCCCGCAGTCGCCCCCCTTCGCCCGCGCCATCGGCCTCGCCGATCCGCACCGTAAGCGCCATCGACAGGCCTAACGGAATCATGAACGCCGTCGCCGCCAGCGTGATCGCGATCTGATGGGCCGCCATCGCGTCCGGCCCGAAGCGCCCCATGATCAGCCCCGCCAGAGAGAACGCGGACACCTCGCACGCCATCTGGAAACTCGCCGGCAATCCGACCGATAGCAACCGTCGTAGATGCGTGAAATCCGGCTGCCGGAACCAGCGGTAAGGCACCCACTCGCGCAAGTCCTTGGCCCGCATCAGCCAGCCCAACAAAGTTATCAGAATAGCACAGCGGGAAATCAAGGTGGCCCACGCCGCGCCTTGGATGCCAAGCGCCGGAAACCCGAAATTGCCATAAATCATCAGCCAATTCAGCGCCACATTCAGCCCCACGCCGCCGAGGAAAATCCAGAACGGCGGCCACGGTCGGTTCAGCGCGTCGGCATGGTTTTTTAAGGCGATCGAGGCCAATGCCGGAATCACCGAGGCCATCAGAATGCGGAAAAATCCCGTCGTTTTCTCCGCCACCGTATCCGGTTGGCCGAACATTCCGAGATTCATCGAGACGATCCAAGAAATCCCAAACAGCGCCAATCCCAGCGCCACCGCTAGGTAGAGTCCGTGGCGACAACTGCCACGCGCACCCGCTGCATCGTTGGCCCCGCGTGAGTTCGAGGTGAACACCGAGACCCCGCTCAAGAGGCCGATGCCGAAGACGAAGGGCACATGAAACAACGAGTTCGCAAAGGTCAACGCCGCCAGATCGCGCACGCCCAGATGGCCGATCATCACCGTATCCACAACGCCCATCAGCATCTGGCTGAGCTGCCCGATCATCAACGGCAGCGCCAGTCGCAGCGTCAGCCGGGATTCGTGGAGAAGGTTCATGTGCGGCTTTCCGTGGTCGTGCCCGGCCAATTTGTCCACGACATTTCTCTGGGTAAAAACAATCCACAGGCGCGGGCCATTTTTCAGTTGCCCTCCCAGCTAGACTTGCTACACCTCCGGCCACGTCAGCACGCAACGCCTCCGGGTAATTTGTAAGCAGACGAAATAAATAAAGCCTCGGTAGCTCAGTTGGTAGAGCAGTTGACTCTTAATCAATTGGTCCATGGTTCGAATCCATGCCGGGGTACCACTCTTAGAATAAACAACTTAGGGAGCCGAAAGGCTCCCTTTTTTGTGGTCCAGAAAGAAGCCTTGCTGTCAGCTCGCTGTCAATTTTCGACAGCATCCCATCGAGAATCGCTGTCAGGAGTGCTCCTTGTGAAGAGTCCGGGGTGATGGCAATCAGGAAACTTGATCGCCTGCTTTTCTGCCTTCCTGTTGTTTGAATAGATTTTGGTCGCGTCCCTTTTGTCCCTTTTGTCCCTTGGAAGTATTGATTCCGTCATCAGTTACGGCCATGCTCGGCTGCAGACAGCTTCCACATTTTACAGGCCAATGCGGAGTGCCATTTCATTCCGCATTGCCAGCAGCGCCTCGGCATTGCCCTTGGCGTCATCGACCGGGTGGTGCGTGTGGCGGGTTTTCCGCAGGTGCTTGAAGTTTTTCGTCATGTCGCCCACCAGGCCCTTGTAAAGGCTGCCGAGATTTGTGGACGAGAAGCCGAAGGGATTGGATCCGGTGAAGTGGTGGAAATACCAGTTGATGAACTGCCAGTCGAATCCGTTGTTGTCCGAGATGAACATCGGCCGCCCGGCATCTACTTCCGCAATCCAAGCCGCAAACTGGCGCATCACTTCTTCCGGTTCTGGAAACGCCAGCGTCTGCTCGCGAGTAAAGCCACTCACCGCCAGCGCCTCGGGCACGAACTTCTCCGAGATCGGCCGCAGCTCGCCGTAGAACGTCCGCTCCAGCCCTGGCTCGGCCACCACGGCCCCGAAGGAAACCATCGAGTAATCGCCGGGGATCGGTCCGTCGGCTTCTATATCAACCATGATCCAGCTCATAGATTCTATTAGGTTTATCACGGTTCACCATGCAAGCGCAGCGCCTCCGCATACTCGGCGGAGATGTCGAAGCCGATGTCCACGGTGGGGTCGAAGATCTTGAATCCGATGTATTCGAGGCACAACAGGTGCAGGCCGGAGAAGTCCCCGGACAGTGACCGTAGCTGATACGTTTTGGTTGGGTCGTTTACCGAGAATCCCTTTGCACCCAGCATCGCGATTTCCAGCGTGATCCTCTGAACCTCGTCCTTTGGCATCGACTCGAACATGTGGAGGGCCTCGCCGCAGTAGGCCAGCACATCCGGTCTGAGTTCGCCGCCGGCTTTGCGGAACTTCGCCAGCGTGATCCTGTTGCGTCCAGCTTCGGCCTTTTCGGCGAGGTGCCCGCCGGGGTCGAGGGTGACGACGCGTTGGTAAGCGGTTTCCGCCTCTGCCGTCACCCCGGACTGCTCCAGGTTCATCGCGAGGTTGAGCCAAGCCTGCGCGTCAGAGGGTAGCAGTACGACGGAGGCCTTGAGATGGTCGCGGGCTTCGTCGAGTTGGCCAGTTTGCGAAAGGGCTGCACCGAGGTTCTTGCGAGCGAACGCGTCCTGCGGATGGCGGGTCACGGCTTCGCGGAATAATTGGATCGCCGCGCCCCACTGTTGGCCGCGCCCTTGCGCCACGCCCAGTGCCACCCATGCGCCGGGATAGTCGGGTTCGATGGCGACGAGCCGCTGAAGCAACTCCAGCGCCTCGCCGGCGTGATCAGTGTTACCGAGGGCCATGCCAAGATTGAAGAGCGCACCCGCGTCGGTGGGGTCGCGTTGCAGAGCGAGCCGCAGGGTGGCTATACCCTTTTCGGAACCCTGTCGCCTAACAAATATTTCTCTAGCCATCAATCCGGTTTGATTTACCCTCAAGTTGAATCCTCATCAGCTTCGATTTTCGCTCTCGCACT
>JAYVNM010000153.1:0-11481 GCA_043758445.1 Akkermansiaceae bacterium | reverse complement strand
TTTTTGCGGGCGAGGTGCAGGCTAACGCCATGCCGCAGATTCAGCTTCCCATATTCCCGGCCAGCAGCACCGCCATCACCTCAGAACTCGCTTTCGAGCAGCGTGACGGCCAAGTCTATTACTTCAACGGACACTTTCCCGTCTTCACCCATCCGGTCGAAGACATCGCCTCGTTCCGGTTTTTTACCAGCCAACTCAACGCCACCGAAACCCACTACCCCGGTAATAAAGCGGGCCTGACCCAAAAACCGCACTCCTCAGGCGAGCGGCAAGCTCAGCTTTGCCAGCGTTCCCCCGCCCTCCGCAGGCTCAAGCGTGATCGTGCCGCCGTGGAGCTCTGCGGTTTCGCGGACGAGCGTCAGGCCGAGGCCGGTCCCCTTGCGCTTCGATGTGTGATGGCGCAGCGAGTAGAAGCGCTCGAAGATTTTTTCCCGTGCGTATTCGGGGATGCCAGGGCCATGGTCGCGGATGGCGAGAACGACGTTTTTATCAGAAATATCCACCGCAATGCTGACCACGCCGTCACGCGGGGAGAAGTCGATGGCGTTTTCCAACAGATTCGTCACCGCCGCCCGCAGGATGTAGGTGTCGCCCCGCAAACGTGCGGGAGTTGCGCCCAATCGAAGTTCCAGCGTGACCCCGGCGAGTTCCGCCATGGGGCGGGTTTGGTCGATGGCCCCGGCGACGATGGCTTGGAAATCGAGTTCATCGCTGCCCTCAAGACTGGCCCGGCCCTCGATGGCGGAGAGTTCCAGCAACCGGTTGATCAGCCGCTCGCTGCGGGCGGTTTCCGCGCGGATGTTTTCCATGAATCGCTTGCGGGCCGCCATCGGCATTTCCTCCTCCAGAAGTTCCGCCGCGCCCCGAATCGCGGCGAGCGGGCTTTTCATCTCGTGGGTGAGCGTCTGGATGTAGCGCTCCGCATATTGGCGGCCTTCAAGGGTGGCACGCATCGAGTCGAGCGCGTTGGCCAGCGTGTTGACCTCGCGACCGATGCCGAGCTGGGGCCTGGGTGGTCGCTCGCCGCGTTCGATGGCTCTGGCATATCCCGTGATTTTTCCGAGCGGATGGAATACCCACAGAAACACCGCGATGATGAGAATCAGGATGCCGCCACCGATCAGCCCGCAGGCGGTGTAGATGATCCGCCGCCGCTCGCGGACCAGCGGCAGCACGTCCGCTTGCGGCTTGTAAACCGTTAGCACCCCCTCGGGTTTGGCGGGATTTCCAACCGGCGCGGCGACGAAGAGCACCGAACTGGTGGGATCGTCCACATTTTCCTTACTACTACGCGCGCCGTAATTCCCGGCCAGCGTCCGCGCCACGTCCAGTCTCTGCGAGAGATCCTGGCCCTCGCGGCGGCCACCATCCGAGTCGAAGATGACCACACCTTTTTCATCCGTTAGATAAGCATGGATGCCGACCTTGCGCTTCAGGTGTTTGAAAATCAACGCTTCCAGCACCCGCCCGTGGGCTCCGGCGAAGGCATTGCGGAGTTCTTCCGACTGGAAATCATGCCCGCGCACATCCTTCGTGACGATTTCCGCCAGCAGGTTCGCCGTGTCCACCATCACCTCCTCGGTGGCCTGATAGGTCTGCGGCTCGACCTCTGCTAGAAAACTCTGCTCCAGTTGATAGAACCCGAGCGTGATGATGAAGGCGATGAAAAATAGGGTGACACGGGTGAGACGCATAGCCGTTAAATTTCGCTGGCCAGCAGATAGCCCAAGCCACGGCGGGTCTGGATGAGATCCTCCGCCCCCACGCGGACGGCCCGCAGCTTGGCGCGGATGGATTTCACATGCGCGTCGATGGTGCGGTCGGTGACGGCACCGGGATCCTGCCACGCGTATTCGAGCAATTGGTCGCGGGTGAAAACGCGGCCCGGTCGGCCTAACAGGACTAGTAGCAGCTTGTATTCGTGGGCCGTTAGATCGAGCGGCTCGCCGTGGCAGTGGACGCGCATGGCGGCGCTGTCGTGATGCAGGATTTTCCCCTCGCCGAGAACCGGTTCCACTTGCGGCATGGGTGGCGACGGCTGCGCACGACGCAGGATCGCCCGCACCCGAGCGACGATTTCACGCGGCGAAAATGGCTTGGTCACATAGTCGTCGCCGCCCAATTCCAGGCCCAGAATCCGGTCCACCTCGCCCGCGCGGGCGGTCAGGAACAGCACAGGAATCGCCGAGTTTTCGCGCAAGCGGCGACAAACATCGAGCCCGGTCATGTCCGGCAACCCAATGTCGAGGATCGCGAAGTCGAACGTCTCCCGCGCCGCCGCCGCCAAGGCCTCCGCACCGGTCAGGGCGTGACGGACCTCGAAACACTCTGTTTCAAGCGCATAAACGAGGGTATCGGCGATCGCCGGTTCATCTTCCACCAGTAGGACGCGGGGCATTGCGGGATTTCAACCACTCCGCGTGAAATGCCAATGAAGAAAGCGTGAAATTTCAAATACTGTCCTTGGACTGCTCCGACATGTCCCCGCAGTGCTAAATCTTCAGCCGGACAGGGGCGTGCTTGGCAGCGGAAGCGAAGGCGGCGGCGAGCACGCGTTGAATTTCGGCACCGCGGGCAAAATCGGGTTCTCCGTCGCGCCCGCAGCAGATCCGGTAGCTGTCGGTAGCGCGTTCGGAGTCCAGATCAAGGGTGCCGAGCGAGCCGCAAATTTTCAGGGCCAGCCGGTTGGCGTGGCCCGGTGCCCAGCGGGTGGTGTGGATCACGCCGAGCGCGCCGTTAGCAAACTCCACGTTGAGGGTGGCCGAGTCGTTCGCATCGAAATGATAGTCGCCGATGCGGTCGCCGGGCGCTTTCGGGAAAGTTTGCAATCGGCAATAGACTTCGCGGATCGGCCCGGCGGGAAAGGTGGCGTAGTCGATGATGTGGACGCCCACATCGCCGAGCGCGCCCATGCTGCCGTGGCAAAGAGGATTTCCGGCAAACACTGACCCCAGCGCAATTCATACCCGGCGGCAGCATCGGTCCATGCGTACGGAAAGAAGGCGAACTCGTCGATGATCCAAGAAAAGAAAATGAAACCATGAATTTACGCGATCGCGTAGAACGATCAAAGTATCTTTACATTCAAGGGAGGATTAGATCATGTTGCGGATAGTGCTGTCCCCGCATGAAAACATATCCCTACATGAAAGTAATCGTGGCCGCTTGCGTCGGTGCCTTGGCATCGTGTGCGACCGTTCCCCAAATCACCCGGATGCCGATGTCGGCGACCCTGCATCCTCATCCTGATTCATCGCTCTCTGGGCGGGTGTTGCAGGAAGTCAATATTTACCGCCGAAACCACGGCGCATCTGACCTCCAGCGCCACTCTGGGCTGGATCGACTGGCTCAGGAGCATTGTGAATATCTCCGTCAACACCGGGGTTCCTTCGGGATTTATGGCGGAAATGTCAGCCATTTTGGTTTTGAAGGGCGGGCCGACATGGCCCGTGAACGCTACAGTATGCTTAGTTGCAGCGAGAATGTGGCTGCTGCGGAATATCATGGCAAGAACCCCGGCCCGCTCCTAGTGAGTCTGTGGGCCGCCTCCAAGGGCCACGAATTCAACATGCGCAGTGCTTGGACTCACACCGGCATCGGCGTGGTGGTGGACAGCGACGGCATGGTATTTTCCACCCAAATCTTCGCTACGGTTACGAATTCGCAATTGACCAATCGCCAGAAATTCGGAGCCTTCTGAGACAGCAAGATGCCGGATTTAGCCCTCGAAATCGCCCTTCAAGTCCGTGGTCTTTGCCGGATCGCCGGAATTGATGAGGCGGGCCGGGGGCCGCTGGCGGGGCCCGTTGCGGCTGCGGCGGTGATTTTACCGCCGGGTTTCGTCTGTCCCGGTCTGGATGATTCTAAAAAAATCAGCCCCCGCAATCGCGACCTACTATATGCTATGCTCACGGCCGATCCGGCAATCCACTGGGCGGTCGCCACCGCCGGGCGCGAGGAAATCGACCGACTCAATATTCTGAACGCCACCCATCTGGCGATGCGTCGCGCCGTGGAAGCTCTCGATCCCGCGCCGGATCATTGCCTGATCGACGGCTTGCGCGTGAAAAATTTCCCCCTACCCCACGATGGGATCATCAAGGGCGACGGACTTTCCCTGTCCATCGCCGCCGCGAGCATTATCGCCAAAGTCACCCGCGACCGGATCATGACCGGGCTGGACCGCGAGTTTCCCCAATTCGGCTTTGCGAAACATCAGGGATATGGCACGAAGGCGCATCTTGAAGCGCTTCGGATACACGGCCCTTGTTGCCACCATCGTCGCTCGTTTCAGCCGGTCGCTCAACTCGCCCTGCCGCTTGACGACGGCTGACGGTCAGGCCCGCGACCGGATTTGGTTGGGAAATTACGGCGAGCGGGTGGCCGCCGCTTGGCTCCGTTCCCATGGGTGCAGGATTCTGGCCAGAAATTATCGCGGCCCGCGCCGGGGCGAGGTGGACATTGTGGCGCGTGACGGCAAGCTGCTGCTATTCGTCGAGGTGAAAACCCGCCGTGAGGGCAGCAAGATCCGGGGCTTGGATGCGGTCGGGAAGGACAAACAGGGCTTGATCGAACGAGGGGCGAATTCCTGGCTGAAACGTCTGGGCACCCGCGATTTACCCTGGCGCTTTGACGTGATCGAAGTCTATGTCGAGGATGGGAAAAAGCCGCAAGTCAACCAAGTCCGGGATGCGTTCTAGCGGATGGATCCGGCTTGCGGACTCCCCTCACCTCACCTATCCTTAGCGCATATTTTATGGCACATTATACGGATTCAAAGGCCTGGTTGGCCAAACGCGACGGCAGCGTGGTGATCGGTCATGGCCCCTTCGCGGAATCCTCTACGCCTCCTGCCGACGGAGTCTCATTTTATGTGCAAAATTTCGCCTTACTGGACGCTCAACCGTGGAAAACCCCGGAGCGCATCGAGCGGACCAATGTCACGGAATTGGCCACGCACTTCCAAGACGTGCCGCCGCTAGCGGGTGAGTGGGCCGCGTTGGACGCCGTGCCTTTTGCCTTGGTTTTCCAAGAGGTGATGGCTGCGATCCAAGGCGGTGTTTTTGAAAAATCCGTGCCCGTGGTCACAGAAACCGGCCGCGCGCACCATGCACCAGCGCTCGCGATCATCGCCGCCATGAGCCGCCAAGCCGCACCACTCCACACTTACGGCTGGGTCCACGGCGTCTCGGGATTTGCCGGGGCCACCCCCGAACTGCTGTTTTCCCTGCACGGCGATCAGCTCGACACCATGGCGCTGGCCGGGACCGCCCGGAGCGAGGATCGCGAGGTTTTCGCGGTCGATGAGAAGGAAATCCGCGAGCACGAATACGTCGCCCAAACCCTCAGCTCCAAATTGCTGGACCTTGGCCGCGTCGAACGCCGCCCCCGTGAAATCCTCGATCTCGGGTCCATCGTGCATTTTCTAACGCACATCCGCTTGGCTCTCGATTCGCCACAAACGCCGGAAACCTTGCTCCGGCGACTGCATCCAACCCCGGCACTCGGTCCCTTGCCGCGCACAGCGGAAACCCTCTCGCTGCTGCTGGATTGGCGCGGACGACTCGGCTGTCCTCCAGAATTTGGCGCTCCCTTTGGCCTCTGGGACTGCGGGCAATTCGATGCCGTCGTCGCCATCCGCGGCATCTGGTGGGATGGTGGAAATTTGAAATTACCGGCAGGCTGCGGCATCATCGAGGCCAGTCGTCTCGTCAATGAATGGCGAGAACTCCGGCTCAAGCGAGAGGCCGTAAAACACTTCCTGTCACCCCGGTAAACGGGTGCGTCGGCATTGCGTCAAATTGGGTCGGCGGAAAATTGGACTGTCAAATGCCTGAATATCAGGCGCATTCGACTGCTAAATAGTCTCGCGAAGTTTTTTATTAAAAAAGATTGATTATTTTTAAAAAACTATCAGGATGCGTCCGTATTGATTCATAAGACCATGCCAAACAGCCGTTATGCCCGTCACCTCTGCATTGCAGTCCTGTCTGCATTGGCATGTGTTTGGTCAGCTCCGGCACACGCCATGGAACCGGCGCAAATCACCAACCCGATCGGCAGAATCGCCCGGGTTTTCGACTCACAACTCGTTAAGACCGAAGATAAAGTGTCGTGGCTTGAGGCCCGGCTTTCAAGTTTCGCACAACATCGCGAACACGCGATGAAAACCGGTCTGGGATACCGGGGTTATCGTGCAAATGCCACCGCGCCGGACCCATCCGTCACGCTGGATCTCGGTGGTGAGTTCCCCATCGAGTCGATCTTCCTCGTGCCCTTGCAACGCGAATTTTTAGAAGATACAGGGATTTTCCCGAAACGGTTCACCCTTGAACTCTCGAAACAAGCTGATTTCGCCCAACGAACGGTGATTTTTACCTCTTCATCCGGCACTACCCCGCTCCTGGCCACCGATGGAAATCCGTTGCCATTCCTTGCGCACGACACGGCCCGCTACGTCCGCCTCACGGTGCATGAAGGCCACAACAAGGGCATGCTTGATCTCTTCGGCTTGTCGGAAATCGCGGTCATTTCCAACCATGACCCGGTCTCGTTCGGCGCGACCGTCACCAGCGTCGGTGATCTGAACGCTCCTGGCATTTGGTATCCCGAGGCCCTGATCGATGGCCGCACGCCGCTCGGCATCTGGCAAAATACCGCCAAACCCACCGTCGGACTCGGCGATTCCGTGGCGGTCACCAACGCCGACGAGACCGTTTCCTGGACCATCGATCTGAACCACGCGGCCCCCCTCGACCGGGTCGTAATCTTCCCTTACCAACTTGATCGCTCAATCGAATCTTCGGTGTTACCCGGAGCATTGACGATCCATCTCGTGGACGAGGACGGCAAGGAACAACCTGCTGGCCAATGGGCTAATCCTCTTCCCGGAACCAGCAGCATGACCCCGCTGGTCATTCCTCTGAGCGGAAAATCCGCGAAAAGCATCCGCCTCACCAGCACCCGCCCCTACATACTGGGAGAACTGAAAATTCATGCGCTCTCGGAATTCGAAGTCTGGTCACACGGCTCGAATCTCGCCAGAGGACTCGCCGTAACCCGCAGGCAGGGCGACCAATCCAGCACCATCGCGACCCTCACGGACGGCTGCACTTCTGAAAAACAAATCATCCCCTTCAGCACTTGGCTCGACCAACTCCACGAACGCGGTAGAATCGAGCGGGAACTCACCATGCTGCGCCCGGTCCATCACCAACTCGCCTCCGAGGGCGAATTGAACGCGACCTGGGGTTCCGCAGTGATTCTCGGCCTGACCTTCCTGATTCCGGTCTTCATCGTCGAGCGCCGTCGCCTGATGTCGCGCGATCAACTCGACAATCTCCGCAAACGCATCGCCTCCGACCTGCACGACGACATTGGCAGCAATCTCGGCAGCATTTCGCTTATCGCCCGCACCGCCCGCAAGGATCTAGTCCGCCTCCATGGTCCCGAGGAAGTCGCGGATGACCTCGGCGAGGTCGAGTCGATCGCCCGCGAAAGCTCCCTAGCCATGCGCGATATCGTCTGGCTGTTAGAGCGGCGGCAGGATTCCATCGGCGACCTCGTCCAACGGATGCGCGATACCACCAGCCGCTTGCTGAGGGAAATCAACTTCACTCTCGAATGCGAATCTAGCAAGACCACCGCCCGCCTTTCGCTCGATGCCAAACGCCATTTATTCCTCTTCTACAAGGAGGCTATCCATAACGTCCTCAAGCACTCGCAAGCGAACCACGTCTCGATCCGCCTGTGGGATGAGGACGACAAGCTGGCCCTAGAAATCCTCGACAACGGCATCGGTCTGCCCACCAGCGAAGACCTCAACCCCGCCACCGTGTATAAGCTCCAAGACCGCGCTCGAGTCCTTGACGGCTCGTTGAAAATCTCCTCCTCCAAGGAAACCGGCACCCTCATCCGGCTCCTCGTCAAACGCTCCCACCTCGTCGCTCACCCCACCCTCGCATGATCGCTGAAGCCACCAAAACCACCTGTATTTGGATTCTCGAAGACCACGAAGTTTTCGCGAAACAGATCCGCCGCCTCCTCGCCAATGAATCCGATTTCGTCTGCCCGCACCATTTCCCCACTGCGGCGGATTTGTTCGATAAATTGAAATTCACCAGCGAGCGCCCGGACCTGCTCTTGCTCGATCTCGGACTCCCCCGCCGCAGCGGGCTAGAGGTTCTTGCCGACATCCGCATCCTCCTGCCAGACGTCAAAGTACTCATTCTATCTTCTTCGGATGACCGGGAAAAAGTCTATCGTGCCATCTGCAACGGCGCATCCGGCTATCTGCTCAAATCCGCTGATCCAGACGAGATCATCAACGGCATTCGCGATGTGATTCAAGGCACATCCGCGCTCAGCAGCTCGATCGCCAGTATGATCCTGCAAGGCTTCGCCCGCTACGGTCCAGTCGCCCACATCGAGCCTCTGACCCACCGCGAGGAGGACGTGCTACGCCTTCTCGTCCGTGGGCTGATCAAAAAAGAAATCGCCGACGAACTCTCGATTTCCCAGCACACCGTGGACATGCACCTGCGCTCGGTCTATCGGAAATTACAGGTCCGCTCACAGACCGAAGCCGTCTCGAAGGCTCTCCGCCAGGGCCTTGTCTAACTTTCTCGCTTTGGAGTTCGCATCCCAACAACAAAAACCCCGGCTCGTCTGACGAACCGGGGTTTTCTGTGAGATAAATCCTCTCGGTAAAATCAGCCTTCTTACTCTTTTTCGCCAGCGTCCACCGAGATGATGAGCGTGGCGACCACCTCGGGATGCAGGCGGATCTGGACTTCGGTCTTGCCGGACTTCTTGATCGGCTTTTCGAGTTCGATCGTGTGACGGTCGATCACGATACCAGCCGCTTCGAGCTCTTTGTGAATGTCGATACTGGTGACGGAACCGAAAGCCTTGCCGCCTTGGCCAGTGGATAGCGTGAACTTCGGCTTGAGCTTGGCAATTTTCGCCGCGATTTCCTGCAGGCCGACCAGCTCCGCCGCCTCGCGTGCGGCACGGTTGGTCTTGAGTGCCTCGACGTGGCGGAGGTTCGCCCGGCTAGCTTCAAATGCCTTGCCTTGGGGGATCAAAAAGTTCCGCGCGTATCCGGCGCGGACTTTGACGACATCGGCTTCGGCACCTAGGCCTTCGATTTTTTCTTTGAGAATAACTTGTGCGTTGGCCATGGGAATCGGTGGTAAAAGTTCGTTTGGGGGCGGCGATTTAGGCCCCACCTCAAATCGAGTCAAGAAGAATGAACCCTTATTCCATCGCAAACCGTGAAAAGGCCAGCGCCAGATTGGGAAGTTCCGTTCGCCCGCCGCGGACAACCGGATGGATGTGATCGCCATAGAACCCCTCTCACGCGTTATTCGCATGGCTCTGGCCGTTGCATTCCTACGCCACTCATTCCCGCATCCTGCGTCTGAACGGCAATGCCAGGAGGAAGTAAAGCACTAGGGCAATGCCTAACAGCGAGAAGATATACCATGGCCATGGCCCGAGGTAGTCGATGAGGCTCGGGTTGGCGGGCGGGTGGGAGACGAAGGCGAAGTTGCTGCCCAGCCAGTGATTTACCGCGAGGACGAAAAACAGATAAATCACCGAGATGCCAAAAATCTCCAAGGGGCTCCGCCACCACGGCTGCTTGGGTCGCCAACCAAGGACGATTGGTAGGTAAAGCGCTGCGATCACCACCGCGAAGTGTTGGATGAAAAACATGATGAACGGCAGGGCGGGAAAGCCGATGGTGATGGCGGGTGTTAGAAGAGCCTGTGCGGTGGCGGCGAGGCCCCAGAAATAGGTGATAGCGCACAGCATGGGTCTGCGGGTGAGCAAGGCGAAGCCCGCCGTCATCGCCGCGATATCGCACATGTGGATCGGCAGGATGTTGTCCCAAGTTTTGGGCATATCCACCGTCATCCAAGCCGCCTCGCTCAAGGGATAGGTGCTGAGGCAGAGGGAGGCCAGCACAGCCGTCGCCAGCCGGTGGCTTGATCCGCCGCGTTTGCCCGCTAGCAAAATAGCCACCGCCGCCACCGTGCCGACTCCGAGCACGATGAAATGCTCTGGGGTGAATGGGTGAAAGGGGTGGGGCATAGGAACGGGGAGATAATGGATAACAAAAGGAGACGCGGCGCGAGCGCAAATGGGAAATCAACAATCGTCAATCATTGATGCTTCGGGGAAAGATGGATGGACGTTCTGGGTTTGCCTCTATATCTAACATCTCCGCTCTCGCCAGTGAGATTTCGGCAAGATCTTCCACCTCTGCCAACGAGGAAACTTGGCACAACCTGCCGCGCAATTCCTTCGCCCCGGCAAAGCCCTTGCAATAGGCCAGCAGGCGCGAGCGCATTGCTGTTAGTGTTTGCCGCTCGTCACCATTGCGGCCGCTGGCGATGGCGAGTTTTACATGGCGGATCACCAGTTCCCAGCGCTCACTGACTCCCACTTCCGGCAGCAAGGTGCCGGTCTTTAAAAAATGCTTTGCTTCCCTGAACACCCACGGATGCAGCATCGCTGCGCGCCCGATCATCACCCCGGACACCGCCGTTTCCGCCCGCCGCCGCATAACGTCCGCGCCGCAGGTGAGGTCGCCGTTACCGATGACTGGGATTTTCACCGCCCGCGCCACCGCGTCGATCACCGCCCAGTTCGCCTCGCCGCCGTAGCCCTGCGAGCGGGTCCGCCCGTGGACGGCGATTGCCTGCATTCCGCAGTCTTCCAGAATTTTCGCCACCTCCACCGCGTTCACCGTCGTCTCGTCCCAGCCGATTCGCATTTTCGCCGTCACTGGCACCACCGCGCCCACAGCCTGTGCCACTCCCGCCGCCACTGCCGCCAGCACCGGACAATCCTTGAGCAGGGACGAACCGCCGTTCCGCGCGACCACCTTGTTCACCGGACAACCGAAGTTGATGTCGATGAAATCCGGCTGCTTCCAATCGATGATTTTTCGCGCCGCTTCCCCCATCCGCCCGCCGTCCGCGCCGAAGAGCTGCACCCCCACGGGCCGTTGTTCTTCAGAGAACTCCGTGTATTTCCGCGTCCGCGCGTCCGCCTGCATGATCCCCTCTGCGGAGACGAACTCGGTGACCATCACATCCGCTCCCAGTTCCTTGCAGAGCTGGCGGAAAATCACGTCCGTCACCCCGGCCATCGGCGCGAGATAAAGCGGAAACGCGTTGTTGGAAAACCACTGCAGCACGGCACGAGCATGTGCGGCATCGGCGGTGGAGGAAAGTGGCATTTCCCGGAGAACTCCAACTCTTTTTTCCACCTCCAACTCGGTGGAAATAGTCCCAGCGCGACTCGCGTTAAAAATCTGTCGGGACAATCATCTTAGAAACCGCGAATCAACGCGAATGGTAACTATTCAGCACTGCAGCGGGGCATCGGTGAAGGCGGCTTTGATCGAGGCCATAAGATCCAGCCCTTTCTTGCGAACCGTCGAGATATAGCTGCTGATGGTGCAGAAGCGCT
>JAYVNM010000152.1:0-3738 GCA_043758445.1 Akkermansiaceae bacterium | reverse complement strand
CAACTGAAAGAGTTGTCCACCAATCGTGAGCCATCTCTCATTTACGCACTCGCGCTCCATGCGCTCTTCAAGGATCGTGGCGATGAACTCGACGAGGACAAGATTGTCAAATCCGCGACTGGCATCCGGGAAACAGTTGTCTGGAAAAAGCTCTTCAAGTTCCAGCGCGACGGCGTGATCGGTGCCATCGACAAGCTGGAGCGCCACGGAGGGTGCATCATCGCCGATAGTGTGGGTCTTGGAAAAACCTTCGAAGCGCTGGCCATCATCAAATACTACGAGCTGCGCAATGACCGCGTCCTCGTCCTCGTCCTCGTCCCAAATCGCGTTCGTCACCGAGGGCGACGACACGGCCCTTGACGCCCACGGCATCACCAGCATCGAGTCCACCGTTAGAAAGGCCCAACTCCAGTTCAACCGCTGGCTGGCATCCGAGGAAGCGGAACGCACTCCACCGCGCCTCATTGAGATGCTCGGCTTTGATTATTTTAAACTGTTGGACCTGCTCACTATCGCCCGTTCCCGAAAGCACGTTGAGAAATACTACGGCACCGCCGAGACCGGTAAATTCCCGGAGCGGCTCAAGCCGATCAACTACAAGCCGGACGTGGACCGCGCCGGCGAGTTCCGATCCATCCGGGAAATTAACAACGAGATCCGCAAGCTCACCCTCGCCGCATACGCTCCACTCCGCTACGTGCTTCCCTACAAGCAGCCCGCCTACGATGCGAAATACAGCACGCAGATTCGTGGCGGAGAGAGCTTCTTCCGCCAGGTGGACCGCGAGGAAAGCCTGATCCACCTCATCCGCGTCAACGTGCTCAAGCGCATGGAAAGCGCTGTGCCCTCGTTCGCTCTCACCATCAAGCGCCAGCTCGCCGACGTGGAGAAGACTCTCGCCAAGATCGAGGCCAATGCCGAGTTTCTGGAGGAGATCGATATCGAAGACGTGGACATCGATGATCCAGCCTTCGAGAGTTTGTTAGTCGGGCGCAAGGTGAAGGTGCTGCTCAAGGATGTGGATCTGGTCCGCTGGAAACAGGACCTCACGGAAGACCGCAACCGCCTTGCCACTCTCCACTCTGCCGCGCATCAGGTAGGAGCGGCCCGCGATGCCAAACTCGAAACCCTGCGCAAGGTGATCGAGGAAAAGATCCGCAACCCGCTCAATCCCGGCAACCGCAAGATCATCGTCTTCACCGCCTTTGCCGATACTGCGAAGTATCTCTACGAGGAACTTTCAACGTGGGCCTTGTCCGGGCTCGGACTTCACTCCGCCCTTGTCACCGGTGGCGGGCGAAATCAAACGACCCTGCCCGATCTCCGCAAGGACCTTGCCAGCATCCTCACCGCCTTCTCCCCACGCTCCAAGGAACGCCCGGATGACCTTGCGACCGATGGCGACATCGACTTGCTCATCGCCACCGACTGCATCAGCGAGGGCCAGAACCTTCAGGACTGCGATTTCCTCGTCAACTACGACATCCACTGGAATCCGGTCCGCATCATCCAGCGCTTCGGGCGGATTGACCGCATCGGCTCGCCAAACACCCGCATCCAGCTCGTCAATTTCTGGCCGAATATCGAGCTGGAGGAATACATCAACCTCGAACAGCGCGTCTCCGGCCGCATGGTGCTCCTCGATATTTCCGCCACCGGGGAGGAAAACATCATCGAGCAGCAATCGGGAAATCAGATGAACGATCTGGAATACCGCCGCACCCAGCTCCTCAAGCTCCAGGACTCCGTCATCGACCTCGAAGATCTATCCAGCGGCGTTTCCATCGCGGATCTCACCCTCACGGATTTCCGCATCGACCTCGGCCAATTCCACAAGGCCCATCCGGGGAAACTCGAGGTCATGCCTCTTGGCAGCTTCGCAGTCACTAGCACGCCGGAAGTTGGCATTCCTCCCGGCATCGTTTTCTGTCTGCGGGCTGAGGGAGAAGCTGCCGCGAAATCCTTCGAGCCGGGCTACCCGCTCGCCCCCCACTATCTCGTCCATGTCGGCGACGACGGCGGCACACTCCTGCCGTTCACTCAGGCCAAGACCATCCTCGACCGCCTCAAGCGGGTTTGCATCGGGCGCGATCTTCCCGATGCGGAGGCCTGCGCCCGTTTCGACAAAGCCACCCAACAGGGAGGTGATATGTCCCAAGCTCGCAAGCTCCTTTCCGCTGCCGTCGCTTCGGTGATTGGGAAAAAGGAGGAACGCGCCGTGGCCAGCCTGTTCACCCCCGGCGGCACCCATGCGATGAAGGGCGAGTTTGCCGGGATCAATGATTTCGAGGTGGTCGCCTTCTTGGTGATTCAGCCCGCCGCTGACGCATGACCAAGGATTTCATCATCGCCGCCTTGGGACTCCCTGCCGATGCGCGGGTGGATCAGCGCGTGGCGAAAACGCTGCTGGCGGAAAACGGCGCTCCCACCGCTGCGGACAAGCGGCAGATCAAGGACGGCATCGAGGAGCTGTCATGGCTCGCCGCGCTCAAGCCCGGCACCATCGGGGTGCCGCTCTATCGGGACGAGACGCGCGAGTATCTGGAAATCGCCGTGCTCTCTCTCATCCTGCGTCCGGGAGCCAAGGCGGCCCGCCTTGCAAAGTTGATTCACCGCGCCATTCCCTATCCGGTTTTTCTCATTCTCACCCAGCCGGACGGGCTTTCACTTTCACTGGCGCATCTCCGCTGGTCACAGGGGCAGTCCGGGCAAACTGTATTGGATGGGTCACTCGTCACCGCCGCACTCGACGCGGAAACTCCGGCCACGGGCGATTTCCTCGCTTCCCTGAACGTCGCCTCCCAGCCGCGCCACGATCTCCGCGCCTTTTATCAAGGATGGATCGACCGCTTCGAGGGCTATGCCGCCGCAGGTATCACCGGGGCATACACCCTTTGTGAATCCCCGGCGCTTTACCAGACCCGCCGCGAGGTTCTTGCGGAGTATGAGCGACTCACCCGTGAGATCGCCAGCCTGCGCGCCCGTGCCGCCCAGGAATCCCAGCTCAACCGCCGTGTGGAACTCAACCTCGAAGCCAAACGCCTCGAATCTGCTCTTGCTCAACAAAAATCGCGGATCTAGTCCCCTGTAAATACCATGCTTGATCTCCTTACATTTTTCGCTTACTTATAGTCATGCAAGCCACGCTTACTTCCAAAGGCCAGATCACCGTCCCTGTTCATATCCGCAATCGGCTTCATCTCAAGCCGGGCGACGTCCTTGAGTTCGACGAGACGGCACCCTTTCTCAAAGCGACCAAAACCATTCCGCCCCAAGCTTGGGAAGACTTCGGAAAGGGATGGAAAGACCCTTGGCCAGACCTGTCTCTGGATGAGGTGATGGATGAACTGCGCGGCCCAGTGGAGTTGCCAGACAAAACGGCTTCATGAGAACCGCCGTCGATTCGTCAGTCCTGCTCTGCATTCTCCGGCAGCAGCTCGGCTGGGAGGCATGGCGTGCCGCCCTTACTCACGCCGCTGAGGAGGGGAGCCTCGTGCTTTGTCCAGTGGTGTTTGCCGAGTGTTCGGTGGGTTTTTCCTACGCCAAGGAAGCACAGGCCAAGTTCGAGTCCCTCTGCCTCGTTTACGATGCCTTCTCTCCTGAGTGCGCCTATCTTGCCGGGCAGATGTTCCTCACTTATCGGCGTAAAGGTGGACCGCGCCAGCACCTGATCCCGGATTTCCTCATTGCCGCCCATGCCAGCACCCAGGCCGACCGCCTCGCCGCCATCGATCGCGG
>JAYVNM010000151.1:0-11516 GCA_043758445.1 Akkermansiaceae bacterium | reverse complement strand
CAACGGCCAGGTTCCAGATGGGTATTGCGGGGGAGTTTTTGTCTCACCCGTAGGGTTAGCGGATATCACGGTCACCAGAGCTTCCATGACCTTGCTATGACGTCACTTGCCGCGTTTTGGCGCGCTTTCCATTTTCCTCTTTAGGTTAATAGGCTATCCCAAGGCCATCGCCACACTTTGTCTAGCGTATGCGGCGGCAGCGGGTGGTTTTGCGACGACTCTGATTTCTTTGTAGTCGAAGCCGGTGTCGAGAGGTTTGTATTCGCCGACAATCTCCACGCTACGAGTCGGACTGATAACGGATTCCATGCCTCATATCTGACGGTTGCAAACTCTGATCCCTGTTTCCTTGGGCCGAGATCCCGCCAGTTCAGTCATTCAATCGTGCAAATAGGTTTTGGGGCGATAGAGGCAGGCGAAGGGGATGTAGATGAGCGTAGTGGCTAACACGAGCCAGGTGAAAAATCGGAAGTAGGCGGCGCCTTCGAGCTTGCTTTGGCCGCCGGAAAACTCGCTACGGACATAGCCAGAGACGACGGTTTTTTCGTGGATGCCGAGCTCGGCCTTGCGGCGGCCGAGCCAGGTGCTGGCGGCGGGGACGGATTCACCACTGGCCTTTTCAATGAGGATGCCGAGATCCCATGGCGTCTTGTTCGTATGGTCGGGACCGGCGCTGGCGATGCGGGCGTGGGTGGAGTCGATGAGGTCATAGACGAGCGGATTTCCCCACGGATCGGTGGCGGTGCCGATCAATTTCCGCCCGGCGTCGTTGCTGGGAAAAGCATCGCTCGCCGCAGTCTCGATGCGGCTGGCGGCGGCGTGGAAAGTCTGACGGCCGGGGATTTCCAGCGATTCAAATCGACCGTTAGAGCAGCGGGCGATGAGGTCGTCGGCAGTGCCGGTGACGCCATCGTAACCAGGAAGAACGATGGTGCGGGGTGAGGTCTGCCAGTCGGGCGGCAATTGGGCGGTGGCGGTGGCGAACTGGATGTCCGCCGCCGAGGGGACGGCGATGAAGTGGTTGACTTGGGCGGTGAACTGGTTGCCGCCCCAGACTGAGAGCCAAAACAGAGACATCACCCAGGATTTCATGGATCGAGGGGCTTGAGTGTAGGCGAACTCCAGACCCACGATGGAGACAAAAATTTCCGCAACGGTGATGATGACATAGGCTAAGATCTGCCAGGCGATGGACGGGCGTTGGCCGGCGTCGATCCACGTTTGGATCAAGGTGGTCACGCCGTAGGTGGCGATCATAATTACCATACCGAGGCCGATTTTGCGCAGCGGTGTTAGCGGAAAGTGGCGGTTGATGAAGGGATAGATGATGAAGGTGAAAAGCGGAATGAAGACGAGGATGAGGATCGGATTGACGGCTTGGATTTGGGAGTCCAGCCAGTCGATGCCGAGGAAACGCAGGTTCATTTGTTCCGCCTGAAGCACCCATGACGAGCCGGTCTGGTCATAGAGCGACCAGAAGACGGCCATGAAGGTGAACAATGGGACCAGTTTTCCGATGGCGACGAGGCCCTCGCGGGAGAAGACTTCGCGGAAAAAATGCAGCCCAGCGGGCGGGATGTGGACGAAGCGGTTGCGCCCGAGCCAGAACATGAACGTGGCGATGGCCATGAGCACGCCGGGCACCCCGAAGGCCCAGTGCGGGCCGTATTTTTCCAACAGCCAGGGTGTTAGGAGAGTTGAGAAAAACGAGCCGAAGTTGATCGAGAAGTAGAACCAGTTGTAGATCCGGGAAATCAAGTGGTGGTTAGTTTTCCCAAATTGATCGCCGACGTGGGCGGAGACGCAGGGCTTGATGCCGCCGGAGCCGAGGCAGATGAGCAGCAGGCCAGCGCCGAGCCACCATGGCGAATGGCCATAGGACCCCATGCAGGCCAGTGCGGCGTGGCCGAAGCAATAGACGATGGATAGCCACAGGATGGTCCGGTATTTCCCGAGAAAAATATCTGCCAGCAAGGCTCCTAACAGCGGGGTGAAATACACCCAGCTAGAAAACTGGTGGTACCATTCCACCGCCTCGTTGCCGGAGAGTTCGCGACCACCGCCGCCGTCCATGAAGTGCAGGTATTGCACCATGAACACCACGAGAATCGTCTTCATCCCGTAGAAGGAAAAGCGCTCGGCGGCCTCGTTGCCGATGATGTAGGGGATGCCGGGCGGCATCCCCGCAGTTTCTAACGGGGTGGTACGATGGCTCATGAGGGTGATGCTGATTCCGCGATCACGGTGCGGAGAATTTTTTCCATTTCCGCGACGATGGCGGGCCAGCCCAACTGTTCGGCGGTGCAGCGGGCGGCGGTGCCGAGTTTCGCGCGGATGACGGAATCTAGCAGTTTTTCAGCGGCGGCGAGAAACGCGGTTTCGTCGCCCTTGGGGACTTTGAGTAAATTTTCCCCATCCACGCCATGCCAGGCGGCGGCGGCGTAATCGTAGCTGAGGACCGCCATGCCGCTGGCCATTCCCTCAATGAGGACGTTACCAAAAGTCTCGGTCTCGCTGGGAAATAACAGGATATCGGCGGCTGCATAACAGTCCGCCAATTGTTCGCCAGTTAGATAACCGGGGAAGCGGACTTCGGGGTGGTCACGCTGCAGCCTCGCGCGGGCCGGGCCATCGCCGACGACGAGGCAGATCATGTCCGGGCGGGATAGGTGCAGGTGTCTGCAGGCCCGGATCGCGAGGCCGATGTTTTTTTCAGTGGACACGCGACCCACCACCAGCGCGATCGGCGTGTCGCCTTCCGCCCCAAACGTCTGGCGGAGCGCGGGACAGCGCCTAGCGGGTGAAAACAAAGCGGTATTCACGCCGCGACCGAGGATGGAGACTTTGGAAAAACCGGCGGTTACGAGTTTGTCGCGTGCCTCGGGCGAGGGGACGAGCGTGCGGGCAAGACGGCGGTGGAACCATTGCTGATAGCGCCAGACTTGTTTGCCGATCCAGTGCGCACCGTAATTTTCCAGATACTCGCAGAAATTCGTGTGGAAGCCGCCGACCACGGGAATCCCCAAGCGCAGCGCCGCGGCGGTGGCGGAAAATCCGAGCGGTGTCTCGATGGCGACGTAGATGACATCCGGCCGGTTCTTTTGCCAGCGGCGGCGGAGTTCACCGGGCCATGGCGCACCGACCTTGACCTCCCAATAGCCGGGCAGCGGCCACGAGAGGATGGTCGTTTCATGGGCACTATGCGCTTGGCCGGAACGGACGATTTCCACCCGGTGTCCCAGCTCGCGCAAGCCCGCGCACAGGTGACCTAACGACAGAGCGACGCCGTTGATGTCGGGGACAAAGGTGTCTGTAACCACCTCGATCCATAGCGGTCTAACACCTGCGAATGTAATTTCCTGAGTCAACCTGAGTGAGTCTTACGGGCGGATTTCACCCAGAGTTTTTTCAACAGGGAAATGGCCTTCAAATGCCACTCTCGGCGGTCGCCGATGACCTCGTCAGAAGTGAGGATACGGGCCACTTTGAGGGCGGTGGTGAACTCGCCGGTTGCGGGATTGAGGTAGCGGGGATATTTCACCAAGGCCCCGCAGACAAGGGCCTCCAGAGTGAGCCGCCGCTGCCGGCGTGGGCATTCTAGGCGGTCGGTGGTTAGGCCCCAGCCGGCGTAAAAGGGCACGCCGTAAGTGACGACGGGGACCTCGCGGATCAGGGCTTCAAAGCCGACGGTGGATGTCATGGTGTGGACTTCATCGCAGACGGCGAGCCAATCGAGAACATTTCCATCGGTCACGGCGAGATCGGAGGCTGCGGCAAAACCGCCGGGCAAAACACTGCCGTGACGCGCCCCGGCGACGAGGTCCGGGTGGGCTTTGAAAATCAAATACGCGTCCGGCTCGGCGGCCCGCACCGCGTGCAGTAGGTCGATGTTCGTGCTCACCTGCAGGCTGCCGAATTCGATGGAAGCATCCGCCTCGACTTGGCCGGGAACGAGGATGACCTTGCGGCCTTGGGTTAGTTTTTCATCGAGGCTCACGCGGTCGCCCGTTAGATTGTATTTCGTCAGGCGTTTTTCGCGCAGGACCTGGATGAGTGCGCGGGCGGAGTCTAGCTCGGCGATGCTGAAATCATGGTTGAGCAAGTTTTCCAAGTCCGAGGGCGCGGCGGCGTCGAAGTAGATTCCCCGCTCGTCGAGCACCCATGAATACGGGAAATTGAAGGCGGCGCCGAGGCCTTTGGAGCGGAGGAAACCATCCTCGACCCGCACGGCCCGGCCATGGAAAATTTCCGGGATTTCCGGTCGGCGGCCCCACACGAGCAGCCGGGTGTCCGGGTGGGCGGGAGCTTCGGCAATCTCCTTGACGTGGGTGAGTTCGCTGGCCGGGCCGCGCAGATAATCCGGGACGATTTGCCGCTTCCACGGTGAGAAACCGACGGTGACCCACGAGCCGCGGTTCCAACGGAACATGTCCTTTTGCAAGGCGAGGTGTTCGAGGATTTCCCCGAAACCACAGGGTTCGTGGGTGTCGGGATCGAAATAATGGCCATAGTTGAGGTAGGCGGTCTGGAAGAGTTGGGTTAGGGAAACCGGGCGGCGCGACTTACCGCCCTCGGTGCGGTCCTCCGTCAGGCCGCGTCCGGCAAAGAAAGGGTGGCCGTAGGTGACGACTTTTTTGCCGTGGATGAGAGCCTCCATTCCCATCAACGAGCTGCCGATCATGACAGTGTGGCAGAAGGCAAAGCACTGGGCGGGGGACAGGTCGGGAGGGAGTAATTTCACCCGTGCATCTGTTAGTAATGCCGCCGGGAAGCACGAATGCTTCTTCCGGTAGAGATGATCCGGATGCGCCCTAACATAGACCGGTGCGCCCTGGCTAGTGTCCAAAGCATCCCGCAGCATCCGTTCGAAGTCGCTCACGTTCAGCCCGCCATGCCGGATCGAGGCATCGCCACGCGCTTGATCGACGACCAAGATACCCGGCTCGTCGGGCAGGCGCTCGTCGCGATATTCACCGGGGAACCAATTGTACTTGGAAGCCCCAATTCCACGGAACCGTGCCATGAGTTTTTCCGGATTTCCGGCACTTTCCGCGTGGTCGTTCATCCAGCCCGTGGGTTCGCCCGAGTCGAGAGCCAGAAGCAGGTCCGATTCACCCTGCGCGGCGTAATGGATGCCCCGCGAATCCGCGATGAGGCCATACACCGTGCGCCCGCCCGGACGAAGCGAACGCACGAACGCGTCCTCTAACAGTAAGAGCCGGCCACCCTCGCGTTTCACTGCCTTCAACGCGGCCCGCCCGCTAGGCCGGAGTCCCCAGCCAACCCGGATAGCCCGGCTATCGGCAGCCTGTTGTTCCAGAAAAGCGGCCAGCAAGGGATGGCTCAATACCTTACGGTAAATCCATCCGGCTTCCCCTTGCGAATCTAGCTTCATCCGCAAACAGCTTCCTCAGGCATCGGGGGAATTGTCAACTCGCGGCGACCAGTGTCTCCTCCCCGACCATTTCGGCGACTTTTTCAAAATGCCGTTCCCATGTGGGCGGGCGGAATTTTCTGAGCCTTGCCTCCTGCTCCAAGCGGGCGGGGGAATCTTCACGGGCATAGTCAAGGATCGTCTCTCCCCAGGCTTTTCCATCAAGTGGCGAAAGCAAGATCGGGATTCCTTGGCCGGCTTCTTGGAATGGCGGAATCGACGAACCAATGACTGGCACGCCCATGGCCAAGGCCTCGACCATCGGCATCCCCCAGCCTTCGACAAACGAGGGAAAAAGCATCGCCTGTGCCCCTCGCAGTAGCGGCCATAGCTCGTCATCAAGCACGCCGTTCATTTCACGGACGTGGCCTCTGAGTGATTCACAGCGGTCTAACAAACGGAACACCGCTTCATTATCCCAGCCCCTGCGACCGATTAAAACCAGCTCCGGCACTTTTTCGGCAGGCAGGCTTTCCACAAAGTCCCGCCACAAATGAATAATCAGAGTGTGGTTCTTGCGTGGCTCAATCGTGCCTAACATGACGAAATACGGGCGCTTGGCGGGAAATAAATGTGGATCGTAGCGCGAGTGCTCCATCACCCCCGGATCCACGCCGATCGGGATCACTTCGACGGGCAACTCCGGCGCATCAAGGATCTGCCGCCAAACCTCCAACTGGCGCTGGGTGTATTCCGAATTCACGACCAAATGGGTTCCGTAGCGGAAGGCGTTGCGGAGCCTTAGCAGGTGTTTCGCACCTTCGTATTCACGGCAATATTCTGGAAAATCGCAGGGAATCGTGTCGTGGATGAACATCACCCGTTTCAATTTCTTCTGTCGTGCCAAGGCCGCCAGATAAGCGGTCCGGGAAAGCATCGAGTGGGAAATTCCGAAAAAGCAGCCGTGCCGGTTGTCACGCCGCCACCGCGCGTCCACCCGATAGGTCCGCTCGCCGGCGGAGGGATCCAGCAAGTCCAAGCCAGAAACCCCGATGCCACACAAATCCTGCAGGCACTTCGCTGCCTGGATTTCCGCCAAGCCCCGCCGCCGGGCCTGCCATTTTCCGGCCACCCGCAAGCGTTGCGCGGTGTCCCGGAAAGGGAGTAACTGGCTTGCGGTGAAGCCCTGCTGCTTGCCCCGCCAGATGTCCTCCAACTTGTCAGCGAAGGCATTCCCAAGCTGCTCGTCGATGACTGAAAATCCCGCGACACCATGCACCATATACTCCACCGGACCCAGAGTGCGGAGCCACATCAAATAGGCGAGATCCACCCGGTCGATGCCACTGGGACTTGATAAATTCGCGCGTTTGCACAAGCGGGTGAGGTCGAAAAATCTCATGGGTGATTCACAAGCAAGCTTTTAGCCAGAACTGGGCTGACTTTCCAAGCCGATTCTCCACAAACTGACGTTCGGGCATTTTAGCCGAAAAAACAGAGGTCTTACGTTTTCACCGCGCCATTTCCTTTCGCCAACAGGGCTTGACATGCCCGGCAAAAAGATCTTCATGGACTCGCCTTCCGGCAAGCGCGGCACGTTTGAACCGCTTAATTCCAGCATGCATCCCACCTCTCTCCCATGACAAAAGATCGGCTCCCGCCCCGCCTGCTCAGTTTGCTTCTTTTCCTTCCGCTCGCTTCTTGCGACCTTGCCTCCCAAAGCGGTCCGCTCAGGGCTAGAATCGAGGATCCCAAACAAGCATACACGCTGATTCCGGTCAATTCCCGCACGGATCTGCCCGGCCCGCTCCGCAGTACCAGCATCGGCACCGTGCCAACGCCGGTCAAAGGGAGCAGCTACTCTGACAAGGTCCGCTCGCGGGATTCCCTACAATTCATCATCACCGACCTCTCTGCACAAAGCCCGTTCTCCAACAAAGGCGGCGATATCGGCCCGATCGAAGTCCCAGAGGACGGGAACGTCAGCATCCCCTACGTCGGCGCGATTCAAGTGACCGACCATAGCCTCGCGCAAGTCTCCGCCCTCCTCAACGAAAAGTTAAAACCGATTTCCAACACCGCCCAGGCGACGGTGGTCCGTACCGGTCGCATCGCTCGCACCGCCAACGTTATCGGCTCCGTGAAAAGCCCAGGCGCAGTCCCTCTGGAGCGCAGTAACATCAGCTCGATCGACCTGCTCGCCGCGACCGGTGGCCCAACCGATACCGAACATTTAGTCAAATACACCCTGCGCCGGGACAACCAAGACTATATCTTTGATTACAAAACCTTCCGGCAGAAACCTTTCCCTGTCGAGGAAGGGGATCTACTCAGTGTCACTCCAGATTCTTCGCAACGATTCTATCTGATGGGGGCCATTGTCAAACCGATGTCCGTACCATTTCCCATACCGGAACCCACCCTTGCGGATGCCTTGGGCGCAGCCGCCGGACTTGATGAAATGCGCTCCGATCCGTCCGGAGTTTTCATCTTCCGCAAGGGTAATCCAGATCTGGTATATACCATCAACCTGAAGGACCCCTCCGCCGTCCACCTCACCCAACGGTTTGCCATGCAGCGCGAGGATCTGGTTTACATCACGGAAGCACCGCTCACCCGTTGGAATAGGCTGATCAGCCAGATCGTCCCTACTTCCCAGGCGACCTACAATTTCTCCCGTCTGAGCACCATCAAACGCTAACCGGTTTTCCCCAAGACTTGACGATTATCCGGGACCATTCAGCCGGAGCCAGTGCGCATGCCTACACCCATTCCAATACCGAAGCACTCGCCATGGGTCACCCAGATTCTGGTCATCAACGCTCTCTTCAAGCGGGAGATCACAACGCGATTTGGTGAGTATCGCCTTGGTTTTTTCTGGATGCTCTTTGAGCCCTTGCTCAGCGTCATTGTCATCGGCTTGGTCATCGGCACCATCGCTGGTCGGGCCGTACCTGAGATTCCCTATGCATTCTTCCTGCTGGTTGGTAAAATGATGCTTAATGTCTTCAGAGGCTCCATGAGCACTGGTGTACGCGCCATTGGTTCCAACGTGGGACTCCTAGTTTATCCGGCAGTGCAGCCCCTTGATACATTCATCACTAGATTTCTTTACGAACTGGTAATGTCGCTCAGCGCTTTTATCCTGTTTTCTATCGTGGGGATGTGGCTTGGCGTATCCCTCTCGCTCGCCAGTCTCCACGTGGTCTTGGTTTGTTTTCTAATGACTTGGCTGATGGGCTGCGGCTTAGGTCTCATCTTTGGCGTTGCCTCGGCCCATATCAAGGAGGTGGAGAAATTGGTCATGGTGCTGCAAAGCCCTTTACTATTCATCTCTGCGGTTATTTTCCCGCTTTCCGGACTGCCAACCGCATACCAGAATCTGCTTTTGTACAATCCATTGGTGCATACGATCGAGTTGAGCCGCAAAGCACTTTTTCCCCACTACAGTATCGAAGGAGAAACCTTGGCTTACCCGCTGATGGTTTCGATCGTGGTGCTCTCCATCGGACTAATGCTGTTTCGCAGCAATCGCAATTTCCTGAGCAAGGGCTAATCGCCACACGCACATGATCGAACTCCGCAATCTGACCAAATACTATCCCGTCAACAACGGGATCCGGTATGTGCTGCGCGACATTTCACTAACCATTCCGAGCCGCACCAATCTCGCGGTTCTCGGTCCTAATGGTTCCGGTAAATCCACCTTTCTCCGCCTTATTGGCGGGGCCGAACCGGCTGATAGTGGCGCGATCATCACGGATGCGGAAATTTCCTGGCCGCTGGGCCTCAGTTCAGGTTTCCAAGGCTCGCTGACAGGACGCCAGAATGTAATCTTTGTATGCAGGATCAATGGTCTTGATTCCGATCAAAGCAGCCATGTCATTGGGCAGGTGATTAATTTTGCCGAAATCGGCGAATACTTTGACATGCCGATCTCCACCTACTCTTCCGGCATGCGCGCCCGCCTCTGTTTCGGGCTGTCGATGGCTTTCGAGTTCGACGTGTATCTCATTGATGAGCTGACCTCCGTCGGGGATACGATTTTCAGGGAAAAGGCCAAGGCCGCTTTTGAAAAAATCCGCAAGCGTGCCTCATTGATTTTCGTCTCTCACAGCGTGAAGACACTCAAAGAATCCTGCCAATCCGCCCTGTTTCTACGTGATGGCATGGCCGATTACTACCCTGATATCGACGAAGGACTTGAAGCTTACACCGAATATATCCAAAATCATCGTAACAATAACAACCCCAAACAGGGGGCCAAACGTATTCCGAAAATAATCCTGACCCAACTTAATCCCCCAATGACAGCGACCGACGACCTCCAGCCTGAAACGCCCGGCAATCCCAACCCGCCACCAAATCCCAACGGCGGACGTATGGCCGCCAAAAAAGCCGCACGCCGCAAGGCGAGACGCGAAAAAGCCATGGCTGAAAGCTCCCCTGATGGCGCTACCCCCGCGCCACCGAAAGCGCGGAAGATGGCTGCTAAAAAGGCCGCGCGCCAGAGAGCACGTCGCGCTTTGGCTAAAACGGTAACCCCGACTGATGACAACCAGCCTGCTAACTAATGAGCGCCACCTATATCCATACTAACCGTAAACCCGGATTTTCCCGAATCATCCTGCGGTTCCTCGCATTCCTATACTTCGTCTGTCTGGCCGTCACCTTGATCTATCTTTGGCTGTTCACGCAGGATCGCTTCCTAACCATCGCTGATTTTAAAATCTCAACCCAGGATAGTTCTGCTTCGGCAGCCGGCTTGGTCGCACTCGCCCTGCCCGGACTATCCGACTCTGGCGCGATGGACTCACAAATGGCGATTGGTTATATCAATTCCTCGGATCTGTTGTTGGATCTTGAAAACGAATTCAAACTGGTCGGACATTACAGCGCGCCCACCCGTGACTTCGTATTTCGGATGCCTTCGGACTACAAACTTGAAGAACGTCTCAAATATTACCGCTCACGGATCTACGCTCATTTCGACAAGGATACCGGCCTGACGGAAATTACGGTGGATACGTTCAAACCCGAGCTTTCCAAACAAATGGCGGCGACGATTCTCAAGAAGACCGAGATCTTCATGAATGCGTCCAATCAGAAAATCGCCGACCTACAACTCGAATTCGCACACCAGGAAGTCGAGCGGACCAGCAAGCTGGTGAACGACACAAATAATGAACTCATTGCCTTGCAAAACGAACATAACTTCATCACCCCGGATGAAGTCATTTCATCCAGTCTCAAGGCATCCGAAACCTTGCGCATGCAATATCTGCAAGCCGGAGCGGAGCTTTCCTCCATCCAACGGGATTCGCCGAACTCGCCCCGCATCGACGCCATACGCAGCCAAATGCGCTCGTTGAACGAGCTCATCGACATCGAAACCGCAAAACTGTCAGGGCCGGAAAAGGATCGCCTCAATCGCTTACAAGTGCAGTTCAATTTGCTCAAACTCAAACTCGACTTCAACACCCAACTCCGCGCGGGCGCGGAGACGATGATGGAGAAGACTCAGAGTGCGACCATCGCCCAATCTCGGTTTTTCTCAGTCATCCAGAATCCTTACCTGCCACAGGACGTCGGCCTGCCCCTTCGCGGATATGCCACTGTCACGATTCTCATTCTCGGCCTGCTCCTGTTTTACATCCTGCGCGGACTAGCTTTATCGGTCTTTGAACGCGGCTGATATCCTGCGGAAACCGAAGGACGGCGGCGACAACGTGACGAGGAGCTGCTAAGTCCCAGTGCCGGATCACGGTGACAGGCCGCTGAGCCCAAACCGCGGGAGCTCCCCACGCGGCAGGCGTGGCAGCGTTGGGTTCCGCCGTCTTCTCCGGTTGCCGCAACGCCTTCAGCCGGCACAACCAACCTTGCCCTTGTGGCAGCGGCGGCAAGTTTAAGATGTGCTGCGGCAGGTGATTTTTCCCCACCGTTTCCGGGCCTCTTCCATTTAAGTTCACTCTACTGCCGTAACTATCCCGAATTCTAACAAACTTTTTGCTCTGCCCGAACCTTCGATGTGGGAGGAATTCAGGGGGGCTGCGCATGGACTACACCCCGGAGGCCGGGAGGGAGTTGTGCCTGGCTCGGAGGCGTTCTAGCATTTCTTGATGTTAATCCGCGAGGATTGCGG
>JAYVNM010000150.1:0-11566 GCA_043758445.1 Akkermansiaceae bacterium | reverse complement strand
TCCGGATGGAAGCTGCTTGAGCGGTTCATCGGCGTGCTTGACCAGCATGGGTCGTGCATCGCCCCGCAACGTCGCGAAGAGCATGGCTTGCGCGATTTACTCGTCGACAGACCGGCCTCTTAAATCCGGCCGTGTCAGCCCGGAAACCATCCGCATCTTTGACCTATCAGATCCTGGCACACCCGAGCATCCAAGCAATGAGCTTAACGCGCCTGAATACTAACAGTCGCCACCTCGCAGACCTTGTTGAGACGATTCTCAGAGCACAACTGGCGAGACGCCCACGCTCCTTGATTGCGACCGGTTGTAATACCAATTTCCAGAAAGCAGCTCACTGCCCACCACTTTCAGTGACACCCGTTTAATCCATTTCGATACCATGCGGTGCATACCATGTTAGAGAAAAACCCGCTCCCCGCCCGCCGCCGCGCTTTGATAGATCGCTTGGATTAGCGCGACGGATTTTCTCGCTTCCAGAGCCGAGACGCAGGGTTCGCGACCCTCGCGGATGGCGGTGACGACTTCTTCGAAGTTCCGTTGGTGCTGTTGAAAATGGATGGCCTTCGGATCATTCGCGCCAAGGCCGGATTCATTGCCGCGCGTGATGGTTCGCCGAATTTCCGCGTCCTCGGGCTGCGGGGTTTTGAAATCCCACTGCTCAAAGGATTCGTCTGCCAGAAACACCGACCCTGCCGTGCCACTGAGTTGGATGCGGGCGGGATGGCCGGTGCTTGACCAGTTGCAGGACGAGCCTTCGATCACACCACGCGCGCCATTTTCAAACTCCAACAGCGCGATGCCGCAGTCCTCGACCTCGATCCGTTCATGGGCGAGACAGGCGGTATCCGCCCGCAGCGATCTAACGGGACCCGCCAGATGGAGCAGCGCGTCGATGCTGTGGATGCCCTGATTCATCAAGGCCCCACCGCCGTCCAGCGCCCAGGTGCCGCGCCAGTCGGCGGAGTCATAGTAGGCTTGATCGCGGAACCATTTCACGTAACAGGAGGCCGAAGTGAGCGTGCCGAAACGGCCTTGCCCGCAGGCTTGTTTGAACGCGGCCATCGCCGGGTTGAACCGGCGGTTGAGAATGGCTGCCAGCATTTTTCCGTTAGTAGCGGCGGTCGCTATCATTTCATCAATGCGGGCGGTGGTTATTTCCAGTGGCTTCTCACACAGCACATGCTTGCCCGCTTGCAAGGCGGCCATCGCTGGTGCGTAATGTGCCCCGGATGGGGTGGCGATAGTGACGATTTCTAGCTCGGGATCGGCGAGGAATGCGTCGATGTTAGAAAATGCCTTCACGCTATATTCAGCGGCGAGTTTTTCCGCGCTGGCAAGCCGGTGGTTGAATACCGAGTGCAGCGAGGAGCCATCCATCGCCGTGATCGCTTGGGCGTGAATCCGGCTGATGCTGCCCGTGCCGATGATGCCGAATTTCATGAGACTGGGATTTCAGCCGTAGCCGCCGTTTATGGCAAGCTCGCGGTTTTTCCGCGCAGGACGCACGTGATCGGTTTGCCAAAAGTCTTTGCCGGAATACCAGGGAAAATCTGGCATCTCAAGGAGCGGCGATTTGCCTCCGATTTCACAAATGATCCTGAACGGGCTGCGCTTAAGGGGCTTTCGCGGCGCTGGCTTTTCTTAGGTCGCGGATCCGTTCCTGGATGGCGAGGCCGAAGCGGTCGTAGTCCACGACATACTTCCACTGAGAGGCCTCGTTTTCCGGCTTTTGGGAAAGGGCGAGCCACTCGGCTTCCCGGCTTGGACGCAGGACTTCGCTGCGTCCCACCATGACGCGGATAGTTTTAGCCGGCGCAGGACTAACCGTTAGTGGCAGCAGTTTGTCGGTGGTGGCGGCGGGCAGCACCCAGAAAACACGGAGTCCTTCGGTTTCAAAATAGCTCGACCACCATGTCTGGACCATTGCGTTGGCCTCGGATTCTAACAATCCGCAGCCAACGAGGCCGGTGCGCATGGCGTCGTAGATGAGCGTGGTCTCATAGTAAACGCCCGTGGCGCTGTAGGTGGGTGTGTTATTGGCGGCAGAACGGGTGAGGGCGGATTTGGAAATTTCCAGCGCTTCCCCAGCTTTGAGGCCGGGGCGGGCGGTCCAGTGGACGCCGCTGCTGTCTTGTTCGAAAACGAGCAGATAAGGGATGTCACCGCCAGTTAGGTTTTTCAGATGCAATGTCTCGTCCGGGGAAACGGTGGTCTGAAGGCCGGGAGTAAAATTGCCGATGCCGCGGTAGAAGAGATAGTTTTCGGTTTCGCCTTTGGCGGTCCGGACGGTGTTAGCTTCCGGCACGCGGGCGCGCATCCAGTTGATGGTGTCGCGCGGCTTGAAGCCAAGGGCGGCCTTGGATTCCGCCGGAGAGAGGACGTCCACGTCCCACGCGATGGCCCCGTGATAAGGTTTCGCGAAATCGAGATTCCACAGCGCGACAGGGACCGGTTGTTTCTGGGGATCGGCGGCGGGTGGTGGCTCGGGCAGGGTCTCGCCGCCGCTGCGGTTAGGATACCACTGGCTGATCGTGCCGCCCTCGAAGCCGACCTTGACCGTCGCGTGGAAGGCCGTGTCCGAGTGGAAATAAATGACCGGGGTTTCCATTTTCACCGTGACCCCGGAAACGGGACGCTTGCCGAGGCCTTTGTTGCGGCTGGGAAATGCGGGATAGCCCTGCGTTTTCATGACGCTTGCGAATTTTTCGGCGTCGGGTTGCTGACCATTTTCAAAACCAAAATGCGCGTGGACAAAGTAGGGCAACTCGACTTCCTCGCGCTGGAGACCGGAGAGTAATACGCCGTCCGAACCTGCGACGGTGGTGAATGTCCCCCACTCGTGGAGGTCATAAGCAGTGGCGGCAGGGAGCGAAAGTGCAGCGGCGAGTAGTATCGGTGTTTTCATAACATCTGGAATCTTGGCCGATTCCAGCGCTGCGACAAGCGGCTTCAGCCGCGTTGACAGAGAATTTACAATGGTGCTGGAGCGCTCACTTGTTCTTCTCCGACGGCAGACAAACCATGCCGAGAGTCATCGTGCCATCCGACTGCAGCCTCGCTTGACGGGCTAACGGATCAGGCGGTGGCATTGGCGTTCCTGGTGTGACCTGGCCGCCCGAGTGGTTACGATCCGTGCATGAAGCCAGTGCGGCGGGCAGGAAAATGGCAAGCATCGCCGCGATTCTCGGCACCTTGCCTGAGAGACGCATCACCATGCGTTCGATCTTGTTCGGCGCGTGGATCAAGCCATCCGTCGCCGTGACGTAGGCCACACATTCACGACCTTGGGTTTCATCGGCGAAGGCCTGGGCCTCGCCCACCGTCATCGCTGATAGATTGAAAACGTGCTTGCCGCAATGCTCACAAAAGCGTTTCCGCTCGTCGCCTGCCATGCCATTCCAATCGGCTGAACAAGGGCGGGCAATTTTCAGAGCAGGTTCGATGACTTTCATCCCGATCAACTATCTTATTTGTTGAGCACCTTGAGCTTCTTGATGCCGAAGACGGCGTCATCACCCAACTCTTCTTCGATGCGGAGGAGCTGGTTGTATTTCGCGATTCTATCCGAACGGCTCATCGAACCGGTCTTGATTTGGCCACAGTTCGTGGCGACTGCTAGATCGGCGATGGTGCTGTCTTCCGTTTCACCGGAGCGGTGGCTGAGGACGGCGGTGTAGCTGTTTTCCTTGGCGAGTTCCACGGCGTCGAAGGTTTCTGTTAGCGAGCCGATCTGGTTGACCTTGACGAGGATCGAGTTGGCGACACCGAGTTTGATGCCCTTGCTGAGGAAATCGACGTTGGTAACGAATAGGTCGTCGCCGACGAGTTGGGTGGTTTTGCCAAGTTTGTCGGTGATGATTTTCCAGCCATCCCAATCGTTTTCCGCACAGCCGTCTTCGATCGAGATGATTGGGTAGCGTTTTTGGAGATCCGCGTAGAAATCGACGAGTTCGGCAGCGCTGCGCACGGAGCCATCGCCTTTTTTGAAGACATATTTTCCGTCTTTGAAAAACTCGGAGGAAGCGACATCGAGCGCGAAAGCGATGTCTTCACCGACCTTGTAGCCTGCGGCTTCGATGGCTTGGCAGAGAACTTTCATCGCATCCTCGACGCCATCGAGTTTCGGAGCGAAACCACCTTCGTCACCGACGGCGGTGGAAAGCCCGCGGTCATGGAGCACTTTTTTCAGCGAGTGGAAGACTTCCGCACCGTAGCGAAGGGACTCGCGGAAGGTCGGTGCGCCGATGGGCACGATCATGAATTCTTGGAAGTCGATAGGGGCATCCGAGTGGGCACCACCGTTGATGACGTTCATCATCGGCACGGGCAGCACCTTAGCGTTCGGGCCGCCGAGGTATTTGTAAAGCGGCACGCCGAGCTGGGCGGCGGCGGCTTTGGCCACGGCGAGGGAAACACCGAGGATCGCGTTGGCACCGAGACTCTTCTTCGTCGAGGTGCCGTCGAGAGCGAGCATGTGCGCGTCGATGGAAGCTTGTTCAGTGGCGCAATAACCGAGCAGGGCCGGGGCGAGGATGGCGTTGACGTTTTCAACGGCCTTGAGCACGCCCTTGCCGAGATAGCGTGACTTGTCACCGTCGCGGAGTTCGACAGCTTCATGCTCACCGGTGGAAGCGCCAGATGGCACGGCCGCGCGACCGATGGCCCCGCCTTCGAGGTGGACATCGACTTCGACGGTGGGATTGCCACGGGAATCGATTACTTCGCGGCCGCGGATTTCAACAATGGTGGTATAGTCCATAATAGAATTTATATTGTATGTGAATTGGAGAGTTTTGTAGAGACTTAAGACTTTGAGACGCAAGACTTAAGACTTTAAAACATAAGAGATAAGATTAAGAAAAGAGGTTAAGATGAAAAGGCTTCTTCTCTTATGTCTTCCAGTCTTATGTCTTGCGTCTTTAAGGATTAAAAGGACGGATGGAAATGATAGTGAGAGGCTCCATGACTTCGGTGATCTCGTCGCGGACTTGGACGATGTCGCCCGGGGCGCGGTTGACAAGGGCCTTGCCGACTTCTGAGAGATAAGAAACAGTTTTGGTTTCGGGGATAGAATCCCAGGCTCCTAACACCGTCATGACGATTTCAACGCCGGCGGCATTGGTAAGAGTTACGATGGTGCCGATGTTGACCTTGCTAGCGTCCGAGCCTTTGAAATCCGTACCACGGGAGTTGGTGATTTCCTTCTCCAGCGCGTTCCGGCGGTGGGCGAGGTATTTCTCCAAATCCTTGGCGGACTTGTATTCAAAATTTTCGCGAAGGTCGCCATAGGAGCGGGCGATTTTCACGTCGTTAAGGTTTTGGGGAATCTTGTTGCGGATCAGGTCGTCGAGTTCGGCCTTTTTCTTTTCGAGGCTTTCCCAGGAGACGAGGAGAATTTCATCCGGGCGCTTCTGGTTGGTACCGCTGACGAGTTCGGCGGTCTCCGGGCGGGCCTTGATGATGCGGGCCATGAGGGATTTTTTCTCAAGGTCGCCGAAGACCGGGCAGTCGAGCAGGCGACGGCCGAAGTTGCGAGTCTCGTTGATGTCCATGATGGCGACCAAATCCGTTAGGAGGGTCTTGTCATCGCCGAGGAGAGACTGAAGGCGTGAGGTTTTGCGTGGGCCGTCCGAGAGGTGGTCGTTTTCTAGCAGGTTGAGGACCGAGGCCCCAACATCCGCGCTGAAAATTTCCTGGGACGGACCTTTGCGCTCGCGGCAGACCCAAATCAAAGCATCCGGCCCCAGCGCACGGCGGGCGATGGCCGAGCGGAGGTGATTGACGAGGGCGGGCATCGAGTCGCGCTCAAGCAGGATTCGTGCAATTTCGGTGACACCGCGTGCGCCGACGCGATCGAAGACTTGGACGATCTTGCTGACCCAGTCTTCGGCGAAGGCGTCTGGGAAAGCCTCATAAACCGCGCGCTGGCGACCGGATGGCAGCGTGCCAGCCTCCTCCGCGAGGCGGGTGGTATCGGCGGAAAGCAGGAGATCCGAGAGCCGGACTGCGTTGGGATCGAGTTCGAGGGCCTTGGATGAGCCTATCACTTCGTCGCGAGCGGCGACGAGTTGGAGTGCCTGGCCGAGTTGGACGCGGGCGGCTTTTTTTGCGCCTTCGTCAATGTCGTTGAGGAGGCGTTTGAGGGCATCCGTGTCATTTTCAAAAGCTCCGATGTCGGCGGCGATGGCTTCGAGGGCGCGGATCATGCCCTTGATATCGCGGGCGGCCTCGAAATCCGCGACGAGTGCTTCCGCCGGGCTGCGGTCGCCGACGCGGAGCACGATTGGATCGGTGCGTTTCTGCGGGACGGCGGCAAGGCGGCTCTCGCGGAGGGTTTTCTTCGTCACATCCCACCATTTTTTGAAATTCGCCTCGGGGATGACCGTGCCGGAGAGTTCCTTTTCCAAGGCGTCGCCAGTCATGCTGCCGCCGTGGCTTTCGAGGAGGTGGACGATGAGCCTGAGCGGGTCGCTTTTCACGAGGGCGCGGAGTTCTTCGATCTGCTCAATTTTTTTCGCGCGGAAATCCTCGGGGCCGATCCACTCGGTTTTTTGGAAGGCGAATTGCAATTCCATCGTCTGGCCCGCCGACTTTTCGAAATCGATGGTGACTTTTTTGGCCGGGAGATCCCAGTCGATCACCTTACCGGCACCGAAGGATTTATGAAGACAAAAGTTTCCGGGAGCCAACTGGGAAAGGCGCTCGCCGACAGGTTTAGGAATGCGGCCGGCCTCAACCAGCTTCGCCACGTCTAGATGCATGAAGTGGAAGATGGGAAGCCGGGTAGAAAAACGCAAGGCATTCCCTCAGGAAATCTGCCAGACCGGTTATATCAGGGTTTCACGGACACGGGCGGCGTGACACGCGGCTGCGGTTGGCGCTCCGGCGTCAGGCCACCATCAAGGGCTTGGTCGAGAGTCCGGCAGAGCACTTGGATGATTCCGCGCCAGCTTTCGGGCACTTGGGTGAGCGGTCCGTCGTCCGACAATTCCCCTGAAAAGATCGATTGCGCCTGCGGCCCGGTGATTTTCACGGTGTAGGCCGTGCCATTGTGGCTGACTACGGCGCTGCCCTCGGTGGTGGAAAAACAGGCGGTCTTATCGGCGAAATTGGCGACCCGGGCCGGGCTGGGCGAACCACTGGGCAGGATCGCAGCTTCGACCATTTCACCGATAAATGGCTTATGCGGCAGCGGCGAGGCCCCGAGTTTCAGCTTCACTTCTAGGGGTTTGCCCGCGCGGAAGGTCGAGATCACGACTTCTTCACCGGGTTTGGAAACGCGCGGCAACTCGCTGGCTGGCACCTGCAGGGTTTCTTCGTGCTGTTCAGAAATTTGGACGACCATTCCGGATTTCTCGTCGCGCACATTGTTTTCCTGGACGGTCTTGAGGCGCAGAGCACGCATGGCCGAACCGTCCGCTTGCGCGTGCCAGCCGTCATCAGTCATGGACTCGATCCGGTCGGATTGACTGACCAGCACCAGTCCCGCAGCCGATGGAGAATTGACCGCCACTGGTGACTCTGGAGAATTGCGGAGCATGGGGAAAAGGGCGCACAATGCACCAATTCCAGCCGCGATGCCGCCACCGGTGAGGCAGCGTGCAAGCCATTTGTTCGGGCGGATGGCGGTGATATTGCCCGCCTCCGAGCCAGCGAGTTCGTCGAGCATGGCCTCGATCTCAAGCTGGCCATCCTGGCTCAAAGCCGGCGGCATCAGGCGGGCCATCGCGGCCTCGACGGCGGCGATGGGATCAGGCGCTTGCATGGCGGTCCTCCTTCACGCGGCGCAGTTCGTGCGCCAGTTGTTCCAAGGCGTAGCGATAGCGCGAGGCCGCCGTGTTGGGCGAGATCGCGAGGGTTTCGGAAATTTGCAAAAACGTCAGCCCACCCCAGAATTTCATCACCACCACTTCACGCAGCTTTGGGCTGAGATGCTGGACGGCGTCGCGAAGGATCACCGCCTCCTCGTCCTCTTCCAACAGCGGGTCGAGCCAGACATCCTGGAAATCATTCAAATAGATCACTGATTCCTCGCGCTTTCTGCGGCGGGTCTCGCTGCGGTGGTGATTGAGGCCGCAGAAGCGGATGGTGGAAAAGACGAGCGGCAGGTCCGGCGGTCCCTCGCCCTTGTCGGCCTGGTGATGCCACATCCGCAAGATCGCCTCTTGGACGAGATCCTCGGCGTCTTGGCGGGAATTACTCCAACCCCGCGCGAACAACAACAACCGCGGGCCGTTTTCGGCCAACCATTGTTTCCATGCGCCTGCGGGAGAGTTCATCGTTCAAGAGAGTGAATGCCGACAGTAGATGATTTTGTCTGAGAAATTGCAATCAATCGAGAATCCGGATTTTCCCCAGCAACGGCGAACGACCGAGGGCCATTTCCGCATGTTGCTCATCGGTGCAGGAAGAATTGATCGGCGCGTCCGGGGTGGCGTCGTTGGACTGGAGATAGCCGTTTTCCAGCATCCATTTCTCCACTTCCTCGCCGCTGATGTCGGGCAGCATGTGGCCGTCGATTTCCACGCAGGGCGAAAGCGATTGGCCGCTGCGCTGTTCCATCTCCCAACGGAAGGCCGGATTCTTGATGATGTCCTTCTCTTCGTAGGGCAGCTCGTATTTCCGCATGATGGCGCGGATGCCTTCGCTCCAGCCGCAGAAAGTTTTGAGATAGGCGGTGATTTTCGGGGATGGTTCTGACATGTCGGTGGTGGTTGGTGGTAGGATAGAGCGCGCGAGTGAAACCGCAAGCTTGGAAGAACACCGCAATTGGGTGGTGAATTTCACGCGGCCGGACATCACGGTTTCTGATACTAGGCCTGTTTCACAGAATTGGCGCTTGTTAGCTGGCTCTGCCGCCGCTATTCACAAGACTATGTACGACGCCCGCATTGACGCCCTCGCCCGCCAACTGGTGCGCTATTCCACCTCGTTGAAAAAGGGCGAGAAAGTTCTCATCGACCTCCACGACGTGCCCGACTCCATCGGCCTAGCACTCATCCGCGAGGCACGGGCCAAGGGGGCGCTGCCATTCATCAAAATCCACCAAGGCCGTCTCACCCGCGAGATGATGAAGGGCGCGGAAGGCGGCCAGTATGAAATCATCGCCAAACACCTGCTCGCTGAGATGCAGGATATGGACGCCTACATCGCCATCCGCGGCGGTCTGAACATCGCCGAAAACTGCGATATTTCAGCGGCACGGATGAAACTCGCGATGAAACACCTGCGTCCGGTGCTCGACCACCGCGTCAAAAAAACCAAGTGGTGCGTGCTGCGCTGGCCCACCCCCTCCATGGCGCAGCAGGCGGGCATGAGCACCGAGGCCTTCGAGGACTTCTACTTCGCCGTCTGCCTGCTCGACTACAAGTCGTTGGTTCCTGCCATGAACGCGCTGAAAGCACTGATGAACCGGACGAACGACGTCGAGATCACCGGTCCCGGCACCCATCTGAAGTTTTCTATCAAGGACATACCGGCCCTCGCCAGTGGAGGAAACTTCAATGTTCCTGACGGCGAGGTCTTCACCTCCCCCGTCCGCGATTCCGCAGAGGGCCATATTTTCTACAACGCGCCGACCATCTATCAAGGCATCCCATTCGACAGCATCCGGCTGGATTTTTCGCAAGGCAAAATCGTCAAAGCCGAGGCCGGAACCAAGACCAAACAGCTCAACCAGATCCTTGATAGCGACGAGGGCGCAAGATACATCGGCGAGTTTGCACTCGGCTTCCACCCGATCATCCGCGAACCGATGCGCGACATCCTGTTCGACGAAAAAATCGCCGGCTCCTTCCACTTCACCCCCGGCCAAGCCTACGAGGATGCCGACAATGGCAACCGTTCACAAGTCCACTGGGACATGGTCAGCATCCAGCGCAAGGATTGGGGCGGTGGTGAGATCCGCTTTGACGGCAAACTCATCCGCAAGGACGGGGTGTTTTTGCCCAAGGCACTTGAAAAGCTGAATTGGTGATGGGCGGCCCCATTTAACCTTCACCGACACCCGCACCGGGGCGGCCCGATTTTACCTATGCGTCTCTACGATCAAGTCTGGATTCAGACTATGGCGGATCATCCTGAAAAAAATCCGCTCCCAAGAAATGCCCGGGAGCGGAAGTGAATTCAGCCGTTGTCGGATGGCCGGACTTGGTTATTTCGGGGCCTTACCACCCTCACCGCCCTTACCGCCCTTGCCACCTTTCGGCGGACCTGCGGCTTTGAACTCATCGAGGCTCACGCCGCCGCTGGCATCTGCATCCATTTTCTTGAAGATCTCCTCAGCTTTCGCCGGATCCTTCTGCGCTCTGGGCGAGGCCTTGAACTCATCGAGGCTAATGGAGCCGTCGGCGTTGGTGTCGAGCTTCTTGAAGATCGCCTCGGGATTGTGATCCTTGGGCTTTTCGGGCTTCGCCGGGGCCTCTTCGCCGAAGGAAAGCGAGGAGGCGATAGCGAGGAGACTCAGTGCTTGAATGCAGATTTTCATTTCGATTGTTTGGTTGGTTATGGTTGTTGGATCGCGGTCTCCAGAGGGGGACCACAGCATCGCATGAAACTCCGGTGAATAAGGAATGTTCTGCGGTTCGGTAAATATTTCCAGAACGGTTGGCCGGTCTGGTGCCGCCGGGTTGGCTGATTCCGGGGCTGAGGCGGAATGGCGCTTGTCATCTCCGCCGTCTGCATGTAGCCATCCCCCCGCGCGGAAAACACTCCGCCACCCCACCCATGATCCCCTTCATCCTCTGGTGCCTCGTAGGCCTCGCCGTCGGTATCGTATTCGGCTCATTCTTCGAATGGACCCTGCATAAATACGTGATGCACCGCCCGGTTTGGAATTTCCGCTACGCCTTCCAAGCCCATGCCGTCGTCCACCACAAGACTTTCAAGGCGGATCACACCTATCACCTGATCCATGAGAAGGACAAGGAAACCATCCCGATGGCTTGGTGGAATGGTCCCGTCCTGATCCTGATCGGCATGATTCCCTTCACGCTGCTGGCCTGGAGCATCGGGCAATGGGCCTTCGTCTTGGGCGGCTTCATCGCCTTCGGGGCATACTACGGCACCTATGAATACATCCATTGGTGCATGCATTTGCCCAAGGCCCGGCGGGTGGAGAAGCCATGGTTTTTCAGAAAACTTAATGGCCATCACCTGCTGCATCACCGGTACATGCACAAGAATTTCAACGTCGTCCTGCCGCTTGCCGACCTCTGCCTCGGGACCCTGATGCTGCGGGCGAAAACCCACTTCGCCCAAGCCACCGGCCCGGCCGTACCTAACATCCAGCCGCGCGCCTGATCCCGGTTTGAAACCGGATCAAGGGCGCTGCGATGTCGGCGGCAGTCAGCACCGTCGGCAGAATATCGAGCGAACTCACCACGGCCTGGCTTTCACCGGGCTTTAATTTTCCCGGCCAGCAGACGAGGAAGGGCACTCGGATACTACGGCTTTTTCATTTGAAGGTATTGTTGCAGACCATGTTGTAGGGGATGGTGATTTTCATGGAGGAGAGTTCGAAGATCGCAGGCCATGAGAGGTGGGCGGCGTGGCGCGTCTTGAGGGC
>JAYVNM010000149.1:0-3776 GCA_043758445.1 Akkermansiaceae bacterium | reverse complement strand
GCATGTTTTATTCGTTTTCAGTCAATAGCTGATCCAGTTCGCTTCTCCTGGTTGACAGATTCCCATCCCCTCGTCCAGCGGAAATCAAACGGCTGACCGATCCCGGATGTCCCATCGCCAATCGCGCGGCGATCCAATCATTGGAGGCCGCAGTTTTCTCCCGCAAAATGGAATTGCCCTGTGATCCCGGCGGAAAGAGTTTGCTGGAGTTTTCCCGGATTCTTGGCAGGATGCGGCTTCACCCGACTGAAATCATGAAATCTACCCTACTCCTCCCGCTCCTTGCCATCGCGCTTTTTGCTAGCTCGTGCCGCACCGTCCCCACGGTCGATCCGATGACCGGCGCACCGTCCGTCCGCTGCTCGCCCGGGCACTGCTGTCATCACAGAGTCATCGCCACCAAGTGACGCCCCGGGATTGACGGCGTGGGGCAGGAGGTGCATTTTGTAGCCATGCAGGCGACCGTGAATTTCAAGATTGGCAACGAAAAGCTGGTGCGGGTGCTCGCTGGGGCATCGTCGCACCTGCGGGCCTTGTTGGACCGGCAAGGCCGCCCGGATGGGGCGCTGCGGATCGCGGTAGTCGGCGGTGGATGTTCCGGGTTGCAATATAAAATGGACCTCGTGGATGGCCCGCAGGACCGAGATATCCTCGTGCCGAGCAATGGCGTGAACGTAGTCATCGACCCGAAAAGTGCGCTCTTCGTCAGCGGTAGCGAGTTGGATTTTTCCGATGATCTCCAGCAAGGTGGCTTCAAGGTGAGCAATCCGAACGCGGTGGTGACCTGCTCGTGCGGTGAAAGCTTCGCCGCCTGACACGGAAGAGAGTTGATTTATTTACAAAATCCCGGACGTTTCTCGCAGATGAAATTTCAGAGTCTCGTGTGGATCATCGGTCTATCCGCTTGGGTGTGGATGGCGGCCGCCGACACCCCGGCAGCACCCGGCCTCAAGCCGCCGGTGAAATCGCTGCCGCTGCTGATCGAGGATCTGGCGAACGAAAATTTCCGCACCCGCGAGGAGGCCAGTCGGAAAATTTGGGGCATCGGCGATTCCGCACTCACCGCGTTGCAGGAAGTCGCGAGCGGCAAGGATCCGGAGCAGGCGTACCGGGCCCGCGAGTTGATTCGCAAAATCCAACTTCACATCACCCCGGACACCGATCCGGCGGTGACGGCGATGGTCGAGCGCTACACGAAAGCCACGCCGGAAGAGAAGGTCAATTTGTTCGACCAGATGCACAAAAAACGGGCCTGGCGACAATTGCTCAAGCTCTATGCCAGCGAAACCGACGCAGAATTGCTTTCAAAGCTCGAACACGCTATCGATGGCGTGGCTGTCATCGCAGCGCGGGAATGTCTGCTGGCCAGCGATGCGGATACCGCGCGCGAGTTCCTCGAAATGGCCCCCGCCGACGCCCCCGGCTTGTTGGCACTGGCGGACTTCCACCGCAGCCAAGGCACGCTCGTTGCCGAGTTGAAGCGCGCCAAGATGCTCAAAGGTGCACATTCGGACGCCTGGCAGCTCGCGCTCTATCGGGCTGCGGGAAATCTAGAAGCCGCCCGCGATGCCGCCGACGCCGCCGGGGAGCGGGAAATTTCCGCCACCCTGTCCGCCCTGCTCGGCGATCCAATCCCCTGGCTGCGAGGAAATCTAACTGATGAAAACGGCGGCGTACTGCGGAATTCCTACGCTGAGCTGGCGATCAAGCGCTGGCAGGGTAAGCCGATCCATCAGACGAACCTAGACGCGCTAGTGCGGGGGGCAGAGAACGGCGTGTCCGCGTTGTTCATGCTAGGCGAGACCGGGCTAGCCGAGCAACTCTATGTGAAAAAAACTCCGCTCGATGCCTTCCTCTACTTCGATGCGCTCGAACGCATCCCCGAGGCGCTCAAGGCCATCGGTCTGGATCCCGAAAAACCGGATTACCCAAAGTGGGTTGCGCAGCACATGGAGAAGCTCATCAAGAACGATGGCGATGCCGAGCGTGACTTCCCGGAGAACAGCCGGGAGATGATCCACCTGGCCAGTTTCCTTGAGCGCCGGGGCCTGCACGCCGAGGCAGTCGCGGCATTTCAGAAGCCTTTCGCCGCCTTGGCCGAGAAAAACGCGAAAATTTTCACCCTGCTGCTGGCCACGCTTAACGGCAATGCGGAAATCAACAACGCCGCGCCTCAGCTCGCCAAAGAGGCGGCGATCACCTGGGCGGGGGACAATGGAGAGCGCTGGGACCAGATCGTCGGTGCCGCCTTCGGGGGGCAAGACGAGACGATGGCGGTGTGGGATTGGCTGGCGGATCTCAAGCCTAAGGCCAGCCGCGCCGAACGCCTGGAAGCCATGCTCGCCTTGTGCGGCCTAGGCCCGGACCCAAGCCGATTGCGCGACCAATGGCTGGCCCTAGCGTGGCAGGCGATTGCCAAAACCCCGGCGGAAAATCAGCAGAAATTGCTCCAAAAACTGGCCTTCCTGATCGGTCAGAGCGGCGACGTAGTGAACAGCCTGCGGGTATGGGACCAGCTCCCGGAAAACACCCGGAATGCGTATTTCTGGCGGGATCACATCGCGAATCTCTCGGCGGCGGGACGCTGGGAGGATGCTGCTGCTTTTTTCCTGAAACAAATCGACCGCATTGCCACGCGGAAGCTCGACCCACAGCCCTCGCTCCATGCCTGCGCCGCCGCCTGCCTGCGCAAGGCAGGCCATGCGGAAGAGGCGGCCGCGCAGGATACGTGGGTCGATAAACTCGCACTAGGCAACGACGCGGTGGAAATCGCCAACGGCTATGCCTATGGCTATGACTACAAGCGGGCGGCAGAATGGTGGGCGCGGGCCACCTGCCAACTGAGTCATGACTCCGAGCACTCCTATGCCGCGCTCAAGTTGCACAGCGACATGTTGATCGAGCAGGGTAGTTGGAAAGAAGCGGCGGCGGTGTCCGAGGTGCTTGCGCAAATGGTGGTTGCCAACGATTCCAACCGCAGCAATTCACCCGTGGAAAATCTCGCATTCCGGCTGCGGTCGGATCTGGGGCGGGCGCTCGCGAATTTGAAAAACGACCGGGCAGGGTCGATCGCCATACTCGAGAAGTGTCACCAGATGTCGTCCAATGATGGCTCGCTCGCGGACGATTTTTTCCCGGCGCTGCGCAAAATGGGCCTCATCAAGGAACATGACGAATGGTTCAAGAATTCTTGGGATCGACTGACCGCCGTCCTCGCTCAATTTTCCAACTCGGACAACACCTGCAACACCGCTGGCTGGCTGGCCGGGCGCGCCCAGCGGAATCTCGATCAAGCGGAAAAATTGGTCGCTAAGGCATTGGCGCTGAATCCCGATCAGTCCGCCTATCTGGATACCATGGCCGAGATCCACTTCGCCAAAGGCCAACGCGAACAAGCCTTGGAATGGTCCGCGAAGGCGGTGAATTTCACCCCAGGAAATTCGCAGTTGCGCCGCCAACACGAACGCTTCCGAACCAGTCCCCTGCCGCGCTGATCCGGCCCTCGCGGGCGGCGAAACAAGGGTATTGTCCTAATTTGAATGCTTAGGGTTTCTAAAACAAATCAGAAGAGCCGTTCACATGAAACAGGTTACAAGTCTGACTTACCCACGCTCTCATTTTCGCAGCCCAAGAGTTTTTGGCGAAAATTATCTTTGACGCGTGAAGGGCGTAATCCGGTAACTACTCAGGTCACTTTTGCATTGGCAAGCGATTCGCCGAGCTTGGCCGGTGAAATGATGAGTTCCTTCAGACTGTCTAACATCATTCGGCCCTGC
>JAYVNM010000148.1:0-30780 GCA_043758445.1 Akkermansiaceae bacterium | reverse complement strand
AGGCGCTGGCTGGGCGGAAAGTGGCTTCCAGGCCTACCAGACGAAGCCGAACTCCTCCTAAGCGGATAAATACCGACCGCTCCATCACCAACCGAATCCGCCAACCGCCGCCTCGCTCAAAGGCGATGAGCGAACGCGCCCATTTTCCTTTTTAGGATAACGCCACAACCTACGTTTACGGCAACGCGACCGTGACGGCCGCCGTCGTCGAATGGCGCGTGAATGGAGGCGCCTGGCACACCGCCGTCATCCAGTATGGGGGGGAAATGGCAGTTCGCGGTGCAAGCCAGCCTCCTCCTCTACGGCTCAAACGAAATCCAGCTTTTCGCCCGCGATTCCCACGGCCATCAGACGGCGGGCCGGAAGCTCTTCATCAACCGCCTTCTTTAGCGGAAAAAGGTAAAGGCCTCCTCGGCGATTCACGAAAACTCACTTCTTTTTGTTTTTTGCAGGCTTTGGCTTCGCGGGTTTAGGCGCAGGCGCTTTGACTGCAATGGCCATCACCTCCTTGTCGTCGAGTTTGCTGTCATGGTTGGTGTCAAGGGGCTTGAGCACGGCATCGTTGGGATTGCTCGTAAAGTCACTCTTCATGCTATCCCCTTCGGCGACGTTGATGATGTGGTTGTGGTCCGTGTCATACTTCGCGTAAACCTCCGGATGGGGAAGTGCGGTTTTCGGCTTCGCGGGTGCTTTGGCGAGGACGGCGGGAGAAGCCGCGAATGTGATCAGCGCGGCGGCAGGTATCATCCATTTCGTGTGTTGCATATCAGTAATAGGGTTGTGTACCCGGCGACCGGGGTCTGTTCGACAATCTGCAGGTTACCAAGCCGAATACAAGAATGTTATGAGGTCTTGCGTGCATCGATGCCGAGCCAGCGGATTACAAACACCACTATCTGTCTGGATTCGGCATCATGACGGCGGGCAACGTGATGATGTTATTTGTCACGTTTTGGCTCGCCTTGGCCACGTTCGGGCTGGCCTTGGTGGTGATTCCGGCGCTATGGTTCGCGGGTATCGCCTACTCCGCTTATCTCGCCTCGGACGAGCATGGTATGCACCCGTGGCTGCATGTGTGGGATTACCGTTGGAAAAAACAGGATCACAAAAAAGCCTGAGCGGAGGAAACCCGGTTTCGCCGAAATGGAGCTTGGAGCAGGTGCGGTGGGCGGATATTGATAGATGCAAGCCATGATCCCAAGCGCCGCACACAAGTATCTATTCTATACGGAAATGGCGAAACTGCTGGATGCGGGCTTCGACATTCGCAAGGCGACGGCGGTGCTTCAGGATACGCGCTTGCCTAGGCCGCAGGCGGTGATGTTGAAAGATCTGAACCGCGGGCTGGACGCTGGTCAAACGATCGCTGCCGCGTTCGGTAAAGATCCCAAGGCTATCACGGATCTCGAACGCGGCATGATCGACGCGGGCGAGCGTGGCGGGAAATTGGCACCCGCATTTCAACACCTGGCGGACTATTTCGGCATGTTGGCCACCACCCGCCGGGAAGCAGTGAAGAGCATGATCTATCCGATAATCGTGCTGCATCTCGGGGTTTTCATCGCCACCGTGCCTGCCGCCATGATGAAGGGCGAGCTAAGTGCCGGGAAAATTCTGCTCGGCCTAGTGGTGATGCTGTTAGGGTTTTATGCGGGAGCCTTCGTCATCTTACTGGGCGCGCGGGCCGGGCTGAGGATGGCACCTGAAAATGCGGGCATCGACCGCTTGCTCAATCTCATCCCATGGGTCGGTAAGGCCCGCCGCAACATGGCGATGGCGAGATTTTGCAAAGTCTATCATGCCTGCGTGCTGGCCGGCATTTCAATGACCGAAACCGCACGATTGGCCACAGATGCGGCGCAGAGCGGGGTCATCCGGGAGGCCGGGCGGTTACTGGTTAAGGTAGCGAAAACCGGTCACGCGCTCGGTCCGCAGTTCATGGCGGATGACGCGTTTCCCAAGTCCTTCGCGCGCTCCTATGCGATTGGTGAGGAAGCGGGTACGCTGGACAAAGACCTCAGCCGCTGGTCGCGGACATTTCAAGAAGACGCCATAGCCGCCGCCACATCGCTGGCGACCATGGTGCCGAAGGTGCTGTATTTTTTCATCCTCGGCTTCGTCGCGTGGCAGGTCGTGGGATTTTATGACGGCTTCTACAAAGTGTTGGATCAACTGGGTGACTGATGCCTCCCGCCAAAAGAAACACCCGGTCCCCCGTGAGGAGGATCGGGCTTTTTTGAAAAACGTATCAGGGAAACGGGGTTTACCAGCGACCGCCGCCGCCGCCGCCGCCGCCGCCACGACGATCACCGCCGCCGCCGCCGCCTTTATAGCCACCGCCGCCGCCGCCGCCTTTATAGCCGCCGCCGCCACCGCCGCCACCGCCGCCGCCATATCCACCACCGCCGCCGCCACCACCGTAGCCGCCGCCACCACCGCCGCTTGGACGGGATTCTTTCGGCTCGGAAGCGTTCACGCGAAGTGCACGACCGTTATAGTCATAATCGTTGAGAGCCTCGATGGCTGCATTCAACTGGGATTGATCACCGAGGGTCACGAAGGCGAAACCCTTGGATTGCCCGGTTTCACGGTCGGTGATGATTTTGACCCGTTCAACAGGTCCAAAAGCGGCGAAGAGGCCGGAGACGTCTCCTTCAGTAGCAGTGTAGGGCAGATTGCCCACGTAGATATCCATTTGATTCAATTCTAATGACGCCATGATGATTCATGCACTTTCTCGGATCATGGCGTCACGGATCAAATTAAGCGCGACCCCGCAAACTTTCGTCGCCAAATCGACTCATCAATAGGCTGGGGCAAAACGACTTGGCAACTATTCATTTTTTTTATTATCGCGCCGCCAGATTCCGGAGCGTGATGCGAACCTCGCGAACTCATCTGGTTCGTCAACGGATCCGGTTTTCCGTTTGACTTTGCACGCGGAGATTGTCTGTTGGGCCATTCATTATGAAGGCCCGCGCCCTAGCATCCATACTCATGGCACTTCCGATTGCGGTAGTCATTTGGATGAATTTCCGGCCTGCGAACCCGGCGACCGTTCGCGATATCGAAAAAATCAGCCTGATGTTCAATAATTATCGGACCATCACCGGCGAGAATCCCGTCGGCACGAACGCCGAGATCATGAAATCCCTCATGGGCGGCAATCCGAAAGGGGTCAGGCTCGGCCCACCCGAGGGCCAGTCGCTTAATGGAAATGGCGAATTGTTAGACCGCTGGGGGACTCCATACTTTTTCCACCAACGGGCGAAGGACGTGATGGAAATCCGCAGCGCCGGCCCTGATAGGATCCTATGGACTGGCGATGATGTGGTTTACTAATCCTTTGCGGATTTCGGGTCCAACGCGTCGCGTAGGCCATCGCCGAGGAAATTGAGGGCGAACAAGGTGGTGGCGAAGAACAGCGCCGGGAAAAATAGCAGCAACCAACTGATTTCCATCCGGTCCGCGCCGTCCTTGATCAGAATGCCCCACGAACTGTTAGGTGGCTTCACGCCGAGCCCGAGAAATGACAGCACGCTCTCTAACAGCATTATTCCCGGTACCGCTAACGTCGTGTAGATGATGATCGGCCCGATGACGTTAGGCAGGATGTGGCGGAACAAAATGCGCCCACGGCCCAGACCTAACGAAATCGCGGCCTCGACGAATTCCTGCTTTTTCACCGCCATCACCTGCGCCCGGACGATGCGGGCTATCGTCAGCCAGCCAATCGCACCGATGGCGATGAACAAGGGGATGAGCGTGGTGATGGGGGCCACCCGGTCCCGCGCCAAGCCGGTGGTGCGGATCACCCATTCGGTGAATTCTGAGGCGGGTTTATCCACGACGAGGGCGAACAAAATAACCAACACCAGAAACGGCAGCGCGAACAGGATATCGACGAAACGCATCATCAGATCGTCGATTTTCCCACCCGCATACCCGGCAAACGCGCCGTAGATCACGCCGATCACCACCGCGACCGCCGTAGCGACGAGCCCGACCAGCAGCGACACCTGCCCGCCGTAAAGTACCCGGGCGAAGAGGTCGCGGCCGAGTTGATCGGTGCCGAACCAATGTTCCGCCGAGGGCGCGGCGGTGGCATTTGAAAGATTGATCAGCGTCGGGCTTTGCACAAAGGGCAGTAGCGGGCCGAGGAAACACAGCAGCAGGATGATGGTGAATACGAAGAGGCTGACAATCGCAGCACGGTTGTGCGCAAGTCGGTGCCAGGCGTCTTGCCAGAGTGAGGTGCCTTTTTCCATCGTGAGGTTGGTTGGTATTGAGGGTCCGGTTTTCAGGGGGATTCCCGGCGCTGCTTCGTGATAATGGAGCCGCTCCTGGCTTCTTTTATCAGTTCACGGCTCGATGTTAAGCCCGAATAGCGGGGCCGGGTGAGTTTCAATCAGGCGATTTTTTCACGGCAGCGAAGACACAGGGCCGCAGATTTGCAGTGGCGCGGTTGGGAATTACCGGTTATGGCAGGCAGCCACCGCCGCAATTTCCATCCCAACATGCTTCCCAATCTAACACTTATCAAGGCCGGCACCGGCGTCCTGACCAAGGCCAACGACGGCTCGCTCGACCGCGCCGCGCTCGTGCATTTGGTTTCAGCAATCTCCGGGTTGATGAATGCCGGACACCGTTGTTTGTTTGTATCCTCCGGTGCCGTGGGTTCTGGAGTGTCCGCCTTGGGGCTAACAGAATACCCGCAGGAAACCGCTACCCGCCAAGCTTGTGCGGCCATCGGGCAGGCGCGCCTAATGCAAACTTACAGCAGCCTGTTTTCGAATTTCGACATCACGATCGCCCAAGTCCTCCTCACCGCCGCAGATCTCGGAACGCCGGAGCGCGCTGGCTATGTGAGTGACACCTTCAGACGCTTGCTGATGGCACCGAACGTCCTGCCGATCATTAACGAAAACGACTCGGTCGCGGTTGAAGAGTTGAAATTCGGCGATAACGACATGCTTTCCGTCCGCGTCGCGAAACTTGCCGGAGCAAGCCGCGTGATTCTTCTAACAAGCGTCGATGGACTGCTCGATCCCGCGACCAACGAGCTCATCCCCGAGGTCCGCGACATTGACGATGTCTTCCGCCATGTGCGCCAGGACAAGGGCCGCTTCTCGATGGGTGGCATGGCTTCGAAACTCGCTGCCGTGAAATTCGCCATCGCGGCCGGGATCGAAACGCACATTGCCCACGGTCGTCACCCGGAGCGCCTCGCAGGGATCGTCGCCGGGAACGGGATTTCCACCCGGTTTCACGCCTGAAATCGTATCTGGCAGCCTTAGACGAGTTTGCCGTCGTCATGCCGCGCTGTCGTCGTTGGTCTTCTCTAGTAAGTTTCTAGCGGCGACGAGTTTTTCCATCTGCGCGGGTGAGACGGTCGGGCATTCGAGTTTCAGCTCGCTGACAGCGGCGACGATGATGTCGGCGACGATGGCACGGGCGACGTGTTTGTGGTCGGCGGGGATGACATGCCAGGGGGCGTTTTTGGTGCTGGTGGCGCTGATGGCGTCCTCGTAGGCGTGCTGATAGTCTTTCCAATGTTCGCGTTCCGGCAGATCGGTCTCGGAAAATTTCCAATACTTCTTGGGATTGGTCAGCCGTTCGAGGAAGCGCTTCTTCTGCTCATTTTTCGAGAGATGGAGGAAAAACTTGAGGATCAAGGTGCCGTTGCGGGTCAGGTGTTTTTCGAAGTTGTTAATGTCCTCGTAGCGCTTCTCCCAGAACTTTTCGTCAGGCTTGCCGAACTGGGATTCATTGATGAGTTCCGGGTGGACTTTGACGATGAGGACATCCTCATAGTAGGAGCGATTGAAGATGCCGATGCGACCGCGCTCGGGTAGGGACTTCATGCAGCGCCAGAGGAAGTTGTGATCCATCTCCTCCGTGGAGGGTCGCTTGAAGTTGAACACCTGACAGCCCTGCGGATTCACCCCAGACATGACATGGCGGATGGTGCCGTCCTTCCCGGCGGCATCCATGGCTTGGAAAATGAGCAGCACGGAATGGCTGTCACTTGCATATAACAACTCTTGCATGGCATCGAGCTCCACGCGGTTTTTGGCGAGAATCTCATCCGCCTTATCCTTGGTGAAATCCTTATCGAACTCCTGCCCCGCAGCGGTATCAGACCAGTTAGTAGCATACTGCTTCAAATTCACCTTGGAGTCGGGTTTGATGACGAATTGGTTAATAATTTTTTGCGGGATCATGAGAAGAGGATTGGGGAAGAATTGATTGATGATTGATGATTTTGTCTTGATGGAGAAGTGGCGGCGCACATCGGAAATCAACAAGCAACAATCGTCAATTTTTGATTGTCAATCGATGCTGGTTCGGTATGGAGGGCCGTGGCTAGCAGGCGGATGGTTTCTTGGGAGTGAGCGGCGGAGAGGCTGATGCGCAGGCGGGCGGTGCAGCGGGGGACGGTGGGGTAACGGATGGCGGGGACGAGGAAACCGGCCTGTTCCAGTGCGGCGGCGGCGGCGAGGGCGGCTTCGTTTGCACCTAGGATGACCGGGATGATGGGCGAGTGTCCGTTAGAAATGATGGCGATGTTTGCCTGAAGTTTCACGCGCAGGGCATGGCCTTCCGCCGAACGAATCAGGGCGAGGGAGGCGCGGGCGGCATGGGCCAGCGCGGGTGGGGGAGCGGTGGAGTAGATGAACGAGCGGGCGCGGTTGGTGAGGAGCTCGATCCACTCGCGGGAGGCGGCGAGATAGCCGCCGGAGAGGCCGGCGGCCTTGCTGAGGGTGCCCATTTGGAAGGCGATGCGATGCTGGAGGTTTTCCTGCTCGGCCAGGCCCATGCCGGACCCGCCGAGCACGCCGAAGCCGTGCGCCTCGTCGAGCAGTAGCAGCGCGTCGTGAGATTCGGTTAGGTTGACGATTTCGCGTAGCGGGCAGAGATCGCCATCCATGCTGAAGACGGATTCGGTGGCGACGAGGATGCGGGCGGCGGGATTTTTCGCACGGGTGGAAATGAGCAGTCGCGCCAGTTTTCCCAGATCATTGTGGGGGAAAACGCGGAGGGTGGCACCGGAGAGGCGGGCGGCATCGACGAGGCAGGCGTGGGAGAGCTTGTCGAGGAAGACGAAATCCGCCTTGCCGACCACGGCGGGGATCACGCCGAGGGCGGTGGCGAAGCCGGAGGAGAAGGTGAGGGCGGCCGCGGTGCCTTTGGCTGCGGCGAGTTCGGATTCTAGCAGGACGTGCGGCGGCAGGGTGCCACAAACGAGGCGGGAAGCGGTGGCGCCAGCACCGAATTTTTTTACCCCCGCGATGAGCGCGGCTTCGATTTCCGGGTGCCGGGCGAGGCCGAGGTAGTCGTTGGATGCGAAGTTCCAAAGTATGCGCCCGTCGCGGATGACCTGCACTCCGGCGGGTGAGGTGAGCGGGCGCTGGTGGCGCAAAAGACCCTCGTCTGCGAGTTGGCGGAGTGACTCGGCGGGGCTGGGCATCCGGTGGCGGGCGATGCCGGTTAGAGATCCGAGGCCGGGCGTTCGAGCGCCCAGGCCAGCAGTTTGCTGGAGTCCGTCCAGACGTGTGGGGTGGTGGATTTTAGCACGACGACGACGACCGAGCGGCCATTGAGCGTGCCGCTGGAGACGAGGCAACGGCCAGCGGCATTGGTAGTGCCAGTTTTCAGGCCGTCGCAATAAGGGCAAGTTTTCAGGAGATGGTTGGTATTTTCAATGAGCTTCGTTCGACCGTCATTGTAGTGGAACTCGAAGGACTTGGTGGCGGCGAACGAGCGGATGAGCGGACTATGGTAGGCGGCGCGGGCGGCGATGGCCATGTCCCGCGCGGTCGAATACTGGCCGGGTGCGGGCAGGCCGTTCGGGTTGATGAAATTGGAATTTCTCATACCGAGGGAGGCGGCCTTCCGATTCATCAGGTTGGCGAATCCCTCGATGCTGCCGCCAACATCGCGGGCTAGAGCGCGGGCGATGTCGTTGGCGCTTTTTACCACAAGCACTTTAAGCAGCTCACGACGGGGATAAATATCGCCGGGTTTGACATCAAGCCGGGTGGGTTCGCAGGCCTCGTCGATCGGCTGGATGGTCACCGGTTTGTCAATGTCGCCTGCGTCTAGGACGCAAAGGGCGGTGATGATTTTCTGGGTGCTTGCGACGGCGCGGGGAGCGTCGGCGTTTTTCGCGAACAAGACGCGACCGCTGGCGACATCGACGACGATGGCACTCTCCGCAGCAACCGGTGGCGGCGCGTTTGACGGGATGGCGGGGCTCTTGGCCGCTGGGTTGCTGCTGGTAGGTTGGGGCTTGGGTTTCGATTTCGCGTGCGAGGGAGGATTCGCACCGCAGGCGGTAACGAATGCTCCCGTGAAGGCGAGCGCGAAGAAGCGGGCGCGGAACAGCCGTGACATGCGGGGAATAAGCGCCAAATCAGGCCCGGCATCAAGTCGCGAATGTCCTGATTTGGCAAATCCTAGGATTAGTGGGCCTTTGGCGGCAGCAAACTGCCGTCCATTTCCCCGCCTGCGGTGGGCAGGGTGGGTTCCTTGAAATCGACGGGACCGCCGAAGAACCATAAACCGCGCTTGTGGGTATTTTCATAGGCCAGCGCCCGTTCTTGGCCGGTGGGGAGCTTCTTGAGATCCTTCTCGCGGACTTCGACCACTTTCACACCCGTCGGGTGGATCAAGTCGGAAACCTTAGAAGTGGTGGCCTCGGTGGTGTTCCGCACGAAGTCCATCGAATTCCGGCCGATTTTACCAACTGTCGCGCAAGACGCGAGTCCGAGGGACGCGGCCAAGGCGGGTAGGTGGATTGACCTGAGCAAGGCATTCATAAGAGGCGGAAATGTTAATTTACCACCGGAAACCATGCTGTCTATCGCAGATTTTGGGGCAGAAATAACCATTCTGTCGGACCACCTTAGGCGCGACGCTGGCCTTCATGGATTTTCCTTCCAGCGCCATGCCCATCAAGCGGCGATAGATCCGCGCAACGTCCTTCCAGCGGTCTGCCTCAAAGCCCACTCCTCGGTGGCTCATACATGCTCTAACCAATCCTGCCCTCGCCTTCTTGCCATTTTCCTTATTTCCGCCACCCATGTATCCCGTCCCTGCACCCGTGCTTCTTCCAGTTCCTTCGCCACTACCGCCACAAACGCCTCGGTACTCGTTGCGGCGAGCCGTTTGAGTAACTCCTCGTCTGAAATTCCGGACAGCCCCGACCCATCGGGGCAAATCGGCATCGGCGGGACTTCTAGCAGAATGTGGAAATGGTTGGACATGATACAGTAAGCAAGCACCCGGCAGCCGGAAAAGTTCTCCTGCATCCGCATGAACATGCGGAAATGCTCGCGTTCCGTGTCACCAAATACGAAACGCCGATCCACCACGCGGGAGATGCAGTGGTAAATCGCCGGTTTCTCCGCCGAATCCTTCCTAGGAGCTAACCAACGCGCACGTCTCATGTCCTCATCCTGCCGGGGAAAATAAAATTGTCAAGCAGATTTTCTACATTTTGTCTGTCGCTTTAAATTATGTTTAGGATCAGCTATTGACTGAAAACGAATAAAACATGCAAAATAACAGAACGTGTGAATCCGCGAGGAATGACCCCATTTACTTTCTAACGGACAACGCTCGCGTCCCGTTTTCATCATCTCGCATCCTGCGAAATTTTTTTCTCAACTTCTTTCTGGTTTTTGGTCCTCTGGCTTCTTGCTTCTAACAGCGCATTTGCCATTATCGACACAAACAACAATGGCATCTCCGACCTCTGGGAAAAACAGTATAACTCAGGAAACCTCTTCCCCTCCAACTTCGACCCCCAAACAGATTCCGATCAAGACCGTTGGAGCAACATCCAAGAAGCCGCCGCAGGCACCAACCCCTTCGATGCCAATCCACCCACCGGAATGGTCGCAACAAACATCACCCATATCCCCGCTGTTTACGATGATCCTGATGAAGACGGCATTCCCGATAACCTCGTCATTCCCGAGGCCGTCACCATCACTTGGCCCACCATCCCCGGAAAGCTTTATACCCTCCTCGCTTCCCCCGACCTATCCACAAACAGTTGGATACAAATCGACGAACCCCGCATCGGTGATGGCGATGAAATGGGCAACGGCATCACCCTCACCCAATCAGGTGGCACCACCGCCGATAAAATGTTCTGGCGCATCAGCATCACCGACACCGATTCCGACGGCGATGGACTATCCGATACCGAGGAAAATCAATTAGGAACCAACCCCACCCTCGCCGACACTGATGGCGACGGCGTCCCCGACAAAACCGAAATCACTAACGGAACCAATGCAACCAACCCCGACACAGACGGTGACGGACTAACAGACGGACAGGAACAAGAACTTGGCACGAATCCAAAAGTCTCCGACAACCCCGGTCTGACTCAGGCAACAGTCATCAACGGTGATTTCTCCAACCCTACCATAGGAACCGGAATTAAACAGTTTTCGACATGGGACATTTGGTCAGGTGTTCCTAACTGGCAACCCATGATCGGAACGAATGTCGAGTATCAAACCATCGAACCCAAAACCGGAAGCGGCCAGTATTGCGAATTGAAGGCCGATCCCGCAGGAAATTACGGCATCAAACAGTCAGTCCCGACTATACTCGGTAAAACCTACGTGATCGTCATGGATTGCAAGGCACGCGCAGCCATTGACCTCGCAGACAGTGCTTTCGATATTCGACATGGTGAGGGAGCCAATCCAACGACTTGGTCCACCACCAAAAGCGTTACTTTCGCTGACTTTGGCTGGACCACGGCATATGCCACTTTCACGGCCACTAGCTACATAACCAGCATCGGTCTCATGCCGACCAACCTTAGCAAGCCCACACGCGGTTGCTTTGTGGACAACGTACGCCTCCTGCCTGTGGAGTTAATTATTGAAAAAAGCAAAGTGGATTTGCTTGATTCCCAAAAGTGGAAAGTGAAAATTTCTGAAAATCTACCCCCGGGCGCTGTCTCAAACTATCAATTTGAGATGAAACGGAGTTCAGAAAATATATGGTATCTGATGCAAAATGGCACGAGTTCCGAATATAACCAGAAGGCTAGAGTTGCGGGTAAATTTAGGGTTTCGGCTATTATCACGATTAACGGACAAACCCAACGAACTGAAGGGAAAGACCTCGAAGTGCAGTTTCCACCATACGATAAAATTCGTGCCAATGCAACGGTAGAAGGGATTAGAATGGCTGACTGGAATGCATGTACTGCTACAGGAGGAGATTTTAATGAGAGAGGAGGGTGGATTTATTTGAATACCGCGAATGAAAACTATACTTGTATTCAATGGCCTATAGGAACGTTTTATAATGTTCAGCCTGTGCCATCAAATCCAGTTGAAGCGACGCCTCCGCTTCAAGTTGCACCAAATACAAATGCAAACTACTATGTTGGTGAGTATCATTTACATCCGACTCTGAAAAACGCAGGATACCTAGAAGATCAACTTAAATATAACCTATTTGTGCTGGGTCCTAGCGCTAAAGATAATAATTACGCGAATTCTTCGATAAAACCAGGAGGCGCTCCCGGATTATTGCGTGATCGCATCAAAGATGAAATTATAGCAACGGGCTATAAGGATCATCCATATGGTCCAAATCGGAGGAGAACCCCATGAAATTAAAATTTATTGCATTTATAGTTTTGGCGATCACCATGTTATTCTATTTTTTTTGGTTCAACGGTTCTCAGTCAGAAACTGGTAATCAGCACAAGAAAGAATTTTGGATAACCCATTTAGGAGAAAATGAAAGTATTGGGGCATACGATACTGAAAAAGCTAGAAGTCTCGTAATCAACGACGGGGAAGTCACTAAAGCGATCAAGGATCAATTGCAAAAATCTGGAGAAGTTAATGCAAGTGAAATCACTACTCTTGAAATTCGAAAGATGGCCGAATCTCTTCTTACAAAATTAAGAATTGATTACTCGGGACGTGAATGCGAAATAAAAATCGTTGATACCAACGCAATATGCAAATTTCTTCCACCGGAAAATACCCGAGGTGGTGATTTTATAGTTATTGTTGATCTTAGAAATCGAAAAATTGTTGCTGTGAAGATATACAGATGAATAGGTTCAGTAGTAAATGGTGTTATTCAAAGCGCCGAAATAAACCTGCTTGGGAATCGAAGGGAGTCCTCGCGGATTAACATGGATTAACATGGTGCTTGCCGGGCTGTTACGAGTTATTCATCGTGGAAAATGGCAGCGTGCCGGTGGCCAATGGGATTTCACGGACGGAATATCTGCGCTCCCACATCGCCGAAGTCGAGCGGGCGATCCAGCAAGGCGTGCCGGTGAAGGGCTATAATTTCTGGTCGATCACCTCCAACCGCGAGTGGGGCCACGCCTTCGATCCGAACACCGACTTCGGCCTCTATTTCGTGGACCTCGACAAGGACCCGGAGCTGACGCGGCAGGCGACGGCGGAGGTGGCAGTCTATCGGGAGATGATCGGGAAAGTTGAGAGCTGATGCCTCGGCAAATTGCTTTTTCTTGAGGGCGTTCTGCAGTTCTTGGAGGAGTGAGGCATCGGATTCGAAACTCACGATTTGGCATTTTAAGTCGCAGGCTTGCGGAGCGGAAGATTTTTGAATAGGTTGCATCCATGAGCACGGTTGAAGAGATTGAAAACGCAATCGAAAATCTCAAGGAAGATGAATTCTTGCGTCTGGCCAAATGGCTTGAGGCGAAAGTGGCCGCTGCTTGGGATCGCAGGATGAGTCAGGATTCTAAAGGCGGGAAATTGGATTTTCTCTTCGACGAAGCAGGTAATGAGAAAACGGCCGGAGAACTCAAACCGTGGCCAGCCACGCAATGAAATCGCGGGCGACTCGCAGGTTCTGGAAATGTTACGATGAACTCCCTTCGGAGATTCAGGATTTGGCGGAGAAAAATTATTCCCTTTGGCAGCTGGATTCAAGGCATCCCTCGTTGCATTTCAAAAGACTTCACGGCAGCGGAAGTCGATTTTCAGTTCGGGTTGGAATTAGCTATCGAGCCATCGGCTGGGAACTGCCGGACGGAGGAATCGAGTGGCAGTGTTTCGATGGACGACGCTTGATGGGGTTTTGCAAACTCCGCTGGGACGAGCATTACCATGGATCCTTGGAATTTTTGGCCATCCTCGCCATGTTCGCCTCCAAACATCCATTTCCCGGCTACGTTTTTAATGCTTCCGCTGAGCATGTGGGAATCTTTCATTCCCAGCGTTGATAACTGATATACAAGGAACTTGCCCTTTTCGGTCTCGACGACGAAACCTCCTTCCAGCACGTATTTCATTCCCTTCCATGGATTGTCTGCGGCGGTTGGGCCTGTCATTTCATACATTTTCTTCATTCGCGAGCGGTGCTGGTCAGCCACTTCTTTGTCCAATTTAGCTCCGGTGAACTTAGAAAGTTCCTCATCACTCATGTAGGATGAGATGTCGGAATTGGTTAGCATGATAGCGATGATGATCTGAGATTTTGGAAGGGAATCCTTGTTTACTAACGGCTCAATTACGATGGGAGCCGTGGCTTTATAGGCTTTGACCGAGCACGGGACTCCCTCAATCACAATCGGAAATTCATTTTTTGACGGTTCGCCCAGAGCTTGAAAAGTCAGCAAAGCGAGGCAGGACAACCAGGCGAACGTGATGGATTTCATCAATGATTGAAGTGTTGGGTGGCCGCGGCTTTGATTTCTTCGAGCTTGCTGCGGTCTGGGGCGGCGCCTCTTGCCTGATCCGGCTTGCCGCCACCTTTGCCGCCGGCTAGAGCTGCTAGATCGCGGAGGAGGTCGCCGGCTTTGAGGCCTTTGGTTAGAGCATAGGGGCCGCAGTGGGTGGCGAGGTGGAGCTTCTCACCGTCATCGACGATGAGCAGGGCGGGCCCGGCGAATTGTTTTTTCCGGAGGCTGTTTTGGAGCTCTTGGAGGAGCGAGGCGTCGGACTCGAAGGAGACGATGATGGGTTTTCCTGCTTTCGTCGCGGAGTCGATGAGCTCGGCGAGAGCTTCGTCGGCGAGTTTGGCGGCTTGGGATGACTGGATTTTTTTGATTCGCTTCTCGGCTTCGATGGCGGCGGCTTGGGTTTCCTCAAGCGTCCGCATGCCATGGTCGTAGGTGGCGTTGATCTGGGAAATGTCGGCGCGTTCGACGAGCATGGCTCCCATGATGTGTGGAAATTCGTGGGCGATGACGGGCTCACCGCCGAGGTCGCTCAATTTTTTGTTCGCTGTTTTGAGCTTCGCGGCGGCGGCCTTGAGTTCGTGGTCCCATTTTTCGACGTTTTCGCGGATGTGGTCCCACGCCGCTTGGCCGCAGACGGCTTCGATGCGGCGGACGCCGGAAGCAATGGCGCCCTCGGATTTGATTTTGAAAAGGCCGATCTCGCCGGTGTTGCGGACGTGGGTGCCGCCGCAAAGTTCCTGGGAGTAGCCGTTGAGCGCATGAGGCTCGCCGCCGATTTGGACGACGCGGACGAGGTCGCCGTATTTGTCGCCGAAGAATTGCATGATGTCCGGGCGGCCCTTGATCGAGGCGTGGGGGACTTCCTTCCAGCTCACGGAATCGTTGGCGGAAATGGCGGCGTTGACTTTTTCCTCCATGGCGGCGAGTTGACCGGGCGTGACGGCGGCGCTGTTGAAATCGAAGCGCAGGCGGTATTCATCGACGGAGGAACCTTGCTGCGCGGCGTCGGCGGAGACGATTTCGTGGAGCGCCCAGTGGAGAAGGTGGGTGGCGGTGTGGTGGGCTTCGATGGGGCGGCGGCGTTTTTCGTCGAGCTTGAGGGTGACTTTGGTGCCGATGGAGATAGGAGATAGGGGATCGGAGATGGAAGATGAAGAGATGATGTGGGCGCGGGCTTTGCCGATTTGTTGGGTGCCGGTGATTTCGATGGGGGCTTGGCGGTTGGAAACCGCCGCCACGGTGCCGGTGTCGCCGGATTGGCCGCCCATCTCGGCGTAGAAGATGGTCTTGTCGGTGATGACGAAGAGGGAGTCTTCCTGCGGGTGGATTTCTAACACGGTGGCTTCGCATTCGTCCGAGTCGAAGCCGAGGAACTCGGTGACGGCGTCGGTGGAAATGTCGAGGGCGCGGACGATGTTAGATATTTGGGCGGCGCGGGAGCGCGACTGTTGTTGCTCCATCAGTTTTTCGAAGCGTGGCATGTCAACTTCAAGCCCGCGTTCGGAACAGAGGAGCTCAGTGAGGTCGATTGGGAAGCCAAAGGTGTCGTAGAGCTCGAACGCGATGTCTCCGGGAAAAGGGGAGCACACGCGCCCTCGCGTGTGGTCGGAGACGCCCTCGTCTCCGACAGGGCTCGAAGGTTCACTAAACTCCCGACACCAGGACCATGCGTAATCCCTCGCTTGCGTCACCAACTTATCGGCTACCGGATTTGCTAGAATATAATCATATTTCTCAATGAGATCGGACTCGCTGCGGATCAACCGATCAAACGATTCCTTTTCCCAAAGATTTTTGATGTTTTCGTTTTGAAGAACACTTCTCCGCTCTTTGAGAATCTTGTGGGAAGTGACGGATTTGATTGGCTGGAGAATTTCAGTGAACGTGTAAAAGATCGGGTTGGAATCGGGATCGTAGGATTTTACCTGTGGCTCGATGAGAAGGTGGACGTGGTCCGGCATGACGCACGCGGCGTAGAGATGGATTTGACCGAGCTCGCGCGAGTGGAGGATGGAATCGAGTATGATGGCGCGCTCGGCTTCGCTCAGGATGTCGCGGTCTCTGGTAGAGAAGGTGACCATGTATTTTCCCCACGGGCGTTCAAAGTGGGGGAGATTGCGACGGCTGTAGGTGGGTTCGGATGCTGTGGGTGAATTCGAGCCGATCTGAGGCGAGGGCGCCTCAGATAACACGCGAGGGCGCGTGTGCTCCCCTTGGAGTGCTTCTTCGAAGCGTTTGAGACCTCGGTCGAGGGTTTGGTTGAAGCTGGCCTCTTCGTTTTCAAGCGTCTGGCGAACGACGTCCTGACGGTTCTTCAACTCCGGGAAAACTCCACCCATTTCACTAACGAGCGTTTCCACGAGTGCGCCGAAGAACGGCTTTTCTCCGGAGAACCCGAGCTTGCGGCCATATCTAACTGCTCGACGCAAAATACGGCGGAGCACGTAGTTGCGACCGTTGTTGCCGGGCATGATGCCGTCGGCGATGGAGAAACTAAGTGTGCGCAAGTGATCCGCGATGACCCGGAAGGCGATGGCGGTTTTCATCTCTTCGGTGAATGCGGCACGATCGGCTCCTAACTCCGGGTAGATGTTAGAATACGTTTTCCCACTGAGTTCCTCGAGCTTGCGGAAGATGGGTTGGAATACGTCGGTAGCGTAGTTAGATGGCTTTTTCGAGAAGTCGGTAAAGCCGTTCGTATTTTGAATGATGGAGCAGGCGCGTTCGAAGCCCATGCCGGTATCGACGTGTTTGGCGGGGAGCTCGCGGAAAGTGCCGTCGGCCTCGGCGTTGTATTGGATGAAGACGAGGTTCCAAATCTCGATGCAGAGATCGGAGTCGTTGTTGACGAGATTGCGGCCAGTGACGGGGTTGCCTTCGGGGGTGAGATCGACGTGGAGTTCGGAGCAGGGGCCGCAGGGGCCGGTTTCGCCCATCATCCAGAAGTTGTCCTTCACATTGCCGTGGACGATCTGGACGGCGGGGTCGCAACCTTTGGAAATGAAGAGGGCGGCCCAGATGTCGTAGGCTTCTTGGTCGAAATTCCCGGGATCGCCTTCTTTCGGCGCATAGACGGAGGCGTAGAGGCGGTGGGCGGGGAGGCCCCAGCACTCGACGACGAGTTCCCAGGCCCAGGCGATGGCTTCCTTTTTGAAATAGTCTCCGAAGGACCAGTTCCCGAGCATTTCGAAAAACGTGTGGTGATAGGTGTCGTAGCCGACGTCTTCGAGGTCGTTGTGTTTGCCTCCGGCGCGGATGCATTTCTGGGTATCGGCGGCGCGGGGTGGCGAGTAGGGAGCTTTTTCCACGCCGAGGAAATACGGGACGAAGGGGTTCATCCCGGCGTTCGTGAACAGCAGCCCGGGCGACTGCGGGAGCAGCGAGGCGGAGGGGACGATGGTGTGCTGTTTTTCCTGGAAAAAATCGAGGAAGGATTGGCGGATCTCGGCGGATGTCATGGGCGTGGTTTTAGAAGGATGAGTCGGCGCGAGACGCCAAATACTGTCAGAATAAGAGTTTTCAACCACAATGGGAGCGCAGCGGACATGGACGAACTGACTGATTAAAATACTTCGTTAAATGAACAAGATGAAGCAGATGAAAAACACCGAATATCTCTCTTTATCTGCGTAAATCCTGTTCATCTGCGGGTGAGGAAGCCGTCGGGATCGAGGAAACAACCGGTCGGTAGTGGCAGTCCGGCTTCCGGGGCGGCGGGGCCGTGGGCGTGAAGGTTGCCATTTTCCGCGGGCAGGAGAAACCAACCGGGGAGGAGTTTTCCCCAAGTGCCGGGCTTATGGCCGGGCTGGAATTCGCTGTCCGCCTCGGGTCCGGGCGGGTGCGGCATGGACATGGCGACGACGATTCCGGCGACCGCTAGGCAAGGCAGATGCAGCAAGTCCGCGCGGTAAACCGGCTCCAGCGCGCGTGGTCCGAAGTCGTAAAATCGGATTTTAGCCGCCAATTGGGTAACGCCTAACATGGTGCGCAAGGCATCGCCGCCGACCCATGACGCGGCTTGTGCGCCATCGATGTGGTCGTGGGATTTCACCGTGGCAGCGAAGAGTTCGGGAAATGTTAGCAGCAGGCCGGGGATCTCCAGCACCACTGGATCGCTCGTTAGAATGTAAAACGCTTGCTGCCGTTGCAGGGCGTTAGTCTGGCCGATCTGGTGGCCATTGATCCACATGCGGCGGCGGGCAAACTCACCCGCCGTGCGGAAATTCTCCACGGCCAGGCCATTTCCTAACGGCACCCGCTGGCCCCAGTCGAGCGTGTCGAAGCGCTTGGCCATGGCCGCAGCGGAACAGACTAACAAGCTCTGCCTAACGGTTTCCAAATCCGCCATGTCTGGGCCGATTTCACGGCCGAAGGCGATGGTGATGGGAAAGGGCAGATGATAGGGCAGCTTGCGGAAAAATTTCCCGCGTTCGTAGGAAAAAATCGAACCCCACGTGCCGTCGCACCACATCGGGATCAGTGGGTGACCGGCCTTTTTCGCAATCAACTCGAAGCCCCGGCGGAGGGCGGCGAGGGTGCCGGTGCGCGTCAGTTGGCCCTCGGGGAACAGGCAGACGAGGTCGCCGTTTTTCAGCGCGTCGATGGTGATGCGGATGGCATCCCGTGGCTGGTCGCGGCGGATCGTCACGGTGTCGAAAAAGCTGACAAACAGCCGGATGGAACGGCGCGCCATGAAGGCCTCGTCCATCACAAAACGAACCGGACGCGGGCAGGCGGCGGATATGTAGAAGGCGTCGGCGAAGGTGACGTGGTTCGGCAGTAGCAGCGCCCCCCCCGTGGCCGGGATGCGCTCGGAATGCACCGTCTTGATCCGATAGAGCGCGCGGATGAGCGCCCCACCTAACAGGCGAATGACATCGCCAGGCAACAACCGGAGGATGGATAGGCTCATGCCGCCGCAAATCACGCCGATGAAGATCATTTCCACCCGGAAGCCCATGGCGGCCGTCATACCGGCGGATTTCACGCTGTATTCGATCACGCCGATCAACACCACTGCGACGATTCCGGCCATGCAGTCCTGGAGATTCACCGCTGCTTGCAGTTCGCCGCGTTTGGCCGCCGGGTAGCGATCCTGCATCCACGCGGTGAGTGGGGCGAGAAACACGGCGGCGGAAAATGCCAGCAGCGCGAGTGTTGTTAGGAAAAACCAGCCGCCGGGTGTTAGGAGGGCCAGCAGCAGCGCCGTTAGACTCATCGCCACGGCGGCGACCGGCACCCAAGCGAGGTCGATGCGTTTGCGCAGCAGGAAGGACGCGAACCCGAAACCCGCCGCCATGCCCAGCGAGGCTGCCGCGATGAATTTCGACGACAGCGTGCCGAAGCCCTCGCCGCCGCCGGTCATTTCATCGGCGACCTTGAACGACCAGAGGTTGATGAAGGCGGCGAACCCCCAAAAGAACGCCACGCCGAAAGACGCGCGCCGCAGCGGTCCGTCCCGCCACAGGTCGGCTAGATTGAAGAAATGGCTAACCGCCAGTTTCGCGGTGAATTTCGGCCCGCCCTGAGCTGGCACCTTCGGGATCGCCCAGGCCATCGCGAGGGCTGGAATCGACAGTCCCGCCAGCCACAGTAAAGGAATGAGCGCCGCGTGCCAGGCCACGTCATCGCCGCCGCCACGACCCTTGAAGCGGTGATCGAACAAGCCGCCGGCGACGATTTGCCCGGTGAGAATCGCCAGCATCGCCGACATTTGTTGGATGCCCGCCGCGAAGCCGAGGTGCTTCGAGCCGACGAGTTCCTTGTTGATCCCGATTTTGGCCGGGCTGAAAAACGCCGACTGCACCGCCAGCGCGAAAAATCCGCAGAGCGCGGCGGGCATGTTTTGCAGCATCACCGAGCTGCAAATCCAGCCGAGCACCAGCACCTGCATGATCGCCGCACCCAGCATCACGCTGCGTTTGGAAAAACGGTCGCTCACCCAGCCCGCAAGCGGCGCGAAGAGCACCATCGGCAGCGCCATCAGCAGGCCGGCCGCCGAGGGCACGTCCACCTCCACTCCCGCGCCCAGCGGAATCATCACGGAAAAACCGACCGCCGCACCCAGTGGGATCAAGGTAAATTGGGCGAGCTTGTCATTGAAAGCGTTCTGTGTTTGCAGGACAATCATGCTCCAAAAACCCAGCCACTGGCGGCGGGAGGGTTCTTTTTCAGGCAGTTCAGCAGACATTGGTGGCGGACCCTAGCCCCCGGATGCGGCCCCGGCAAGAAGTAGCAGCATGGATTATCCGGTCGTTTTTTTGGGAAAATGGGGGCACCTGATAGCCCGCCCGGTGCTCACGCCTAACTAGCCCATCCCAATAACCCCAGAATTCACTTTTCCGCCTTGGCCTGAGTGTAGGCAAGCGGCGATTTTTTGTCCCGATAGGCCTCACCCGCCAGTGTCAGCGAACCATCCTTGCGCACCAATTGGCGACTATCCTCAACCCAGTTGTAAGGCGCGTAGCGTTCCACAAATGGCGTCTCATCCAACATCTTGGTCATTGCTGCAATGGCGGCTTTCTGTTGTTTCTCATTGGGCTTGATGCTGTGGGTCCAGTTCGCGCCGTTGTTCCATTCCGTGATCCACAACGGCCGTTTCACGTGATCATGAAGCGCCTTGAGATATTGATAAAACTGGCTCGCCGCGCCCTTCGCATCGCCCGGATCAGCGGTGGCGTGATAGTAATGCACGGCGACGAAATCGACCCGCAGGCCCGTGGCATCCGCCTTGTCGAGGAACTTATAAAGCCAGCCCTGCGCCCCGTCCGAGGTCGCTGGCGAACCAAGGCGCAAGCCCGTGGCTAACAGTCCGGGCCAGGCCTTGATGGCATCCTCGCCCCCCATATTTGCCTGGTCCCTATGATCCGGCTCGTTGAAACCAAGAAGATGGGTGATGCCCCTCGCCTTCCAGTCCTGATCCAGCGAGGGCCACCAGCGGTTCTGGCGGATGCCCACATACTCGTGATCGAGCGAGGACTTGGTGCCGATGTTCCAATCATAAAACCAGCCGACATTGAGGTTCTGCCTGATCGCCCCGCCGACCCCTTTTTTACTCACCCACCGCCACGGGAAAATGCGGATGAAGCTCACCTCTGCCTCAAGTCCCTGCGGCATTGTGTTGACCACCACATCATGATCCTGGGCGACGTAATCGGTTTGCCAAGTGCTTCCATGGCTGGGATTTTCCCGCCCCCGGCTTCTAGCAGTTTTAAGTATTTTTGATCCACCGGCGTGAAGCTGGTGAAGGGCACCTCAAAGCTTTTACCGTTAGAACCTTGCAGCACCACCCCGCCGTTCTTCATGCCGATGAACTCGGCCTCCATCGGTTGCGGGATGCCGACAAAGGTCCACTCCCTGGCTAACAGCGCAGGCGCACCCGCGAGCAGCAACAGCACGACAGCGATGACGGAACGCGCCACGTGAATGCGGCGGGCGGCTGAGCGGGATGACGTGGGTTTCATGAGTGCGCCCATGGGATATGGTAGATGCAGTGTGTGGATTTCACGCGCGGACGAAAGCAGCATTTTTCTCCGCCGGTTTCCGGGCTTGGCAGGCTGCCCGGAAACGTTATTCTCTCGCCTCACCTTGCGTCGAGGTCCGCCCACTTTCCATGTCTCCCGAACAACAACTCGCCCAACTCACCGCCGGCACCGCGAAGGTTCTGTCCGAAAAGGAACTCTTGGAAAAACTCCGCCTCGGCCGTCCGCTCCGCATCAAGCTCGGCGTCGATCCCACCGCGCCGGACATCCACTTCGGCCACACCGTCGCCTTGGAAAAACTCCGCCAGTTCCAACTTCTCGGCCACCAAGCGGTCCTGCTCATCGGTGATTTCACCGCCACCATTGGCGATCCCACCGGCCGCTCGTCCACCCGCCCGCCGCTCACCCGCGACGAGGTGTTGGTGAATGCCGCCACCTACACCGACCAAGCCTTCAAGATCCTCGACAAGTCGAAAACCGAGATCGTTTACAACGGCGACTGGTTCCGGAAAATGAGCTACGAGGAAATCCTCAAGCTCAACTCCCGCGTCACCCTCCAGCAGATGCTCCAACGCGAGGACTTCCGCACCCGCCTCGATGCCGGTCAGGAAATCCGCCTCCACGAACTCCAATACCCGATCATGCAAGGCTGGGATTCTGTGGAAATCCGCGCCGATGTCGAAATCGGCGGCACCGACCAGCTCTTCAACATCCTCGTCGGTCGCGACCTCCAAAAAGAAGAAGGCCAACCGCAGCAAGTCGTCATGGTCATGCCGCTGCTCGAAGGTCTCGACGGTGTTCGGAAGATGTCAAAGTCCTACGGCAACTACGTCGGCGTCAGTGATCCACCACAAGAAATGTTCGGCAAGCTCATGAGCGTCTCCGACACGTTGATGGACCGCTATTACCTACTCTTGTTAGGCGAAGCCCGCGATCCGTCCGGCCACCCGATGGATGCCAAAAAGTCACTCGCCGAGAAACTCACCAGCCGCTACCACGGCCCCGAAGCCGGCCCCGCCGCCCGCGCCGACTGGGACACCCGCTTCTCGAAAAAAGACCTCGCAGCGGCAGAGCTTCCAGAAATTTCCATCCCGGATCTTCCTGAATCTCTTGATGTGGTATCACTTGTAGTAAGTGCTTATAAAATCTGTTTCAATACGGACCGATCACGTTCGGAAGTTCGACGCCTTGTTTTACAAGGTGCCGTTAAGCTTAATGGAGCCCCTATCACGGACATCACTATTCAAATAGTCCCTACGGCAGGTACGATTCTACGTCTAGATAAACAACGTGCTGTTAAGCTAAAATAGCCATGACAATTACGATCAATGCAAATATTTTGGATAATATAGTTCACGCACCAAGAAAGCTTAATCTCTACGGTTTCTATGCGATTTCAAAATCCTAAAAAGTGTTCAAGAAAGTTATGATTCAATCGTCCTTGATCTTTCTAAGGTTGAAACTGCATATGCTGACGGCGTATTACCGTTGGGCTCTTTACTTCAAAAAATCCGCTCAACCGGAAAACAGGTATCACTAGAGCTACCAAAAATAATCTCAGCACAACTTTTGAAAGTCACGGCTGGACTGATCACCTCCGTGAGAAGTCTCAATTCTTGAGAGTTTCATCTGCTGCGATTGTTTCCGACGTCATAAATAAGCGAATTGGGGTTTCTGATTTTTATATCATTGATTCCAATTGACTTGCGGTGGCAGGGTATGATGCTTGTGGTAGGGATAAAGTATGACTTCAACTGTCCATCGTCTTTACCAGCCGTTCAAGTAAGCTTTTCCGAAACCCGGAGCCGTTCACAAGCCAGGTTGTTTTTGCAACATTTGAAAAAAATGTTTCCTCACGGACAAATCAACTTCACCTTCGGAAAATAGGTTCGATACCGGGCGGCGTCCCGTGTCAACAATACCAATCCCTCCGCCTCGGCATGGGCACCGATGAAAAAATCGGGAAGTGGAGCAGTCCGTTGCCCGCCGGATTTCCGGTAGGCCTGAAACGCGCGGGCCGCAGGAAATCCCGCTGAAAACGGCAGGAGCAGGCGACGAAAATCCGAGGGCGGGACTAGGTTCAAATCCAATTCCCGCGCATTCCGATAGAGTGGAGCGAGTTCGGCATAGATGACCGGATTGATGGCGGCTTCACGTGAGTTGATCAAGGAAGCTAGCTGCCCGCTCGACCATTCAAACCAAACCGCGTCCTGTGTCGCGATGTCCAGCAGGACATTAGTATCTACCAGAACCATGGCTCAATCCTCCCCCCGTGTCATTGCCATGATTTCGTCCGTGGTCATGCCCGGCTTGGCCGAACCCGCTGCCTTGGCCAGCCAGTGATCGAAAGCGGTTGCCGCCTTGCGGGTTTTTTTGCGGGGCCTCATCTGCAAGGTGTTATCCGCTGCAATAAATTCCACCTCCGTCCCCGGACGAAGGCCAAAACGTTCACGCAGTGCGAGCGGTATGGTTATTTGTCCCTTGGTGGTCACTTTCATTGTCGAAAGTCTTACCATCCCCAGTATTACTTGTCAATCCGCCTGGATGGCTAAATTCCAGCCCGTCACGATGGTGCCGGTCATGGGTTGTTGAAATTGCTGGCGTAGAGTGCCCTACACAATTTCACACCGCCTCCAGCGCCACGCGTGCGATGAAGCCGGAGCGGGATTCACCGTTTTTTTCCGCAGCGGCATCAATGCGGCGGAGGACGCGTTCGGGGAGGGAGATGTTCAGACGCTTGGATTTTCCAGACAGAGCGGCGAGATCCACGGAGGCGATTGCCCAGATCATGCCGGCGTAGTCGGGGTTGGCGGAGTGGCTTTCGATTGCTTGGGGAGGCGGGATTTTTTCCCCGGCGTCGAGGAGTCCTTCGATGTGAAAGGCCAGTGCCTCCGCGGCGTTGGAAATGGCCTCATCCAAGGTGTCGCCCGCGCTGAAGCAGCCGGAAAGGTCCGGAAACTGGACGCCGTAGGCCTTGCCGGGTTCGTGTTCGATGGCGATTGGGTAGTTCATGGTTTGTGGATTCCGGCCGATTTGAGGATGGCGCGTGCAGTCCCGACCGGCAGGTCTTTTTTCGGGTGCGGCACGGTGACGACGCCCGATTTCGTCGGGTGCTTGAATTGGTGGTGGCTCCCCTTCGTGCGAGCCTCTTTCCATCCATCTTCCTTCAAGAGCCTGATGATTTCGCGGCTGCTCATCGTGTGTAAGGATACACAATGCCACGAGATTGCAAACTCCGAATTTATCCTTCAACAAGGCGGGCATGTGGAAAGCACGCGTGAAGGTTTTTTGAAGACATCCTGATTGCAAACTCCGTGAATATATAGGTGCTACTGCCCCCGACGGCCCAGCACCTTCAGTTACTCCTACGCCGAACTTGACCTAACGGATTCACGCGGCGATGCTCTGCGGGTCGTCACCTTTACCGACCGCGCCCTCCTCGGTGGCTGGAAATAGGCCAGTCTCAATTTTCCACTCCCATGAACCTTCCCATTCTTTACATCAAACGCGGTTGCCCATGGTGCGGCGAAGTCGTCGCTTACCTCGAGCGCAAGAAAATCGAAGTCCAAACCTTCAACGTCTCCGGCGACCGCGAGGCGATGCAGGAAATGGTCGCGCTCTCCGGTCAATCCAAGGCCCCCACCCTCGACTGGCACGGCCAGATTCTCGCCGACTTCGGGGTGGACGAACTCGTCCCTTTTCTCAAAGAACGCGGAATTGGCTGACGTGGCTTAAGCCTCTTTGTTGATCACAATCCAAGATCCGTCCACGCGGTGTTCGGGTCCACGCATGGCCTTCCGCTTACGTACCTATGCGGATGAAGCATTCTACCGGCTTATGACACCCTATGCCAGCCGTCCCAGTTCCCTAGCCACGAGCATCAGCGTTTCACGCACGCCGGGGGCGAAACCGCCGTCGGTTTGCATGGCGAGCATGACATTCCCCTCGCGGACGAATTCCAGGGGCGTCGCGCCGGAGTAGAGTTTCAAGCCACCGCTGCCGAAGCCGAGATTGGGGAGCAGGTGCTTGAGGGCCTCGATGGTGTTCATGTCCTGCGGGCTCACGCGCGAAATGTTTCTCATGCCGGGCAGCGCCTTCGAGCGTTGGAGAATTTCCTCAGGATTCATCTCGCGGTCCACGCCGAAGATCGCCCGCAGCTCAAGCTGGCGGATCGAGTATGAATCGGATTGGTATTCCTCCGGCGCGGGCTGTTGGGGCGCAGGGGCGAATGCAGTGGGCACGGCCACGGGTGGCGCTTGGGCGAAGGCCGGAGCCGCCGCTTGTGCAAAGATCGGGGGAGCCACGGGTTCCTGCCATGCACCATATGCGGGTTGTGGTGCGGGTTGTGGTGCGGGTTGTGGCACAGGCTGGGCAGCCCGCTGGGGTTCGATGGAAAATGGCGAGGCCGGGGCCTGTTGCGGCGGCGCAGAAAAGGGCGATGGCGCGGGCGGCGCGGCAGCCGGAGCGATCTCAAACGGCGAGGCGGCGTAGGCCTTTGGCGGTGCTTCAAAGCCAAATCCCTCCGTCGGCTCGGCAACTTGGAAGGGCGATTCCGCACGGCGGCGATCGGGCAAACGGACCGGACGCCCAGGTTCGAAAGACCGCACCTCGTTGGGTTCGTCCACCACGGTGAACGGCGATTCCTGACGCGCGGCGATAGAAAACGGGCTGGCGGCGGCCGGTTGCTCCACCGGCTCGTGAACCACCGCGAACGGTGAATCCTGGCGCGTAGCCGGTTGATTTGGAAAGCTTTCGAAAATTCCTCGATTCGTGCTCATTGGGGATTCGGAGTGGTTTGGATGAGCGGCGGAAGTGCGCCTCGCATCACTCCACGAGAAAAAAGCTTAATATTCGCGGAAAGTCGAGCTTGCAGGTAAAAAACTTTCAATTTTCTTCAGCCCCCTCCACCAGCCGCTTGAGTCGGTTTTTCATCGAGACCTTAGCCACCGCCGGTAAGCGGTCCACGAACAGGACGCCATTGAGGTGGTCGATCTCATGTTGCAAGGCCCGCGCTAACAGCCCGTCGGTTTCGAGCACCAACACCGAGCCATCGAGCTGCGGCAGGGTCGCCTTCACCGATTCCGGGCGGCGGACCTCGGCGCGGATGCCGCGGATGCTGAGGCAGCCTTCCATCCCGAACTCCTTGGCCTGCCCGAAAGCGAGTTCCGGATTGATGAAAATCAACGGCATGACTGACTCCAGATCCGCGTCCTGGCCATTCACCTTGAGGAAGGAAATGCAGGTCGGATCATGCGAAACATCGATGACCGCTAAACGCAAATCCACGCCCAACTGCGGGGCGGCCAGACCCACGCCATTCGCAGCCACCATCGTATCTAACATATCGGCGACCAGTTCGATGACTTCATCATCCACTTGGGTGATAGGTCGGCAGCGCTGGCGGAGGACGGGGTGACCGTATTGGACGATTTCGCGGATCATGGGGAACTCCCGAAGCACTAGCGGAGCGAAAGCCAAAGGTCAAACCCGAGAAAACCAGGTAAAATTTAATGGACTTGCCGGAAGCTCCGGCATCGCTAGGTTGCCGAAGTTCTTTCCTCACCCATGGCCATCATTTCCACCATCCTCAATGTGATCCTGCTCATCGTCATCGTCGTGACGATTTTTAACATTATCATCTTCGTTCATGAACTCGGCCATTTCCTCGCGGCGAAATGGCGGGGCTTGCGGATCGACCGCTTTCAAATCTGGTTTGGCACGCCGATTTGGAAAAAGGAAATCAACGGCGTCCAATACGGTCTAGGCTGGATTCCCGCCGGGGGTTTTGTCGCCCTGCCGCAGATGGCCCCGATGGAGGCATTGGAAGGCGGCACCAAGGATGACAAGCCGCTGCCGCCGATTTCCGCCCTTGATAAAATCATCGTCGCCTTCGCCGGCCCGTTGTTTTCGATGATGCTAGCCTTGCTCTCCGCAGTGGTCGTATGGGGCGTCGGCAAGCCGATGGATTTCATCCCCTCTCAAACCGTTGGCGAGGTTGCTGTGGGCAGCCCGGCGGCCAAGGCTGGCATCCATACCGGGGATAAGATCCTCGCGATCAATGGCCAGCCGGTGAATGGCTTCACCGGCACGCTCGATAGCATCCGCGAGAGCATCATTCTCAGCAAGGGCCAGCAACTCGAGTTCACCATCCAGCGTCCCGGTGAAGCCGCTCCGCTGAAGCTCATCTCCGAATTTGAAACCCCGAAAACCCGCTGGTTCCAACGCGGTGGCTTGCGCGAAGTCGGCTTCGGCCCGGAAATCCACCATATCGAAATCGGCACTATCCACAAAGGCAGCCCCGCCGAAAAGGCCGGCTTCAAGGAGAACGATACCTTGCTTTCCATAAACGGTCAGAAAGTCAAGGATCCCGCCGAGGCCGTCGCCTTGATTAAGCAAATCGGTGCCCATCCCATCGAGTTTGAGCTCACCCGTGGCGGCCAGCCCCTCAAGCTAACAGCGACTCCGGTCATACCGCTTTCGCCCGCAGGTAAGGGGCCAATGCTCGACCTTCACTTCGACGGTGTGCCCTATCTGGATCAGACCATCGTCCATCCCGGGCCCTTCCAACAGGTTTACGACAGCCTGCACATGATGTGGATCACCATCACCAGCGTCGTCGCGAAGGACTCCAGCATCGGCGTCGGCCACCTCAGCGGCCCGGTCGGCATCGCCACCCTACTCTATCAGCTTCTGCAAATGGTGGATGGCTGGCAGCGCGTGCTCGGCTTCATGGTGCTCTTCAATGTCAATCTCGCCGTCCTCAATATGATGCCCTTCCCCGTCCTCGATGGCGGCCACATCACCCTCGCGATTTTGGAAAAAATCTTTGGTCGCCCGGTCCAGGCCAAGCCCTTGGAAATCCTCCAGACCATCTGCGCCCTCGCCCTCATTTCCCTAATGCTCTTCGTCACCAGCAAGGACATCGGCGATAAAATAGGCCATGGCAGATCGACGGGCGAACAACTCGTGTTTCCGAATTGATTTCAGAGCAATTCGAGCCGCCATTCGAGAAACTCTGGATCGGCATTTCCCGCAATGGGTGGCGGGAAATTCGTAATTTCTTGGCTGGCAGCGGGAACCCCGGATTGCCCGCCCAGACCGGCAAGTGACGGCGCTTCGATGGCTTGTGCCCGGTGATCGCGTGCGCCCCAGGCGACCCGCTGCGGCGCGGTTGGATCGGGCTCAGGTCGGGTCAGTTTGCGCAAGTGCATGGCGCATCCAAGCCGGGAAATGTGAACGCATGATGCGGGTGACGTGAGAATTTCATGAATCCCCCCGCCCGGCCCATCATACCCGATGCAGATAATTCCGCGCTCGAGTGCGGCGTGCCGCAAAAAAGCGCTTTAGCCTTTGTGAAACGTTCTTGCCGTTAGTTTTCCCACTCTTGAATTTCATTTAGAAGAACAGCTCCGGCAGCTTTGCGACTGGCGCCTGGCTCATCAGCAGATAGACGTTTTCATCGTCTTCCCAGCGCGCGGACGCCCACTTCCCGTCTTGGGAGAAAACTGGCTTGCCCGTTTGCGGTAGCACGCCACTCACGTCGGCGCGGCGGAAAATGATCATGTGGACTAGGCCGTCCGCTCCCGTATGGAAGCAGATCAGCGAACCCCGCTTGCCACCCACCACCAACTCGCGGCAACCGAGGCCTTTGAGATTTTTGAGTCCGTTAGGCAACTCGCTTGGGCTGGGTAGCTTGCGATCCTGCAAGTGCTGGACGAGCAATTGTCGGTCCTCCTGCTTTTCCTCAAGGTCGAAGGCCGGCGACTCGAAGGTCCGCACGAAGCCCGCTTGCACGACCTCGATGGGCACGACCTGGCTTGCCGTCCCCCCACTCGGGTTCGCTTGGCGGGTGAGGAAAAATGCCAGCGCAATGCCCGCCGCCGCCGCCAGCGGGATCGCTGCCCGGCGGAAGATCGAAATGTTAGTTAGCGCCGCTGCCGGTCTCGCCGTGCGCTCCATCGCCGTGATGAGCTCGTCGCGCAGCGTGGCTGGTGGCTGAATCGAGGCCAGCGCACCGATCCAAGCTGCGTCGTTCGCGTCCTCCGCTTGGGGAAAATCCCCGCGCTCGGTCGCCAAGCACGCCAGAATGTCCTCGCGCAAATGTTCGGGTAAATCCACCGAACCCAGCGCGTTGGCGAAGGCCGCGTCGAAGGCCCGCTCGCTCGCCAGCCACTCGCCCAGCTCGCGGTTTTCCATCGCCAGCTTCAGCGCTTCCGCGAAATCTGGGTCGCCCACATCCGTGCCATCCGGGCGGAAGCTGCGGAGGATGAATCGTGCTTGCTCCTTATCCATGGCGGACTCCTTCCCGTTCCATATTCAAAATGTTTTTCGGCCCGCTCGCAGGCTCGGCGGTCATCCGGCGGCGCAGCATTTCCTTACCGCGTGACAGCCGCGACATCACCGTGCCGATCGGCACATCGAGGATCTCCGCGATTTCCTTATAGCTGTGTTGTTGCAGATAAAACAACGCCAGCGGCACCCGATAGGTTTCCTCCAGCGAGGCTAACAAATCCACCGCCCGTTGCCCGTCCATTTGGCGTTCCGCATCCTCCTGCGGGGCGACCAGCGCAGCCGCCGTTTTCTCATCGAGCGGCTCATCTGAAAATTTTGAGGACCGCCGGCGTTGGCTGAGAAACTCCCGGTGCAAGGTCGTGAACAGCCAAGTCTTCGCCTTCGTCCGGTCCCGCAACTGACTGCCCTTCGCTGCCCAAATACAGAAAGTCTCCTGCACCAGATCCGCGGCTTGGTCCACATTCCGAGTCAGCGACATCCCGAAGCGAAACAACGCTTGGTAATGGGCATCCACTAGTTCCGCAAACTCACTCATCGGCATTCATAAGAGTGGCGGGATAAATTATATTCCCAGAAATTTTCACTTTCCGCCGACCGGCTGCCAACTCACTTCCTTCGCTTCCCGCCACAGTTCTTCGAGGCCGTAGTACGCGCGCAGTTCGGTGTCCATCACATGCACCATCACATCGATATAATCCAGGACCACCCAGCGCGTATCCGCCTTGCCCTCGGTCATCGTCGGTTTCACCCCGTGAAGATCGTCCACGGTGCCTGCCACGTCGCGCAGGATCGCCCGCAATTGGGGCATCGAGGAGCCCGAGCACACCACCATGTAATCCGTTAAGTTAGAAATCCCCCGCATATCCCACACCCGGATGTTTTCCGCCTTGATATCGTCCGCCGCTTTCGCGCAAGCCAGAGCCAGTTCCTCACCTTGTATCATCATAATTTCCCCTCGGGGGCGGCACCCTAGTCGATCCAAACCCGCCACACCAACCCAAAATTCCACCGCCCTGCTGCAAGACCTGCGGATTTCTGCACGGGAGGAGGTCATTCAATCTTCCTCAGGAACTCCATGAGGAGTTGCTGGTAATCCATCTTTTCGCTCTTGGCACCATAGATGCGTTTGAGCAGTGCCGCGACGAGGCCTTTTTGAACTTCTAACTCGGCTTCGAGCGAGACGACTTTTTCAGTCAGGTTAGTAAAAAGGAAGGCGGCACCGCTGAGTGGGTCGAGTTGGAGATGGTTGCGGACCAGTTCGGCGAGAGTGTTGAAGCTTTTGCGCATGTCGCATGG
>JAYVNM010000147.1:0-3786 GCA_043758445.1 Akkermansiaceae bacterium | reverse complement strand
GCAGTTTGATTTCCCGATGAGCGCCGCCCAAGCCGCCGCCCACGGCAAGCCCCGCCTCGCCGGCCACCCCTACCAATCCTCCGGCGGCAAAATGACCTACCACCCCACCCTAAAACGCGAGATCCCGGCGGGGTGGGAAGTCGGGACAATAAACAATCTGTTTGTTCTGAATCCGTCGGTTTCAATCAAGAAAGGCGCGATCGCCTCCTACCTCGACATGGACGCGCTGCCAACTTCAGGTTTCATGACCAAAGCAATCCAACGTAAGGAATTCAATGGCGGCACCAAGTTCACCAACGGAGATGTTCTCGTTGCGAGAATCACCCCTTGCCTTGAAAATGGCAAAACCGGACTGGTTAGTCTTTTACAAGATGGCGAAGACGCCTTCGGCTCGACCGAGTTTATCGTCCTTCGCGGTCGGAACATACCTCTTAGTGCATTCGGATGCTGCCTGAGCCGCTCCGACTACTTCAGAAAATACTCCGTCGGAAACATGACCGGAACCTCTGGTCGCAAACGCTTGGAGGCACCGATTCTTGAAAAACTACCACTTCCGCTGCCACCGTCAGAATTGCTTCAAGAATTTGAAAACAAGTGCGCTCCCATGTTCAAGCTCATGACCGAACACACCCAACAAAACCAACACCTCACCGCCCTCCGCGACTGGCTGCTCCCCATGCTCATGAACGGCCAGGTCACGGTGCGGTGAGCCAAAGAAAAGCCTTGTAGCGTCGCTCTATGAGCGTCGATGCCAAAGAACCGCGCGAAGCCCTCTTCCATTCTGACGTCTCATTCGCATCGACGGTCGCAGACCGCCGCTACAAAACATCTCATGCAACAAAACCAACACCTCACCGCCCTCCGCGACTGGCTTCTCCCCATGCTCATGAACGGCCAGGTCACGGTGCGTTGAGTGGTGTAAAACACCCTAGGAAACCTTAAGGAATCTCGGAAATTTAACGAAAACATTAAAAATCCCTTGGAAATTACCCTGAAAGAGATTCACTGTGGGTCGTGCCGCACGGTGGTTACCCTCCAAATTGGAGACGATCAGCAGGTGGCGGATTTTCTGAAATCCCTCATTCTTTCGAACCCCAATGCTGCTTCCAGCCTCCAAACCAGCATGGCCACCATCACTTCGGTGGATTCCTACCACAATGAGAGGAAATTCAAAAACGTGGGCGATGGCATTTATGAAATCAAGGTTCCCGGAATCCGGCTCTACTGTTTCAAGGATCAGATCGAGGGGCTACCCGCCAAGCTCATTATCGCGACGAACGGCGGCACCAAGAATAACAAGCGGGAACAGAATGCCGATATCAAACGCGCGTCCCACCTGAAGAGCCGTTACTTTACCGTCAAAAGCCAAGAGGAAACCCATTTCAACTACATCCAAACCGACCATGAAGCTTAAAATCACCCGGCAAGCACCCGATGAAGTTCAGCGTTTTTTCACCGCGCCCCTTTCGTTTTCGCAGAAGGTGGTGGTGAAAAAACTGCTCATCGTGGAGCAGATCTTGGAACGCATGAAGGCACTAGGCCTCAACCGCACCAAGCTCGCCGCCAAGATGGAAATCAGTTCCGCCCGCATCACCACCATGATGGACGGGACCAACAATTTCACCATCGAGACCCTGATGCGTGCTGCGGATGCCGTGGATGGCGAGCTTGCGCTAACCATTGTCCCGAAAGGCCATCAGGTTAAATGGGTGACATACCACGAATCGGACGTGCACGCCTCATTCATTCCAGCCAGAGAGCCGCAGGCGGAGCCGGTCCGGAATTTCAAGATGAGCGCACCAGACCGCGAAGATGACGCCTATGCCGCATAACACTTCACCGCTCGCCATTCTCAACCACCGGTTTCTCGTTTTCGAGTGCCGCGCCACCAGCGGAACTCAAACCGGCGGTGCCATGGCATTAAAGACCGCCCACGAAATCACGGGAACTCCAGACGATCCTCTGCGCTGGCAAGTCGCGCTGACCGTAGAATTCGCGCCGGAAGATCCAGCCAATCCATCCACCTACGAGGGACGGATCACGATCACCGGCGATTTTCAGATTCACCAGACCTTTGAGGAAAAAAATCACGAGGCACTCATCCGCGTCACCGCCACTTCGATCCTCTACGGTGCCTGCCGGGAAATGCTCGCTGGCTTCACCGCGCGATCCGTCCACGGAATTCTCTCACTGCCATCGATTTCCTTCAGAAAGCCCAAGCAAGCACCGTGAGACACTTCGTTTCCCCATGCTCATGAACGGCCAGGTCACGGTACGATCTTCAAACAACACTAACACCACGCAGAAGGAGGTGACTACATGACGATAGGCGAAGACAGCCAAGACCTCCCTCTATTCGCAGGATTAAGCGCGAATTCCAGCACCAAACCCAAGGAGCCGATTGCTACAAGCCATGAGGAAAAAGGCAAAAACTTTGGGAAATACATCGTTTATGTCGATGAAAGCGGTGACCACGGCATGCTGTCCATCGACGAGCAGTATCCTGTCTGAGTTCTGGCGTTTTGCGTCTTTTACAAGCGGCACTACAGCGAGAAGGTGGTGCCCGCGCTTGAGATGTTTAAGTTCAAGCATTTTGGTCACGATCAGATTGTCCTGCATGAGAACGAAATCAGGAAGGAGAAGGGCGTGTTCCAAATCTTTCCCACGAAGGCACACAAAGACCGTTTCCTCGATGAACTCACAGGCATCATCGAAGAAAACAATTTCATCTTAATAAGCTGCGTCATCGATAAACGGCGGCTGAAAGAACAGCAGAGCACCCCATCAAACCCTTATCATATCGCTCTCCGCTATTGCCTGGAAACGCTCTACGAGTTCTTGGAAGAGAAGAGCGAAGAGAAGCACCTCACTCATGTGGTGGTGGAGCAACGCGGCAAAAAAGAAGACAACGAATTGGAACTCGAATTCCGAAGAATTTGCGATGGGCAAAACATTCGGGAAAAAGCCCTCCCCTTTGAAGTTCTCTTCTCAGATAAAAAAGCGATGTCATCCGGTCTCCAGTTGGCCGACTTGGTCGCCCGCCCAATAGGAATTCATGTTTTTCGCCAAGGACAAACGAACCGAGCCTTCGATGCGCTCAAGCACAAGTTCTTTTGCGCAGGTGGGCGGGAGAGCCTTGGAGAAAACTTCGAAAACTGGGGACTCAAAATCTATCCACCCCAAAAAAGCGAAAGGCCCCGGTGATACTCACCGAGACCATAACGCCGACCGGGACACTCCCAATCCACTTGGGTTGAACGTGATCGACCGCGCGTAGAAAGTCAAAAAAAGAAATACAAAAAATGAACCCAAACTCCAACCAACACCTCACCGCCCTCCGCGACTAGCTTCTCCCCATGCTCATGAACGGTCATCCGTGCTATCCGTGGTTAAATTCTCTAGTTTCTGCCTAATTGTGGTTGCGTGAAAACCACACTCAGGTAGCCTGTTTCAAACCCACGACCGACCATGAGCACCACCCCACAAAAATTTGGAGACTACGCCAAAGACCGCAGAATCGCCGCAGGCATGACTTTGCGGAGTTTCTGCCGAGACGCCGCCATTGATCCAAGCAACTGGAGCAAAATCGAACGGGGAGTCCTTCCACCGCCGGATGAAGCAGGATTTTTAGTTCGTGTATCCGATGTTCTCGGGCTGAACCCGGAAGAACGGGCGGCGCTCGGCGACTTCGCCGCCATCGCCCGCGGACAAATACCCGCCGACTTGCGGGACGAGGAGATTCTGAACAAGATGCCGGCCTTCTTCCGCGCCATCCGCGGGCAGGAA
>JAYVNM010000146.1:0-3813 GCA_043758445.1 Akkermansiaceae bacterium | reverse complement strand
TGGGCTTCTTTACGAGCGGTCTCATGGTGGGGCTCTTGAGCTTTGAGGGTGGAGCTGGCGAAGGCGACGCCAAGCAGGCTGATGGCGAGTGCAAGATTCGGTCTCATTTTGGTATTGGTTTTAGGGTTGGTCCCGTTCCTTTGAATTAACGGCTAAATGATAATACCCGTCCCCATGTCAAACCCTTGAGAATTCTGAAAATAATAAAAACCCTGATCCAAACAGCACGGGCTAGGTCCGCATATCCATGAGCCGCTCCTTGAGAAGCTGCCGCGCCCGATAGATCCGGGTTTCCACCGCTTTCACACTGCATTGTGAAATGGAGGCGATTTCGGCATAGCCCATTCCCTCATAAACGAACAAACTCATCGCCTCCCGCAGATCCGGGGACAGGCACAGGAACGCCTCATGCACCGCACGGAATTTTCCCGCAGCTTGCGCGGCTTCTGCGGGAGTCTGATGCGGGTCAGCGAGTTCGGGGAGCACGGGCGTTCCATCATCCAGTGTGGCGTCCATGGAAACCGACGGGTGGCGGCGTTTCCAACGGGAATGGTTCCTCGCCAGATTTGAGGCGATGGCAAAGAGATAGGTGCTGAAATTCCCGCTAGGCCGGTAGCGTTCGCGAGCATGGTAGAGTTTGACGAAAGTCTCCTGTGCGAGATCAACGGCGGTGTCCCGGTTCCCGGTCATCTTGTGCAAAAACGAGGCGACGCTTTTGCTCCAGCGCTCCATCAAGACATTCAAGGCCAGATCGTCGCCAGCGGCCAACCGCAACATGAGTTCAGGATCGGAAGCGTCCATGCCATTTGATCCCTAATGGGAGTGGGAGCCTCCGGGAGCGTTGGGATCGAACTCCAGCGCGTAGGGCAGCATTGTCTCTAGGTAGCGGGATGCCTGATCCTTGTCGAGGACCGACGCCGTCTCGTATAAATGCCTGAGCAACTCCTGCTGGCACTCACTCCGCGTTGCCGAGTGCTCGCGGATTGCCGTTTCCAACTCCGAACTGACTTCCCGGCTTCCCTTCGCTACTGTTTGGACTTTGTCGCGGGCGGCGGCGATCCGGCGGCACATTTCCATGCACTTTGGAAGATAGGCGGTGTGAAGAGCCGTTACTTTATCAAGCTGGCCATCGCTGAGTTTCAAATCTGTCCGCACCCAGGCAAGTTCTGGCAGGCAGTCGCGCAACAATGCCTGACGTTCCGCCATCTTGTTACAACGCATCAGGGAAAACGACGCCACTCCGGCCATCAGGATGATCCCGAGAAATATCAGTCCTTTTTTCATTTTTGGTGATTCCGGGTGAATGGACTGATCGAGCGGGCGTAAGCTATCCGGTCACTCGTTGAATCAGGCGTGCTGGATGCTCCCAACCATAGCCCCAATGCGATAATGGCGGCTAGTCCGGATGCTGCGCTCCAAGGTCGTGTCAAACCCTCCCGAAACGCATGGAACCAAGCCAAGCCCCTGTTGGACTCCAGCCCTGCGGCTTCTACCCGGTGCCATACGCTTCGGCGAAATGATCCCGGCAAAGGGAAATCTCCCTTTGCCGTTCTCAACAGGTCATCGAATTTCGAATCGTTCATGGTGGTGGATATATTATAGGGTTTCTAGTGCCGGACCTCACAAACGGTGCGCTCTCACCGGGTAAAACACCATCCCTCGGATAAACCCTTTTGTTTCTTCCGTCCCGATGCGCCGGAAACTACGGCTCCCTTCATGGCCGTCTCCATCCTCGCCCTTGCCCCACGGCTTCTTTTTGCCAGAAACCTAGAGCAAGCTGGCGCGGAGCGGGAGCTCCATCCTTGGAACGAGGCGGTTTCGTAGGTGAAGCGGGTAGATAGGCCAAAATCCTCTCCACAAGAATCATTTTTGATATCACTTCCTGACATCCTATGAATACGGCTGTTCGCTAGAAATAGAGAAAGACATTCTATGAAAATGCATCTCCTCCCCATCGCGATTGGAATTCTTACCGTCGGCAGTATCAGTGCGAAGCCAGTCGCCACGATTACCTGCGGGGCGTCGCATCAAAGGGTGGTTCCTCGTAGTGTCTATATGGAGTTGCCCGTCAGGATTACAAACACATTCACCGAGGTGTCAGATTCACAGTTATCAGCCGCTATAATTGCGTTAGAAGTTGAGGTCATCCAAGAACTCAGATGCTGGGCTTATACTGGTAATGAGCAGATGATCCCTCGCACGGGTGCAGGCGACGTAGAGCAGGTGCCTTTCCGTGTCATAAACTTCCTGAAGATCGGCGTCATCACCGATGGTCTCGATACGTTCCTGCAAGGGGATGATCTCGTCATCGCAGGCCATGACTACCATGGCACGGAATTCCAGACCCTTTGCTAGATGCATGGTGCTGATGGAGATATGGCCGCTGGCAGTCTCGACGTGTTCATCGAGGATCTTGCAGGGGATGCCTGCTGCGGTTACGGCGGCCTCGGCACGCGGAAGCTGACCTTCGGAACGGACGAACACTCCGAATTCATGCGGCAGGATGCCGGACTTGATCTGCTCCGCCAACCAATCGGCGACGCCGAACTGTTCTTGGTCCTCGTCGGCGAAAGCTCGGATGAGGGGTGGAGGTCCGTTGAAAACGGAAATGGTGTCGCTGCGATCCTCGCGGTTGCCATCCACGTCGGTGATCTCTGGACCGAGCAAGCGGTCGGCTTGCTGGCGGATCTGATGCGATGTGCGGTAATTGATGCGGAGGCTGCGGGAACGTCCGCGAAGATGGACCAGAGCACGGTCCGTTGGGCTTCCGGGAGTCGGGTCTTGCGGCCGAGTCGAGCGACATCACGATAGCTTTCCCAGGTGCTGAGTCGCCATGCATCCACGACCTGCTCCCACTCCGCGAGTAGAAACCGGAGGCTAAACCGGTGGCCTTCTATCGCCTCTGATGCGGCACGCACGCATTCTTTGACATCTTGGCGGGATGCAAGACGGACGGGTCCGAAATTCGCTTTGTAGAGACGCAGGCCGAGGGATTCGAGAGAATGCACGTCGATGCGTTCTCCGAGGCGTGGCTCGCTGCTGAGAAGGCGTTTGAGCTTCGTTTGGAGCGCATGTGCCAAGGCGTCGGTAAAGGTGGCGAGCAATACCCTGGATTCCGGATGGCTCCGTGCAAGGTGCGCGGCCCGATGCAAGGCCACGATGGTCTTGCCGGTGCCAGCGGAGCCGGAGACGCGAGCCGGTCCGTTGTAGTCCCGGTCCACCCACTGGCGTTGCTCGGGGTGGAGAAATACCGTCCATTTCTCCCACGGGAAATCGAGAGCTTGCTGGAGTTCCTCGACATTGGTCATTACCCGGAAACGGCGTTGCGCGTCTGGGTGGGCGAAAGGGTTCGTCACAAGGACATCCGGCTTGTTGACACGCGGCTTGCCGCCTGTGGCAAGCTCCAGGAGTGCCTCGGCGGCTTCCGCTGGCAGGCGATCCGCTAGAATCAATAAGCTGTCCTCCGTGGCCTTCCTGACATCTCCTAACCATTCCGCAGGCACGCCGTAGCCGAGAAGTTCCTCGTCGGTCTGCCTGGCAAAAAGCGGGAGCTTTGGCAGGGTTGCTAGTTTCTCCTGCACATACACCGGCACCATGATTTCCGTCACCGTCTCACGGATCTCCACGAGTTGGGCAGCTCCGGTGGTGGGATGAGTTTCTAACTTGCGGCGCTCAGCCCATTCGTAGGCTTTGTCATGGTGGTTCACGTAGCAAAGCAGCAGACTTCCAGCCGTTTTGTGGATAATGATGCGAATGTCTCCACTCACCCGCACCGACCAGAAATTCTTGTCCCTCGCCTTGTCGAGCTTGTGG
>JAYVNM010000145.1:0-31097 GCA_043758445.1 Akkermansiaceae bacterium | reverse complement strand
CTTGATCCCCAATCTATGATCTCCTATCACTTTCCCGCACCCCGCCACCATAGCTTAGTTTAGCCCCTCCGTGGCCGAACTTTCGGGTCCGCCTCATTCCGGGAGACAAGAAGGGGTTCTGGTCATCGATCTGCGACGTATCAGTTGCTGAAACTGCGACAGCGGTCGTATACTGCGTTTCCAAGACGTTCTGCATCTGGAAAATTCCGGAGGCAGCGGAGGTCATCGCGCCACTGCCTTGAATAGTTAGATCCCAAGCGTTTGAATTCACCACCCCAATGGTTCCGACGGAATTGCGGGGGCGAGTAATATAAATGGTTCGGTTCGGATCACCATTCTGCAAATTATTGTTGAACGTGCTGTTGCTAGTTCCCCAAACCGCAGATGCACCAACATAGATCGATGGGTCAGTCGCCCAATCAGGCCCGAAGGCATTTACAAGATCTGCGCCGATTGTCTGAAATCTCAACCGGTTGATTGCATCCGGGCCGGCCGCCGCGCCACGGAACATCAGGGCAGCGTTTCCAAGCCTAGCATAAACTGTGTTAGATCCGCCCTCCTGTTGGAAGCAGAGAACAAGGTTACCTGGGGCAAATTGCGTGTTCTGGGCGTTGGCCGCAGACAATGCGAAGCCGACTGACATCGCGCCTGCGATTGATAGTGTAAAGATGCTGTTTTTCATGTTGTTTGTTTGTTATTAAGTGTCTGATAGAAAATCAGGCTCCCAGACCTGTGAGCTGGATGTCGAAAGGGTTTTCATTCGCATCATTGCTTTTGATGTGAATGGCCGCAGTGCGCGTCTTCTTGGCGGAGGGCTTGAACTTCACCGTGAAGGTGGTCTTGCCTCCCGCTACGAGCGATGTCTTGGTCAGTGAGGAAACGATGAAATCCGCAGCTTGAGCACCGTCCAGCATGAGTGTGAGTCCCGAGAGTTGCCCCGTTCCCGTGTTCTTGATTGTAAAGGTTTTGGCCGCACCAGTTTGACCGACGACCACCGTGCCAAAACTCTTCTTGGATGTGCCATCGACCAGTGAGCTACCGGGTGGTTGTTGCACATCGATTTCAGGTTTAGGTATTGTAGTAGCTTTGGCGATAAATGAAACTTGGCCACTGGAGTTGACGGTGACTGTACCTTCATAAGAGCCCATGCGGAGATCCCCGGCGACCTGTCCCGGTGCGGTGGTGATGGCGAGAACCCGATAGAGATCAAGCGCGAACTCTACGCTGCCCGCAGTTCCAAAGGTGCCCAACGAGGTGGCCCTTCCCACTTGCTGAATCCCGCCTTCGAGACTGCCCTGCATCGCCGCGCCTTGAATGCCGGGGGATAGGAAGGGGTTCTGGTCGTCGATTTGTGAGATGGTGGTATTCGAGATCGCAACCGCTGTCGTGTATTGAGTTTCAAGCACCAAATTCTGCTGGTAAATCCCCGCTGCGGCACTGGTCATCGCCCCGCTGCCTGCTAACGATAAATCCCATTGGTTAGAATTAGGCGAGCCGACGGTACCGATGGCAGTCCGTGCCCGCGTGATGTAGATGGTGCGGTTAGGATCACCATCCTGAAGCGATGTCGTATTGAGATTGCTGGTTCCCCAGACACCGGCGGCTCCCGTATAAACCGTGGGGTCGCTGGCCCAACCCGCCCCGAAGGCACTGGTAAGTTGCGCCCCGAGATCGACGAAGTTGGTGCGATTGGTTCCATCTGCTGCGCCTGCTTTCGTACCACGGAATGCAGTGGCGGCATTACCAAGATTGGCATACACGGTGTTGGTATTACCTTCCTTTTGGAAGCATAGCACCAGATCGCCCGGTGCATAAAATGTGTTTTGGGCGTTGAGCGGAACCAGCGAGAGGCCGAAGGCCGCCGAACTTGCGAACAAAGTAGTGTATATAATTGGTTTCATTATGTTAGTGATAGGATAGAAGAGAAATAAGTTGAATTGAATGGAAAGATGGCCTGCCGATACGCCGGAAGGGGGGGATTTCCGATAATTACGCAGCACAAAGTCGGTAGAGAATTCTACCATTACCACGGTTGGTCAAAACTAACAATATGACAGAATTGTCACAAAGATTATCTCACGTTCCATGGAAGCCTACGAATCCTGTGGAAAGCATAGTTTTATCAGCAGTAAAACATTGAATACTGCTGCGGTTTTGTGACAAAATGTTCACATTAGAATCATGGCCAGACTGTGTAACGAGGTCATCCTCCGTTCGCTTGCGGTAATCAAGTTCTTGAACAGTTTATGTTCGGGATAAGAAACACCCAATCAGAATTCCACAGGTTATCTACTCAGAAAAACACACCACAACACCATGAAACAATCATTCAAACGTAACGTCCTCATCGTGGCGTCAGCGTCTCTCTTGGCGACGTTTTCGGCCACTGCGGCCAATTCGTTCTACAATCCCGGCGATTTGGTTCTAACCTTCCAACAAGAAGGCGGCACCAACACCGTTTATGCCAACCTAGGCAACGCCGCCACGGCTTTCCGTGGAGCCGCTGCTGGCGCGGCGGGTGGAGTCAATAGCATCAACTTCCTCAACCTCAGCACCACGCTCACCAGCGCCTTCGGTGCCGGTTGGGCGACAGACGCCACTATCTATTCTGGACTGGCGGGCGTGTGGGGAACCAACAACAGCAATCTAAACAACACGCTGCAAGACGGAGATCCACACCGCACACTCTATATCTCCAGCGCACGCAGTTCCGTCGGTGTTCTCGGCACCGCGAATTCCACGCTTTGGGATCTCGGCCTTGCGGGCAGTGGTGCCATGACCAGCGCGGCTGGCGGCATCACCGCGATGAACAATGTCTTGGCAACCCAATACACCCACGCCGTCGAAATTTCACCGACTTCCATTTCGTTTATCGACGACCAGAACCCCTTCCTGGCCCCAGGGATTCAAGGCAATGCAATGAATGGCGGCCTCCAAGGCGGCATCCAGCAGAAGGGTAGTTCGAGCACGCTTGGCTCTTACAACGGGAATAATATTGAATTCGCACTCGACCTCAACCGCGTCCTCGCTCGTGAAGGCATCACCGGTCAAGTCGCCGGCACCGGCACCGTCCGCCAAGGCACCTTTGAAGGCACTGTATTGGTCGATACTAATGGCATGGTCTCCTTCGTCGTGCCCGAGCCATCCTCAGTCGCCCTCCTTGGTCTGGCTGCTGGTGGTCTGGTCCTGCGCCGCCGTCGTTCCGCTTGATCCCAAAATCTAACTCTCACATCTCACAACACCACCAATCCTAAAATTAAAATTATGAAATCAACCTGCTATCTCGCAGCCCTCGCGCTGTTCGGCCTCGCGGCATCTGCTCAGGCGGATGTCACCGTGAACGTCACCGGAGCCACCGCCTTCCGTGCGGCGACTCTGCTCGCCATCAAGTCGCGCTTTGTCGATTCTGGCGCAGCCTTCAAGTTCGCCCATGACCAAGCAACCAGCGGCGGCACCACGTACAGTGGAGCCACCCGCGCGATCTTCATCGGCACTTTCCCGGGCGTCACCGGCACCACCACCATTCGTTGCTGCTTCACCGGTTCGGTGGAAGGTATCCGCGCCTTGATCCCGACCGTGACCGACCCACTTCCTCCTACGTATTATCAGCCGTCGCTATTGACTAGCACCACCGCTGTCATCGGCGGAGCCGAGCTTGCGGCCCAAGGCACCACGGGTGCCGCCGCACTCGGTGGCATCTCAGACATCGCTTACTCCGATGTCAGCAAGGCCATCACCCCATACGCAGGCATCAGTCTCCAGCCCTCCAGCCCGCCAGCCGGAGTTGTCGTTTTCACGATGCTCACCAACGAGGGATCCACGATCTCCAACGTGACCGCCCAACAATTCCGCGGCCTCATGAGTAACGGTTTCATGCCAAAGAGCGTGTTCACCGGACTTGCCGCTGACAATGGTGACTATGTGTTCGCCACAGGCCGTAATGACGGTTCCGGAACCCGCTCGTCCTACTTGACGGAAACCGGCTACGGCGTTTCTAACACCGTTAAGCAATACGTGACCAATCAATCCACGGGCAGTGCGCTCTCTGTGATCCAACTCGTCCCCGTAGGCGGTGTCAACACCCCGGCCCTCACCGGCCAAAGCGCCTCCAATGCCTCCACCGTGTGGGGTCAAAACATCGCTGGCAACGGTGGCTACAATAGCGGTTCCACACTCCGCACGGACATGGGCAAGACCAGTGCTGCCGTCGAAGTGCTCGATGAAACCGGCGCCAACATCGCTGGCAGCCCCGGCACGCAAATCCCACTCAGCCTCGTGACCTGGCTCTCCGTGAACGACGCCGTTACCGCCCGCAGCAACGGTGCGGTCTTCTGCGCCTACAACGGCGTGAAGCTAGATGGCGTCGCCGCCAGTGGCACAGACATGACTATCGCAGACCGCGCCAAAGTCGCCGAAGGTGCCTACACCGCATGGAACTTTGAAAACATGTATCTCCGCAACGACGTCACCAGTGGTGACAAGCTGACGGTTTACAATGGTCTCAAAGCCGAAATCCCAACCAACCTTGGTGCCGCTGGCATCGCCCTCACCGCGATGCACGTCGGTCGCCCTGCCGACGGTGGCACAGTTGCTCCTTGATCCAATGTTGCCTAGACGGCAGGGATGAGTGAAACTTCATCCATCTGCTGCTCTAGGCAATCCATAACTCAAGCTGGCACTGGGAACACCTGGTGCCAGCTTTCCTTTGCCAATTATAAATCTGCCATTACTGATCTGTCATGCGTTTGAATTACCTGCAAATTACCGCCATCGGCCTGCTGATCGTATGCGTCTTTCTAATCATTCGGCAGTCCGGCGGAAATATTCCCGCCCCCGCACCCGCCCCCAACCCGGCGCTTTCCAGCACACCCGCCGAGCGCCGAACGCCCGCTGCGGCACTGCCATCGCCCAACAGTTCCGCAGTGCCCACGGCCACCGCCGTAACCATCCCGGATACCAAGCCAGAGTCAAAAACTCCCGGCATCCGGCTGGCCGATAACGTGCCACTTCCGGCGGTCATCATCGACCTCAATACGACGATGAAAGATCCCGAACGGAAAATTCCCATGCCGATCAGAGACGCCATGCAGTCGATCATCGACACTTTCTATCAAGATCTAGCAGCCAGTGTTCGCGACCGGCCAGCCGGCACCACTGCCACGACCACCGATGTTAACACCATCGTCATTGAGCTAGGCCCAGCCGTGGACCGTGCCCGGGCCACGGCGAACGAGACGTATCGCGCCCTTTTCGGCGACGCGGCCTACAACCGGATGACCATGAATGCTGTCTTGGAATCCCAACTTCCCGCAGCAACTGGAAATTAGTTAGTCGTTAGAAAGCCTCAGCGTTTCACGCCCTTTTTCAATTCGTCGGCGCGGACTCTCGCCTCTGCAAGCTCGCCAGACTTCAGACCGGGCGTGGTGCTAGCGAGTAATTTTTGGGCGATAATTTCCTCCTGCTCCTGCGCCAATAACAGCCAAGCCAGCGCCTCAATGCGGGTGGCCTTGTTCTGGTTATCTGGGCCAAGGATCATGCCAAAATTCGCCTGCGCCCGCGCGTGTCCCTGTAGTGCGGCCTTGCGATACCAATCCGTTGCCGCGGTCTGGTCGATGGCGACGGATTGCCCCGCTTGATACATGGCCCCGAGGGTGTTCTGGGCATCAGCGATGCCGTGCTCCGCCGCAGTCCGCAGGTAGGTCATCGCGCCCGCGTAATCCTGCTGCTGACCGTGTTTGCCGAAGTAAAGTATGATCCCATAACTCAGGCAGGCTTCTGGCAGACCTTGATTCGCAGCCATGCGAATCCATCGCAGGCCCTCATCCGGCGTCCGCCCGGCGGTGTCGCCGGACTCACTATCTAACAAGGATTTCCCGAGATTGAGCTGGGACTTGGCAGAGCCTTTTTGCGCTCCCTTTCGGAACCATCGCATCGCCTCGGCAGGGTCTTTGGCGGTGGCCAAACCTTTACTATAAAAATAGCCAACACCACCGAGAGCATCTGCGTGGCCCTGCGCGGCGGCGGATTTCATTAAGGCGAAGGCGCGTGGCAAATCCTTGGGCAGCCCCACACCCATCAGGCAGGCGCGACTGAGTTGGAATTGAGATTCGGCGTCACCACGATCGGCTGCGGCTTGGAGTTCGGCCAATGGCTTTGCCGCCTCCGCTTGAAGCACCGGAGTCGCAGCGAGCAGTAGGATGGCTAACAAATACTTTTGCTTTATGGTGCGGCTATTGGTTGTTAGATTCTGATTTCTTTTTCTCGTCCTCATCGGGGTCGCCACCTCCGCCGTAGCCGATCACTTCGACAGTGATGATCGACAAGGCATCGACGACGGAGTTTTGCGGGTTCGCATTCTGTTGGCTATCGGGCTTGGTGATCGTATTTTCTGGGGCGCTGGTGGTAGATGCCGATGTGACTGCGGAAATACTCGGTGCGGCGACGCTTGGCGGTGCGGCCCCCGTGCTGGAGCCACCCACGGAAATGTTACCGGAGTTAAGCACCACTTGAGCGGAAATGTTTAAATTTCCCGTCACCCGGATGCCTGCGTCACCGGCATCGACAAAGCCTTTGGGTGCGATCAAATCGACGTTGCCAGCCTTCACTCCTTCGACCGAGGCTAACACGCCGATGCCGCCACCCGTCGCCAATCCGCCGAGGTCAGTCTGGACGTTGGCACTGCTGATGTCGATGACCACTCGCGTCGGCGGCGCGGTCACCACGGTCTTCGGCGCGGTGCCTGCGGCGATGTTACCAGCGGATGACCACATCATAATATCGCCACCCCGCAGCGTGAAGATCCGGGCTTGGCCGATCAACACGTCCTTGTCGGTGAAGGTGGAAATAGAGCCGCCGTATTCTGTCACCACGCCGGGCGGTGTGAGTGGATTGCCAAAGATCGAGTTGGCCATGATGATATTACCACCCACTGCACCCAGACTGATCGAGCCACCAGTGGTGGTGCGGATGTCACGAGCTTGGGTGATGATGTCACCGGGCGGCTTGCTTTTTCCAAACAATGTATGAATCGCCTGCGTGCCAGAGTTGTAGTTGCCTTTTTTCGCGGAATTTCGCCCAGTGTCGCGAAGAATGTGATAGAAGTCCTCAAGCACCACGATGGCTTGCTGATCCGCGCTGAGTTCATCAAACGTGCCGGTCCAACCGAGTTTTTTCAAATACTCAGAATGTGATAGATCCGCAACCCGGCCAGGATATTTCGCGGTGAATGCAGCGATGTCCAAACTGCTTTGGGCCAGTCCGAATGCCGCTCCTATGCCGTCTGCGGCGGACACCCCGGCCAGAGTGATGAGGTCCGCGCCGCCGAATGGCAGATAGGGATTGCGAACATTCCCAATGCTGGTGATGCCTACGCCGGTGCCATCGGTGAAATTGGCTCCAGTCCCCAAGTCGGTGTTTCTACCACTTAAAATTTCAAGCACACCGGGGCCATTAATTTGGATGTCGCCAGCGAGGGCGTTGGTGCTATTTCCTACGGCGGTGCTTTGGGCGGTGTCTCCTAGTAAGTTGCCAGTGGCGGAATTGTTAGCCAAGGTGCGGACCGCAGCATTTTCATTGAACGGGATAATATCACGCCCTGCGGAAACTAAAGATATGTCGCTGGTAGATAGATTTTGTAGGTAGAATGCCACGTCGCTGATGTCACCACATGCGGTTATTCGGGTGGCTTTTGGAGAGAATAAACGAAGACCTGTGAGGTCGCCACCTGTGGCATAAATCCGCACCGGATTGAGGTCGCCGGAATGCAGCAACTCTTCATCGTGAAGCGCTTGTTTCACAGTGCTGGTGCCAGCCAAGCCGGTGGTGGAACCGACTTCGTTGAGCCCGAGACTCACCGCTTGCAGGATATCAACGCTGCTTTGCACCGCATTAACTCGCGAGGTGCCAACCACTGCCTGATAAGCAAGCGGTGTCGCCACGCCGGGGATTGAGTGCGGATCAGCATCGGATAGATTGATGCTCGAATAAGTCCAAACCCGGGTTGGAATGCCGTTCGCGTTACCCAATCCCGTATCTTGCAAACCAATGATTCCACCAGTCGCTGCGAGTTCCAGATTTCCACTGGCGGAGGGAAATAGTGTCGCGCTACCGGCCAGTTTCAAATCACCGGAAAATGAAGTGGCGCGTAAATTCGGAGCGGAAAGCTTGAACACGCTGGAAAAAGTTTCCAGGCCCAATTCCGCGAGGCGCAGCCATGGTTGGTAATTCGAGGCATTGCCTGCGGAATTATCCCCCGCGAAAAAATTCTGGGTATTATACCAAACATCGAGTGCGGCACGCGCGGATGATGCATCTGCTAGAGTCACTGCATTGCGCCATGTGAGATCACCACCATAAGATGCGACGTTCACCCCGGCATCGGCGGAATAGGTATTGAAGTATGTCTTATACCAATAACGGTTGTTGATACCCTGAGGCAGGAGGAAAGGATTACTAACAGGACCAAGCAATACATTGCCACGAGCGGCTACGTCAAAATGCGATTTCCCAACAAAAAGTGTCGTCGGCAACCATGCCTGTGAATCTAACGGAGCAGCTCCCTCAAGCGCACCAATCGACGGCGACCGGGCTGCATTCGTAGTGATACTGCCGCCCGCGAACAGCGAGCCTGTGCCTTTCTCCACATAATAAACTCCGCCATCAATGTTGTTTCCAGCTTTGACGGTGACATCACCGCCACCCCATTCGAGAAGCTTCGATGCGTCGGCTGCTAGATTGAGATATTCTGGAATGGTGGTGGACCCGGCCACGAAATCAGGGTTCTTCATCCGGCCTGGCATCCGGGCATTGGTTGGTGCCACTGCGTCCAGATTTACCACATCCCCACCAGCCGTTAGATTGACATTGCCACCGCCGAGCGCACCGACGCCTTGGAAGAAATTGCTAAAGTCGATCCACCATGTCGTTGAGGTAGCGGCATCAATGATGCTGATCGGAAATTCGGAGAAGCCGCCGTTGTTCGCAAACCGTCCCGTTGCGGGATCGACATAGCCGCGCCGGTAGAGCCAGTTGGTTGGCATCTGGCGGCTGGAGTCCACCGTGAGGATACCATTCAACATCGTATAGTGACCGATGTTGGCTTGTGCTTGCAATGATACATTACCGCCAGACATTGACCATGCCGCTTGAGTGAGTTGCTGGACTGCGCCCAAAGTTCCCGAACCTCCGTCTTGTCTTGGATGCCTTGTTTCACTGGTCGGAATGACCGGCACGACAAAATCATTTTCACCATACACCGTTGTCGGATTGGGCAATGCGACACCGACCGTGTAGATCGTGGAAAATTGATTGCGAAGTTGCACATCGCGTCCGGCATTCACTGCAATATCGCCAGTGCCGGTGCGCACGACTTCAAACCGGGTGCCGAGGTTGAAGGTGGTGGTTGAGATTCGGATGCTATCCGCAGTTTGGCCTGCGGAACCGACCGCTGCGCCCAGTCCGAACGACGAACCGTTAGGCACTGCCGGATAGAACTCACCGACGATCACAGAGCCCTTGCCGGGCTGTTTAAGATCCAGTGCGCTGGTGGGCAAAACGTTTCTAAAATTGCTGGCACTCATGTCCGCACCAGCGGTGAGCCGATAGGACCAGGATTGGGTGTTGAGCGGCAGCGTGCTGGTGGCGGTCATCAACGGAGCCAGCCAGAGCAAGGAATGTCCGCTATCCCCGGAAAACAAAGTGCTGGGATCGAGTGAGGTGAATCCATCGCTCAAGGCATTGTTGAAAACCACATCACCGGCAGCACGCAAAGTGAGTATGCCGGGTGCGCCGTGGCTCCCATAACGGAACTTGGAGAGATCCCAGTCCGCACCCGCTAGAGCTTCCGCATCGGTCGAACCGAAATCGGAATTATTCGCCGCACCGAGCACGAGATCGCCGGTGGAGTTCACAATTTCCACTCCCGGACTAAGGACTAACAGATCGCCCAAAGCCTTGCCTGCATCGAGCTTTTTGAGGATCGCTTTTTCGTTAGTATTTCCGACACCCGCCGCACCGACGAATTCGTGCGAATCATAATCCATCTGGTCGCGCAGGAAGATGTTGAGCACTCCGTCAGCCGGGTTATAGACTTTGAAACCCTCAGCAACGATGGCAGACGCACCGGTGATCGTGCTGCCGATCGCGGCAATTCGCACATCATTGGCCGCCGTCCGAGGTGCGCGGAGGTGAAGCGTGCCGGTGAATTTCCCTTCAAATGCACTCGAACCCGGCGTGCTGAAATTTCCGGCAACGAATGCGCCCACTCCGAGATTGATTGTCGAACCAGTTTGTAAATTTAGCAGCGCACTTTCGTTCGCCGCGCCGTTCCGCTGGGTTCCGGATTCTAGCAGAATTGATCCACCCTTGCCTGCGCTGTCGAAGATTTGGCCCGCCACTGATAGATTGGAGCCTGCGACTAGGGTCAGATTATTATGTGCCGCGAGTGAGATGGAGCCACCCGTTAGGCCGGAAGCGTCGATGGTGCCTGCCACTGTGATGCTGCCTTGGTCAGTTGATAGCGAAAACTCGTGGCTGATATTTGTATTTGATATCATCACGTCACCGGTGCGGATTCTGAAATCCCGTGAGGCATGGAATCCGCCGTGATCGAGTGCCGACGAGATGGTTTCAAATCCACCCGCTTGGCCCAAGCTTCCCACATCCAGTAAGAAAGTGCCGGATGTTCCGCCGCTGCTGCCGAGTTGTCCGGCGCTTCCTTGCCCATGTAAGGTTCCGCCATTGATAAATGTACCGAGCGACGCAATGACCGCGAGGGTGCCTGCATTTCCACCCAACATTTCCGCAGCCACCGAGACACTGCTGCCGGTTGCTAGAATCACGTTTCCGGTCGCCGAATCCAGAGTGATGTTACCGGCGTCGGAATAGCGGAGGAGATCGTTGAAGGTCCGCAAGGCACCAGCGACGGAGAGATTGCCACCAACTTCCACCGGTCCATCGGTCGCACGCAGGGTTAGGCTACCGCTTTGCAGAAGGATGTCCGTATCAGCCGAAATAGCGGAGCCCTGGATTGTCAGGCTGGCCCCTAGCCCACTGGTGGCTTTAGAACTGTTATCAACATGAACCATGGAAACCGCGCCACCCGCATTGATGATATAGGATGCCGCCTCAGTTCCTACAATCAGCGGGGTGTAGGTTTGCAAGGCACCGTCGGTGTTGAAAGATCCGCTGCCATCGAATGAGAGGTGATCGGAAGCCCGAAGTGACAGATTGGCATAACCGGATACCGCGAAGTGATTGGCGCCCAAATGAATGGTTTCTGCCGAGATTTTGAGTGTTCCGGAGATGACAGCCGCAGAGCTTGAAATCGCAGAATCGGTCGGGTTTTCAAAATAAACATCCATTGCCTTAATAACAACTTCGCCACCACCTTGGCGATAACCGCGCACGCCATTGCTGGAGAGTGTGATGGCATCCAGCGCTGGTCCGCCCAGATGACCCGCACCATAAAAATCTATACTGCTATAACTGTGCAAGGTGAGCGCTTTTACTTGTTGGACGTTCGCAAGTGTGAGTTCAGCTAGGTTAAGATGATTCTCAATGATTGTTCCTTCCTGAGCGGCGGTGGAATTATCGAATTGAACACTGATTTGACCGCTACCAAGGGTTAAGTGATTCGCAACGATGCGTGCTTGGGATGAAAGCGAGGTGCCATACGTTGAATCTAGCAATACTGACTCACCGGAGATATTCACTCCCGCGCCGATGCTCATCATTGGCGCGGTGGAGGCTGCAAGTCCGGTGCGCGTGATAGTCGCCGTAGGGTCGGCGGAGACCCGCAACAACGTGCCGTCGCCAGCGATGGTGAGGGCTCCTGTGCCGCCCATGAGCGTGCCTGTGGACGCGAGCGAAGATCCCGCTGTGAGGGTCAATCCACCACGCGAGGCGAGGACGATTTCGGAGCCGAAAATTTGACTGTTAGGATTGTCTAGCGTCAAGTCCGTGGTGTGGACATCGACGGTGGTGGTGCCGTCTGCCTCGTGGCTGCGAATGCCGCCGATCAGCAGGCTGGCCACGTTCCATGAGTCGAGCACATTGGTCTGTAGTGCTACCTGTGTGGCTGTTGCCGTATCACCGCCAACGCCTGTTAGTTTAATGTCGGATAAACTGCTAATATCAACTTCAGCGCCACGCCCGGTCGCGGCGGTTAGTAAGGCACCATCAAGTCGGAGCATGGAACTGCCATTCAACAACGCGTATCCGGCATCGCCCGGCAACAACTGGGTGCCGCCTGCCTTGACGATGAATTCATCCGCCTTGTCCACCGTGTAGGTGACGCGCTTGTTCACCACTGCGGCGGATGCCAGTTCAAAGCGGCTGCGGATGGGTGAAACGGTTTGCGTTTGATTGAAGTCGTTAGAGACATAGCCTGAGACATAGCTGGAGCCATCAGCTTTCTGCAAGTCGCCCGCGCCACCACTTGTTAGTGGGGTGACGAGAAAGGCTCCTTTCAGCACTGCGTAGGCCCGGGGAAGTAGTGTGTAAGTTCCTGCTGGCAGACCACTGCTAGCGTCCAGAGTTATGGTATCACCGATTTTCAAACTCCCGCTGACGTATCCCGGATTGCCAGCAAGCGAGCCTGCTTGAGATCCGGTGTTGAAAGGTGCGTAAGGTGCGAATGACGCCCCATAGCCCGGCACAATCGCGTAGGACTCTTGGACCTTTGACCAATAAAGATTTGATCCAGGTGTCTGCCCAGTTGATCTAACGCGTGCTGACCATGTGGCTCCATTGTAGCTGACCAGTGCGCCGGGTTGATATTCTGTTCCGCCGCCCCAAGTGGCTGATGGCGCGCCTAGCAGATCCATGCTGCCGCCATTTCCGGTGATCCAGCGTGTGGCCAGAAGGTCTCCACCGCCGCTCAGATCCACCGTGGCTCCGGCGTCCATTTGGACACTGTTGCCCGAGATGAGCACCGCTTTTTCTGGCAGCCCGGATAAGGTGACATTCACGCCACGCGGGTCGATCCAGGTGAGGCCGTCCGGGCTGATACCAAATGGAATTTGCAAGCCCTTGGCGGAAACCGAAGTTATACTAACGTCCGTAAGAACAATCTCGCTGGCGACTGGCGTGGCGATGGTGCCACCGGCGATGGCGTTCAGCGGGGCATTTCCCGTGCCATCCCAGCCGAGGCGAATGATTCCTAACGGCGCGCGCAGAACTCCTTCTTGCATGATGGAGCTTGCATAGATCGAGAGATTACCGCCTGCGGAAAGCGGGGCGGCGGCGGTTCCGTCAGCTTGAATCGTCACCGATCCGGCACCTTCTGCATGGTCGTATGCGAAGATGTCAAATTTCCCCAAAGTTGTAGGTTCGATCTGTGCCGCCTTTAAAAGCAAATCGCCCGCGATGTTAAGTGTGCCATTGCCGCGGATATCGCCACCATGAGCAGTTAGAGTTACGTTCCCGATGTTTTGTAATGAGAGCGTCCCGACATCAATTAGCTTGGCTTGTAAATCAAGTCTGCCACTACCGAATGTTGGCGCAAATAGATATTCATTAGATGTAATTGCCGGATCGATTTGGAAGGCGACGAATTTGGCATCATTCGGATTATCAGGCGCACGGAATGCCTGGCCAAGGGCAATGTATGAGGCGGAGACATTCACCACGTCATCGGCCTGGATCACGCCGCCAGCCGCCAATATCACACTGCCGCTTGCGTGGATATTGATTGGTCCCTGAAAGTCCACATTGCCACCGTACGAAATGGGCGAGGCATTCACGTATTTCCCACCCAAGCTGAGGGATGCGAACGCGCCTTGTTCAAATCGGTCGATGCTGAAACTTCCCGAATTGCCATAAGCTGCGCCGGTTTCGTCGAACAATCCGAGACCCACGCCGAGGATCGCGTTCGGGTTGGTGATCACGTTGCCACTTTGCCGCACCACGAGATTGATGTCCGCACTGGTGCGGCTGCCGCCCTCGGGGTAGTAGTTTCCAGAAGAGACCGAAAGCGATCCCCCGGTTGCCGTTAGTCCGCCCGCAGCACCACGCAGAGTGGCATCGGAGAGCAACATCTGAGAACCCGTTAGATCAATTAAGCCACCGTTGCTGTCGATCCGCGTGGCCACTCCGCGAAGTTGCAGTGGGCTGGAATTCAAGCCGCTTATGTCGGTCGTTTGAGCCGTTGCCAAAGTTAGGGGATCGACATCCAAAATCCCGGAACTTCCTGAGACATCGAGCAAGGCACCGGATTCTGCCATGATGTTTCCATCCACGGAAATTTTGCCACCTACGTAAACCTTGCCGATTCGGCGTCCAAAGACATCCGGGACCAGTTGCGTGATGCCCGCAGTCGATAAGACGGCGGATGACCCGAGATGCACCGTCGGCAGGGCTTGAGTGACTTGCAGCCTTTGATCTGCGGTCAGTGGAAATGATGACGCGCCTGTGACCGAGATCACTCCGCCGGGTGCGACTACGCTGCCTAACAGAGTAACCGTTCCTCCCTTGAAGGCAACCGTGGCTCCTGCGTCGGATGATATAATCGCGCCCGCTTCCAGCACGATGTCGCCCCGGATTTCTAACTTGTCCAAGGTGAATGGATCGTCGAGACCGAGTGTGGAAAAACTTATACTAACAGGACTGCGAAGCCCTGGCACATTTGTGAAGCGTTTGAGTATGGATGCTCCATCATGCGCGGGGTCAGCCACCACCAGCATACTCTCCGCCACCACCAGCATACTCTCCGCCAGCGGATTGATATGGGTGCCCGCTGCGATCAGCAGTTCCGGTATTTCTCCCCCGGAGAGAGCGCCGCTAGCTGTTAGAGAGTATTGGGTGAATCCTCCAGTCTTAAAAAATGACTCGTCCAGATAGAGCACACCGTCAGTTGGCGTGCCGCCAACTTGGATCAGGCTGGCCTGAAGATTGAGGGTGCCACCGGTCCCACCGGAATATGCAGAGAGTGTAGAACCAAGTTCCAAACTGCCACCAACCACACCCGCGTAGGCAGGATCTTTTCCAGAAAGAATGGAGATGATACCACCCTTGCCATAAGAAATTTTCCCGAGTCCCGAAATGTAAGCTCCACCGGACACGTCGATCATTGAACCCGTCGCGAGAGTCGCCTGATAGGAGTTGATCGTGATGCTGCCGCCATCGATGATCTGTAACTTGGATGAATCGACGCTTGCATGGGAATCATCAACTAACAACGCGGCGGTGGACAAGCGGGCGTCCTGGCCCAAAGTGAAGAGGCCACGTTCCGCATTTGGTGTTAGAAAGGGCACACTGCCGGTGGGATTCACGATGCCGTATTCCGCAGCAGCGCTCGGCGAGATGTCATAAGTGGTGAACGATAATTTCCCTCCGACCGCAGACATTTGGCCGAATATTGAAATGTTAGCCGCCGAGAATGAAATGCTGCCCGTGGTCGGAGCTGAGAGCTTTACATCCACAGGGACTGTCACTGCGCCGTCGGGATTCACAATGTCGAGATTTCCAAAACCCGACTTGATTAGAAGCTCGGGCGTCAGGGTCACGGTGGCAAGCCGATCAGCAGGCAGGGCCGTTGGCACATCACCCGCCACCGTGAATGCCGGCGTCGCTTGGGCATTGGCTATGTTAGAAATCAGCACAGACGGCGGTGTCGGTGAGTATTTCAGAAAATTAAGATTGCCCGAGAAATCCAGCGTCTTTTCTCCCTCAAAGTCGAGCCGTAGCGTGCTCTGTCCCGGCGGGGTGGCCCGTTGGCGCGGACCAACAACTGTTAGGCCGCGCAACTCGCCGTCGATGGCCATGCTCGGTGCCGTCATCGTCAGGGTTCCGCCCGCTGCGCCTTCGACGTAGGCGGCTTCCTGCGTGCCTTCAAAAAATGGTGTGCCGATGGTGCTAACAACTCCCCATTTTTCACTAACAATCGTCGATTCGCCCTTATACACCCCATCATAAATTTGGTCCGGAGTCGCTTTGTCGATGGCGATGAGTTTGCCGTTTTGGATCAGTGCGGAGGTTTTCACCAATCCGCCTTCGTGTTGGAAATAGCCGCCCGAGACATCCAGTGCGGAGCCCTTGCCGACGACGATGGAACTGCCAGCCTGCAAGTTGATATTGCCACCCACGGCGGTGAGTTGCGCGGCGTTGCGCTCGATCAGGCCAGCCAGTCCGGTGACATCGCCCAGCGGCGTGCCGATCCAATATTTCCCGTTATAGACACCGGTGTTGCGAATATCCACGGTGAGAGTTTGGCCCCGGAGATCCGTGTCACGTTGGAGTGGCGAGTCGGCCAATTCCGGTCCTAACAGTTTCACATCAAGGATACTTTGTGAGAGCGGCACGAACACATCGACGCTGCCAGCCACGTTGATGGTGGCCGATTGGTCCAGATAGATTTGGCCGTCGCCGAAGAAAAAGCGCTGCTCCTTGCCGGAGTAAAAATTGTTAATCCCAGACTCCACCTGACCATTGGCATCGAAAATCGTGTGGTTGCCATCGGTGTCCTTGTAAGGCCAAAGACCGGCCCGTACCGCGACCTCGGCATTCGGAGCCAGCAGGGTGGAATTGTGGTCGAAATAAATCGTTAGACCCTCGATGTTCACCTGGGATCGCTCCGGCAGCGCGGTGCCGGGCACGGCCTTGTCGCTGGTGTAATCGGGTAGAATTTGTGTTACGCTGTTTTCCCCGAGCGTGACGGTGCCGGTGTATTGGTTGAAAAACATCGGTCCGCCAGCACCTTGCTCAGTCGTGCTGTCGAAGTTTGGATTTGCCACCGCACCATAGCTGGCCTTGATGTCGATGCGGCCATTGAGGTTCACCGAGGTGCTGCCGTTGATGGCACCCATTTGGTTGACGTGGCGGCCTGCCAGCCAGACGCTGGCTGTTAGGGATTCGATGACCCCGGTGTTAGAGGCGGTCCCGGATGCATCATCCACCGCGCCGACCCAGACATCGAGGCCACGCAGGCTGGGATCACTGCCGTCGTGGGCGGCAACGGCGACTTGCAGGCCGGCTGCTAGAATGGTCTGGCCGGACTCGGCGGAAATGCTGCCGTCATTGGTGACGTTCGGCCCAACTAACATAATCCTGCCGCCATTGCCGCCGCTATCAGACGGGCTTTTCAAAATCGCCCCGGCCTGCACCGTGACGTCGCCATAATGTCCGCTGGCAGGCGGCGCGGGTGGCTCGAAGGCGGGCGTGCCATCGACCCCGCCTGGGATGCTGAGGCCGGAAAAAAGAAACTGGGCGTCGGGGTTGTTCAGCAGGCCGCGCTGGATCAGGTTGTCGTTGATCGGCAGCGATGATACTGTTAGGCTGCGAGCATTTACCTCACTGCTGCCGCCGAAAATGATGCCGTTGCCATTGATGATATACACTTGGCCAGCAGCCTTGATAGAGCCGAGGATTTGGGTTGGATTGCCACTGGGGTCGTTGATTTTGTTGAAGGCGATCCACTTGGTCACATCCGCGCCGCCAGCGCTTTGATCGAAGGTGAGGGTGGTTTTTTTCCCGATGTTGAAGGTTTCCCAGTTGAGCAGTGCCTGCTGCGTTGTCTGCTTGATGGTGACCTCAGTTTTACCATTTTCGACCTTCTGGGTCGGCAGTTCGGCACCTGTCCATTGGGTAGCATCCGTGGCGACGGTGGGGGCGACTTTGAGGCCACCGGTGACGAGGCCATTGCGGACGACGGGTAAATTTACCGTAAGATTGTTAGGGTTTTTCCCGAGATGATTGACGCCATTGCTCAGGGCGGCGGCGCGGGCGGCGGCCTGCATCGCCCGAACTGCATCGAGAGTGCGGGTGCTGCTGGCGAGCACGTCCTTCGCATTGGCGCGGGCGATGTCGGTGTTGGCGGGAGTCGTGCTGCCGACCGTGCCGCTGGGAGTGGGGCGAGTGCCGCCACCACCGCCGCGTAGAATGTCGCCGCCATGGGCGTCCAAACCGCTGATGAGAACGGTGAAGCCGATGAATACGGGAGTTCCGAAAATGATCGACGAGCGGAAGCGGTTGCGGCGAGGTTTCATGGCTGGTAAAAATAGGTCATATAGGACTTATGTTAGTTGGCTTTGGGAGCCGCGATTCGGTTATCCAGAATCTTGTCCTTATAGCCTTGGACCTGATTCTCGACTTTGACTCGCGTGGTGCCGATGAAGGGTTCGCGGGCAGCGAGTGCCTTACCGAGAGCATAGTTCTGATAGCGGTCGAGGATCTCGTTGGCGGTGTTGAAGAGGGTGATGTTCTTGCGCTCGCGGTCGGCGATCGTGCGTTGATGGACGATGATCTCGGCGGCGAGTTTCGCGCGCTCGTCTTCTTTGGTGCGGGCCATCTCCGCAGCTTTGGCGTAACCCGCCTGCCATTTTTCGTTCGACTCGGTGAATAGCACCAAGCGTTTCTCGCGATCTGCGAGTTTGGTATTTAGCGCGGCGATGGTTGCATCGGTGGCTGTCTTGTCGGCGGCGGCTTGAGTGGTTAGAGACTTGTTGCGTTTTTCGAGATCGGCAATTTTCGTGGCGAGTTCCTTGGATTTCAATACGGCGGCGGTCTGCGCGGCGAGGGCGTTGGCGGCGTCGATCTGGGAGGTGCGGAGCTGGAGCATGACGCTCTTGAGTTGCTCGCGGAGTTTGATCGACGGGTCGGCTGGCTCGGCGGCATGGAGCTGGATGCAGAAGAAGGAGAAGAGGAAGATGGCTGGGAGCGAGACGCTCGCAGCACGGTCTGGGGCGTGACGCCGCAGCCACGTAGTTGTTAGTTTAAAAAGTGATGGCAGTTTCATGATAATGTTAGAACTTCGCGTTGAGGTCGATAAGCAGGACATCGCTGCTGAGAGTGGGGCCGGCGATTTCGTCGGAACTCATCCAACGCAGGCCGAGTTTGACGGCGGGCGAGAGGGCCATGTTGCCGCCGAGGGTGAAGCCTTGGACGTTGGTGCCGCCGCCGCCGAAGTCGGAGTCGGTGAAGCTGTCCACGACCGCGTCTGACTCGACGTAGCGGAAGCCAAAGCCAGCCTGCCAGTCGCCGAACTTTTCGAGGGCTGGATTGCCGATCTGAAAGGCGAGGCTCCATGCGGTGTCACCACCTTCAAACGCACCTGGCTTGGAGCCGAAGTTGTTGACGGCTTTAGCGGCGACGGCCGAGGAGTCGAATGCGATATTCTTGATCACCTCGCCGAGCAGCGACAGTCTGATAGAATCGAAGTGGTCGTAGTCCAGCCGTGCGTTGATCACGAGGTCGCGGAAGTCCGCAGCGAGGCCGTAATACTGGTATTGGAATTTGTTACCGAAATCATTGGCTGCGGTGGTGTTGTCGATGTTCCGTAAAGCCATGTAAGTATTGCCGCGCTGGGCGAAGGAATTCCGCGTGGTGTCGGTGTCTCCGGCGTCCGTTGGGCTGAGTGGAATGTAGGGCGAGGAAAGTTTGCCGGAGATGTTATTATAATCGTAGTAGGCCACGCCGATCTTGGCTGTTAGGTCTGAGGCGATTTTCCATTCGATCCCAAACTGCGCACCGGTTAGCCATTTGTCGGTGCTAGAAAATTTGGATGGTTGATTGGTGGCGAAGTTAAAATCCGTGTTATAGACAGGGAAATATCCGGCGGTGAAGAACGTGGCGACCGCGTCGTTGACCTTCACTTTGCCACGTAGCGCGAGGCCATCGAAGCCGACGTCATCGTCCCACATGATTTCCGAGGGCGAAAAAAACGGGTTGTCAAATCGCCCTAACAGAAACGTGAGTTCCTGACCATCACCGGGGCCTGCGTCGTAGCTGATGAAGGCGCGGTCGAGCCAGACGGCGTATTTGGAAAAATTTCCACCGGAGCCACCGAGCGTTTGATTGGTGGAAGTGGGGGTGCTGCTGTCGCCAGTGGCGAGGCGGATGCCGCCATTGAATCCGTCGCCGAGCATGATGTCGGTGCCGAGGCGGGCGCGGATGCGCGGACGGTAACGATCCTCGTCCACATTGTATTGCGGGGCGAACTGTGGATTGCTTGGAGAGGCGTCGTAGGGCGAGCTGGTGTTGATGGCGTTGAAGTTCGGGAACGAGCCATCGGCGGCATTTCCGGCGGGGAAAAATGTACTTTCGGATCGGCCGCGGATGTCGCCGAAGGGGCGGAACTTCGAGGTCCAATCGGGCGCGGATTTCTCGCTCCATTTTTCCTGATGCGCGGTGGCCATGAGTTCCTGTTTGATCTGGTCGCGCAGGTTGTTTTTGACGACCTCGGGGATGTAGGTGACACGCAGGTCATCCGGGCCGGGCGCGGGTGGGAGGGCGGCGATGTCGGCTTGGGCTGCAGCGGTTTGCGCAGCGGCGGCGGCATCGGCCTCAGCCTGTTTGATCATCTCGTCAGCCTCGGCACGGGTGAGGATATTTTTTTGGACTAGGCGGTTGATGAGATTGACCGTGACGTTTTGGGTCGGCGCGGCGGCTTCTGCTGGCGCGGCGGGTAGATCGCCGGGGAGCGGGCCGGGGGCTGGGGCTGGGGTGGCCGGAGGAGCGGCAGGCGCGGCGTCTTGAGCCTGCAATAGGCTGGCAGTACCGAGGCAGGCGATCAGGAGGAATGGGTGGACGTGAGGCATGGAAAAATTGGTGAAGTTTCTAGCAGTCTATCAAATCGACTGGCGTGCGGAGATCCGCATGTTGATGGGCATGGGCATCCCGGCAGGCGGTGGATCGGAGAGTTGAAGGCCTGTTAGGACTTGGCTTTTGATGGCTTGGTCCACGGCGGGATTGCCGGAAGAACCGACGAGCTGGGCGCGGGTGATGCGGCCATTTTCATCCGCCCAGACCTTGACCGTCATGCTGAAGCTGGCGCTGCGGGTGCCGGAGTTCCGGCGCAGGGCGTCGGAGATGGTGGTTTGCACGCCGACGGCGAAGGCATCCCACTTGCCGCCGTGACGACCGCCGCCGATGTTGTTGTTGCGACCGGTGCCATTACCACCGCCTTTGGTTAGGCCCATGTCCGGGCCGTTGCCCGCGTTGTTCGTGCCAAGAGATTCGTCGGGCGGGGCGGCTGGCGGGGCTTCGGGTGGCTCGATTTTTTCGACGGGTACCTGCTCGACCATTTCCTGTTTGTCCGGTGGTGGTTCATTCTGTGGCGGCGGTGGAGTCGGCGGCGGCGGTGGAAGCGGTGGCGGAGGGAGGATGATCGAGATCGTTTCGGCTTTGCGGGCAACTGAGTGGTAGCCTTTGCCAGCAGACTTCAGGAAGGAGACAATCCCGCCTAACAGAACGACGGCAAGCAAGATGCCGATGATCAGGCGGGAATGGTTCGGCTTGGGTGGTGGGAGCGGTTTCATGGAAAATGTTAGGAATTATTTCGCGCCCTTGGGTGGCTGGGTGGCGAGTCCGATTTGGTTGATGCCGACGCGACCAAGCACGTCTAACACCTCCATGATGCCTTGGTATTGACTGGCGCGGTCGCCACGGACGACGACGGGAACTGCGGGGGTGGAGGCCTTGATTGCGGCGAGCTTGGTTTCAAGTTCGGTGAGCGTGACCGGCATCGTGTTGAGGCGGATTTTTCCCGCAGGATCAATCGTGATCGCCTGCGTCTTGGGGGCATCGAGTTTCGGCGACGAGGCTTTGCTCGCACTTGGGAGATTCACCTTCACGCCTTGCACCCCGGCGGTGGTCATGATGATGAAAATCAGCAAGAGCACGAGGTAGAGGTCCACCATCGGGGTGACGTTGATGTCATCGTAGGATTTGTCGTCGGCAGAGGCCACTGAGGGAAGATGTTGATGGTTGAGAGTTGATGGTTGATAGAAAGAGGAAGAGTGGATCAGTGGCTTTTGCCGCCGGATTGATCGGGCTCTTGGGGCGGGCGATAGAACTCGGCCATCTTGGCGACGAACTCGTCGATGAAGACCTGCATGAGGGCGAGCGAGTTTTTGATCCGACCGTTGAGATAGCTGTAAATGAACAGGGCGGGAATCGCGACGATGAGGCCGACGACTGTGGCGAGTAGCGCCGAGGCGATGCCGGGAGCGATGGAATTCACGTTCACCTCACCGGACTTGGCGATGATGGCGAAGGTGATCATGACGCCAACGACTGTGCCTAACAGACCGACATAAGGACCGCCGGCTATGCTGATGGTGAGGAAGACCAAGCCATCGGTGATGCGGTGGCTTTCATGGACGAGGCCGGCATCAAGGCTGGCGCGGATGGCCTGGATAGAACGACCGGATAGGCCCTCGACGCGGCAGCCATCCTTGTCGAGGCGGTGTTTGATTTCCTCGGAACCAATCTGATAGATGTGATAGAGCGGCGATTTTTCGACGAGCGATTGTTGGGCGGGATCGACTTGGCCACCGAGGCTGCTGACGTTAGATTCGTCCTCGGGATTCAGGGCTGTTAGATCCGTGGCGAGGGATTTCCATTTCTTGAGAAATTCCTTGGTGCCTTTTTCAATCGAGTTCAGATAGAAAAACTTGCGGATGGCGACAGTCCAGCCGACGACGATCATGATCGCGCACACTCCGACGGCGATCCAACCGTCGAATTGCATGTTGTGAGCGATGTCGGTGAAGAGCGAGAGCTGCTTCATGATTTCGCTTTGTTCCTCGACGTTTCCGCCTTCGATCTGGCCGAGGGAGAGGGTCTTCTGTGCGGCGTCGCTGGTTCCTTGGTTCACCGAGGCGAGTTTGATCCAGGCGGGATTGCGGGCGAATTTGGAGATGGAAAATTCGTCGAGTTCACCGGCGCAGGCCGTGGTGCCGGGAGTTTCGGTGGCGGGAGCGCCGAGTGTGAGCGGTGTTGTTAGAGCGGGCAGTTCGCCATCGAGGCCGGCGTAGGGCACACCGTTGAGGAAGAGCTTGAGCGTTTTTCCATCGGCGACGAGGGCGAGGTGGGACCAAGTGGCGGCGGCGATGGGAGCGCCTGCCGGACTGCGGCGAGTGTCGAGCTGAACGACCGGAACGCCTTGATCTAGCAGCAGGCGGAACGAGGATTTTCCATCAGAGCGACTGAGGATGACGGCGTTGTCTTGAAGTGCGCCGGGCTTGAGCCAGGTGGAAATCGTCAGCGGCTGTCCTTGTTTCCATGCCAAGGTGGCAGTGTTAGGAATGGTGAACGGATCGGCACCTAACAGGCGCAGGCCATTGCCGATGAGCGAACCCTCTGCGGTGGTGCCGATGGTTTCCGCGTTGTTCGCATTGGCGGTGGCATCGACCGGAGCCACGCCACGTCCGGCGAAGTGATAGACGAGCGAGGTGTCGGCGTCGAAGGCATCGGTGGATTTTCCGGCGGCTGGCATCGCGGCGTCGGAGTTGCCGAAATAGAGGTGGATGGTTTGTTTGGCACCGGGTTTCACGCCGGGCAATTTTATCCAGACGAAGCCCTCGTTGAGGAGGTTGTCATAGCTCTCGATCTGATGCGGGAGGATGGTTTTGTCATCGGCGGCGAGGAAACGCAGATCGCTGCCATCCTCGCGGGCGGCGGCGAATTGACTGGCGTCGAAGAGACGGACGAGCACGGTCACGTCGCCTGTCGCATCGGTCACGGCGGCAGCATCGGGATCGATGGTAATCGCTTGGCGGTGGGTCCATGCGGGATTCCACCAAGCAGTTTCCGCACGCAGTGGAGCGGCAAGGGCGAGCGCGGCTAACAGGCCGCCGAGAAGCGGGACGTGGCATCGATTTTTCATGTGCGAAATATGTATATTGTTAGAATTCAGCCCAGCCTCGGAAGGTGACGCGAATGTCACCGGTCTGGGCATCCGGCTTGTCGATGAGCGGGACGGCAACATCGAGCGAGCCGTTGTAGTGATTTAGAACCTTGAATCGCGTGCCGGTGCCGACGCTGGCGAAACCAAAGCGCCGTTGCTGTGAGGGCAGGGCGTCGTGAATCGAGAGCAGGCCGGCGTCGGTGAAGACGAGGAAGCGCCACTCGTCGCTGCGGTTGCCGGATTTATCTGGGGTGCCGATCAGCGATGGGCTGCGGAATTCGAAGGTGCTGAAAATCCCGTCATCGCCTAGCGAGGTGCCTTCCAAATAGCCGCGGGCGGTGCCGAGTCCGCCGCCGGAAAATTGCTCGCCATTGATGAGCGGCTGACTGGCGAGCTGGCCCTGGATTTTTCCAAAGACCTGCGAACCGCCAGTTAGATCGTGAGTGTGGGCGACATCACCACGGAGATAGACATAGTTGCCGTCCGCGTTGTAGCGCTTGTTAGAATAATCTTTCTCGCCGCTACCGATGCCACGGATGTGGAAATTGAGCGACGTGTTGAACTCAGTGAAGCCCTTGTCCGTCAACCAAGTGGCCCCGTAGTTCGCACTGATCGGATAGTATTCGATGGGTGAGGAAATGCTGGCCGCGCCGATGATGACATCCTCGCTGAAATTCTTGTAGTCCACGCCAAGGCTGAAGTTCTGATAGAAATTCGCGGTCGTTGGCAGGTCATAGAGTGCGCGCAGGCTGATGATCTGGCCTTTTCCCGCGACCGCCGAGCCGCCGAGGGTGGAGATGTCGCTGTTTTGCTTGGTCCCCATGAGCATCAGGCTGACGCCGTCCGAGACCCGCGCGAGGTAGGAGCCGGAGAACACCAGGGCGTCGTCCGTGTTTTCCGGAGCGAGTTGAAAACTCAGGCTGCCGGTGTGGCCGAGTTGGAAGAGATTGCTGTAGCTCAGGGTTCCGTTGAGCCGTAGAGGCGTGGTGTTAGCGCTGTAGCGATTGTTCAATTCCAGTGAGCCATGCAGCGGCAATTTGTCCTCGACGTTGAGGTCGATGTCCACCGTGCCGGGCTCCTTGCCGGTGTGTAAATCCGGCGTCACCCGACGGTCGGCGAGCCGGTTGAGAGCGAGGATGTCGCGCTTCACCAAGTTCAAATCCGGGACCCTTCCTTCCGCCATCGAAGGTGCCTCACTCCTGATTTTGCTAGGCAGGAAAAACCGCGCGCCATTGACCCGCAGGCGGCCGACTTTTCCTTCCACCACCTCTAACCGAATCACCCCGCGCCGTGGATCTTGCTGCGGGACCACGACCGCGACGGTTTGAAAGCCCTTGTCATGATAGACATTTTCCAGCGCCACCCGCGCCTGCTCGACATCGGCTGGCGTCCGCCCCGGTCCGAGAAACGGATAGACGGCCTCCTCCACTTCCAGATTTTTCAAGCGCTTGGCTCCTTCCACCCGATATTCGCGGATGTAGAAACTGGTGATTTCCTGAGCGCACAACATCGGTGAAATGAGGCTGATCGCCAGGCACGCACGCCCGATCCGCAACGCTGTCAGCGGCGAAAATGATGCGGGGAAATATCGGGAAATCGCCATGCCATCGACCCAGCTTCGGGCGACCGCTAGCATCCCCCGGCAGCTTGCAATGCCTCAAGGGCGCTCCTGTGACGTTCCTGTCACAATTCGCGGAAATCGCGTGGCTATATGAATTTCACGCGCTTTTCCGCCCTCAACATGCCGCAGCCAGCCGCCACGTCGATCCCGCGGCGCTGGCGGAATGTGCAGGGGAATCCGGCGGCTATCAGGATTTTTTGAAACCCGTGTCCCGCATGACTCGCCGTCCCCGCGAAGCCGCCCGTCGGATTCAGCGGGATCAGATTAACATGCGCATCGATCCCTCGCAGCAGCTCGACCAAACGCGCCGCCGTCTCTCGCGAATCATTTTTTCCAGCGATCAGGGTCCATTCAAAAAAAATCCGCTTGCCCGTCGTTTCCCCATATTTCCGGCAGGCGTCGATCAGTAGCGCCAGTGACCAGCGCTTGCTGGCTGGCACCAGCGCCGCGCGTTCGTCCTCGGTCGAACCATGCAGACTAACAGCTAGGCGAAACGACCGCCCTTCATCGGCCAAGCGCAGAATTCCCGGCACCACACCCACTGTACTGATCGCGATTTTCGATGGACCGATGCCGATGCCCCGCACGTCGGAAATGGTTTCGAGCGCTCGCATCACTGCGTCATAATTGTGCAGCGGCTCACCCATCCCCATCAGCACCAGATTGCGCAGGCGCTTGTTCGGAGCGATCGTTTTCAAAACCCGCCGTGCGTGCAGGACCTGCGCCACGATTTCCCCAGCCCGCAAATGTCGGACGAAGCCCATCTGCCCCGTCGCGCAAAAAACGCAACCCATCGCACAGCCCGCCTGGGTGCTGACACAGACCGTCTGCCGCCCGTCGTAGCCCATCAGCACCGTCTCGATCACCTGCCCATCGTTCAGGCGCAGGAGAAATTTCCGGGTCAGCCCATCGGTGCTGCGGATCTCGTCCACCACTTCCGGCGCATCGAGAAAAAACGCCTTGCCCGGCCCCACCGAGGCCGCGACCCAGCGCTGGAGTGGCGGCAAGAAATCCCGCCCCGCCAAGTCCAGCACGCCCTCGCGGTGGATGGCTCGCCATAAGACCCTCGCATGATGCAGGATCACCCCGTCAGCCGCTAACAAGTGCGCGAACTCGGAAAATCCGAGATCGTGTAAGGATCGTGGAGGCAGGTCGCTCACACCCGAATGCAACCCCGCACGGACCAGCATTCAAGCGCGATCAAACCTCCGCGGCGGAAAGTTCCAAGTTTCCAAGCCGCCGATTTCTATTAACGTCCCGCCATGGCGACACTCGAAAGTTTCCTGGACCCGGACAATGTCTCGCTGAAAATATGCGGCGTGATGACGCGTGACGACGCTGTTCGCCTAACAGAAATTGGCGTGGATGCACTTGGAGTAAATTTCTGGCCGCAATCGAAACGCTACCTTACACCCGATGCCGCACACTGGCTGGGTGACTTCGCGGGAAAAATCCTCCGGGTCGGCGTTTTCGTGAACCAGCCGCCCGCACTCGCGCTGCGACTTGTTAGCGAAGGCTGGCTGGACGCCGTGCAACTCCACGGCGACGAGACCCCGGAAATGGCGGCAGCATTTCGCGACGCGGGCATCCCCTTCATCAAAGCGATCGGCGTGAAAACTCAAGCGGACCTGACGCGCGCCACGGAGTTCGGGGCCGCCGCGATTCTGCTAGACGCGCACGCTCCCGGCATCTACGGCGGCACCGGCGAGGTCTTCGACTGGGAGCTGGCCTCTGATTTCCGCCGGAACCACCCTCACCTGCCTATTATACTAGCAGGCGGGATCGTGCCGGAAAACGCCGCCCTTGCCGCGATGTCGGTTCTACCCGCCGTGCTCGACATCGCCTCCGGCGCGGAAATCTCACCCGGCATCAAGGATTTCAACAAGGTCGCCGCTTTTCTATCAGCCCTCGGCCGTCGCCCATCATGCTAACCGATTCCCACTGCCATCTTGCCTCGCACCGCTTCTCTCCGGAGGAATTGCCGGACCTGCTTGCCCGCGCCAAAGCGGCGGGAGTCACGCGCATGATCACCCTGGCGACCAGTCTTGACGACCTCCAAGCAAATCTAACTATCGCTGAAAATCCCGCCGTCCACACCTGCATCGGCATCCATCCCTGCGATGTCCATCACGCGCCGGACGATGCACCAGAGCAGCTCGCCGCCTTCGTCGCGGACCCGCGCGTGTGTGGCATCGGCGAGACCGGCCTCGATTACCATCACCCGGCACCAGACGGTTGGACTGAGGAAATTTTCCGCGCTCGCCAGCACGATTTTCTCCGCCGTCATTTCGAACTGGCAGCCGCCGCCGGGCTCAACCTCGTCATCCACACCCGCGACCAATCCGGCGCAGCTTCGTTCATCGACGCGCTTGCGATCTATGCCGACTATCAGAAATCCGTGCGCGCCGTTTTTCACTGTTTCAACGGACCCTGGGAAAACGCCCGGCGCGTGTTCGACCTCGGTGGGCTGGTTTCCTTCGGCGGTGTGGCCACTTTCAAGAACGCCCGGAAAGTGAACGAAAGCGCCCAACTGTGCTCTGCGGGAAATTTCATGCTCGAGACGGACTCACCCTACCTCGCTCCCACACCACACCGGGGCAGTCGCAACGAGCCGTCATTTCTCCGGCACACCGCCGAGCATCTGGCCAGCTTGCGCGGCGAGTCACTCACCGCGCTGGCCCTCCACACCGGGGCCACCGCTCGGGCGTTTTTTCGGTTTCGCCCGGATTCAGATTGAATAAAGACTCCGCGCCATCACGTTTCATCAAATCGCTGGCGGCACATCCCGTTCCGTCCTTCTCAATTCCTATCCACTAAATATCCACCATGAATCCACCTCGCATCCTCGCACCATCGCTCCTCGCCTTGGCCATCGTTTCCTGCTCTCCGCAAGCGGAAGTAACTATGCCTGCCACCGCAGGCCCCAGTACCACACCCGCCACCGAACCCGCAAACCCGGTTTATGACACTCCCGCAGCCTACGAGGCCAGCGCCACCGCACCGGCTCCCGCAGTTACAACACCCGCCACCACCACTGCGCCTAACAAGCCAATGCCGACCGTTCCCGCCGCCTCATCCAACGGTGCCGCCGTCATCCACACCGTCATCGCCGGCGACACACTCTCCGGCATCAGCGCGAAATACAAGGTCCCCGTCGCCGCCATCAAGCAAGCCAACAATATGACCAAAGACACGGTCATCCTCGGTCGGAAAATGGTCATTCCACCCGCTCACTAACAGTTTCGCACAGATCCCACCTTCATGCGCCTGCCCCTCGCTATTCTCCCGTGGTTCGCCTTCGTCGCCGTCGCCTTGGCGCAACCCCACGAACCTTCCGTGGCTGCCGGCCCCGCCGCCGGCAGCCCGCGGGACATCGCCTTGGACAACCTGCTGTCTGAGCGGGATTCGCTCAACCAACTCGATGCCGCCATCGCGGCTGCTAGAAAAAACGGCATCAGCGCGCAGGCGATCCTCGAAGCGCGTTTCCTCTATCATGTGGACCGCCGCGAGGACGACGCCATCGCCACGATGCTGCCCGAGTTTCTCAAACAGGCTGAGAATTTCAAACTCGGGGACTCCGCGATTTTTAGCGTGAAGGAAGATTGGCTGGCTGTGATCGAATACGTGCAAGCCATCGCCTCGCTCAAGAAGGGCGATAAGGACGACTTCAAAACCCACATCACCGAAGCGTTCTGGCTGAGTCCGCGCCAGGCCTCCGCCTTCGCCCCGCACATCGACCGCATGAGACTGGAGGATGCCATGCGCTCGGTTAGGATCGACTTTGAAGCTAGATTCACCCCGCTCGCTGGCGGCGATCCCATCGCACTCAAGTCACTCATGGCCGACAAAAAAGCCATGGTCCTTCACTTCTGGTCGCCCGCGAGCCGTGAGTGCGAGGCCAGTCTGCCAGACTACGCCGCCACCGCGATGGCACTCGGCGAAAAGGGCATTGCCATGGTTTCCATCATGCCGGCTGAACCACCGGAAATCCTAACCAAAGCAAGGGCGCTGATTCTAACACCCGATAAGGCACTGCCCGGCGCATGGCTCCTTGATTCAAAGGAAACCCCGCTAGCACGCACCCTACGTGTGCAGGCCCTGCCAGTCTTCGCACTCGTTTCTAGCAGCGGCCACATCCTCTTTAATGGCGACCCGACCGACGAGAGCTTGTGGGAGGCTTTGAAAAAACTCGACCCGCAAATCATCCGCCCGCAATCACCCGGCGGCGCGGACTAACAGGCGGATCCGAACTACGGCTTGCGTAGTAGGCCAGGAAAGAAGGCGGTAGTGCTGCGGAAAAAATATTTCACTTTTCTTAAAATTCGACACATTTCAACTTGACGGAATGCCAAACTACTAGTTTCATCGTCGTTAGCGAACGAGACAATCAGTTATGGCGCGGCCCACCCATCCATCCAATCTCGAACTTCAAGCCCTCTCGGTATTGTGGCATGAGGGACCATCTACGGTGGCTACCGTACATGAGACGCTGCCCGATAAAAAAAGCCGCGCCTACACTACGGTGCTCTCGGTGATGCAGAGTCTCGAGCGCAAGAGCTTGGTGAAACGTGCGCTGGTCGGCCGGGCGCATGTGTATGCCGCCGCCTACTCGCAGGAAGTGATCGTGCAGCGCGCGACGCACGACTTCCTAACTAACGCTTTTGGAGGACGCCTCGGTGAGGCGCTCCTCGCTATCCTCTCCGCTGGCACATTAACGCCGGAAGAGAAAACAAACATCGAACGCGAACTCCAACGACACAAAACAATGGCTGCAAAAAAAACAGCAAAAAAAGCAGCGGCTAAAGCCGCACCCAAAGCCGTGAAGAAAGTTGCAAAGAAAGCCCCGGCTAAAAAAGCCGCCGCCAAGAAAGCAACCAAAAAAGCGGCACCCAAAGCCCCCGCCAAAAAGGCCGCCCCTGCAAAGAAGGCCGCCAAGAAAGCGGTAAAGAAAGTCGCCTCCAAAAGCGCTAAAAAGGTCGCCAAAAAGGCAGTGAAGAAGACGGTCGCCAAGAAGGCCGCTCCTGCTAAGAATGCGGCTCCCGCGAAGAAAGCCGCGCCGGCTAAGAAGGCGGCCCCTGCGAAAAAGGCTGCTAAGAAAGCCGCGAAGAAAGCCGCGAAGAAGGCTGCGAAGAAGGCCTAAAACCGAACCCCCGGTTGACGAACCGTGCGTCCGCCTCTAGGCCGGACACCGGCTCTGCTTCCGATTCGGGGTTGATCAACGGCGGGAGATCTGCGGATCTCCCGCCTCTTTTTTTAGCCGAAAATAGGGATTGCATCCCATCCCGGCCCCGCCCTAGGTTCCCCCGCCCTGAACAGGGCAAACCTCTTGCGCGGTTAGCTCAGTGGTAGAGCACCTCCCTGACACGGAGGGGGTCACTGGTTCGAACCCAGTATCGCGCACCATCATTGATTTTCATTGAGTTACCTTCACAAGGCCTTGCCGTTAGATGAAAATGAGAACGAAAGTGGGAACAAATCCGCTAAATTCTTCTATCGGTCTTTAGCGTCCCGCTCTCGCGCGAGCGTGCCCGAAATGGTTGTAACTCGGCAAAGAAAAGCCCGCGCCATCGTGAGACAGCGCGGGCGGGTGAATGGTTCCACGATCCTGTTTCCCATGTCATCATTTGTCAGGAATCGTGCGCAATGGCTCTTATTCGCGCCTCTATGCTTGCCTTGTCGCTTTCGGCCATCGTTCTAATTCTACTTAGTTAAATAAAATTCTTGACTTTTTTCGCTAACTTTGCAGTTTTGGGAGCACTTCAAACCAAGGCGGGATATTGAAAATCCCGCCAAATAAAAAATGACACATCCTCGCTGTGCGGAATAACGTCCGCGTTCATGGGCTTCTGCAAA
>JAYVNM010000144.1:0-3873 GCA_043758445.1 Akkermansiaceae bacterium | reverse complement strand
CATGACCTAATCAGTGTTGCAGGGACCGTGAACATCGCGGGAGGCAGTCTTAGTACTTTATTCAGCACCTTCACACCGGTGAACGGGGATCTCATTTTTATCCTTCTCAACGACCTAACGGACTCCATCACCGGCACCTACACTGGCCTGGCGCAAGGAGCGACAGTCACCAGCTACGGCGGCTTCGACTGGCAGATCAGCTACGTGGCGGATTCCGCTTCCAACACCTTTACCGGAACTGGCAATGACATCGCGCTGATGGCCGTCCCCGAGCCCAACGTCGCCGCCCTCATCGGTGGCTTCGGCACGCTCGCCCTCCTCCGCCGCCGTCGCCGGTAAGAGAGATTACAGTAGTTATCGGATGTAATAGCCGGATCAGCGTAAATGCCTCATTTCAAGTGCCCAGACGCATTGTGTTTTCCGCTGACGATCACCAAGTTCGTCGGCATTATTAATCTCGCGGATGCCGTTACGGACAGTTCGATCCGACAGCCCCGTGGCAAATGAGACGGCGGCAACACCTCCCCAACCAAGCGCGCGCGCGTCCATCGCGGCCTAATGACCGGCCGGGAGATCCGCCAACGTTGTGCCAACTTGCGGCGCGCCTATCCCAGGATCCTTTGGCGAATTGCCGTGCGCTCGCTAAACTTTATGAAATTCCAAGCCAGCATTTTTCTGTTTCTCGCTGCCTTCGCCGCCGTTGGCCCAAGCGCGGACGCCGCGGAACCCGCGGAGCAGTTTCCAACGCGGCCGCCAGTGGTAGCGCTGAGCGCGCAGGAGGAGCAAAAAACCTTCCAACTGCCACCCGGCTATCGGTTGGAGCTCCTCCTGAGTGAACCCGCGATCAAAGAACCCGTGGCCATCGCCTTTGATGGCAATGGGCGGATGTTTGTCGCCGAGATGCGTTCCTACATGCAGGACATCGATGGGGCTGACGAACTAGCCGCGGTCAGTCGGGTCTCGCTGCATTGGTCGAGCAAAGGCGACGGGGTTTATGACCAGCATCGTGTCTTCGCGGACAATCTGCTGCTGCCGCGCCTGATCTTGCCCCTCGGTCCGGGCCAGTTGGTCATCGGCGAAACCAACACCAACGATCTCTACCTGCATACTGACACCGATGGCGACGGCGTCGCCGACAAAAAAGAGCTGTGGTTTAGCGGCGGCCCGCGCGGCGGCAACCTCGAGCATCAACCCGGCGGCCTGCTTTGGGCGCTCGATAACGGCATCTACACGACCTTCAATAGCTACCGCCTGCGCTGGACGCCCCAAGGCGTGCTCAAAGAAGCCACCGCCGCCAACAACGGTCAGTGGGGTCTGGGCCAGGACAACGACGGACGGCTCTTTTTTGCCAACGCCGGCGGCGAGAAAGGCATGCAAAGTTTTCAGACGCCGACGGTTTACGGCATGTTTAATCCAGAGGAGCAAATTGCCCCGGGTTTTAACGAAGTCTGGCCCGCCGTGGGCGTGGGCGACATGGAGGCCGGCCAACGGCGCCGGCGCGCCGATGGCACGCTCAATCATTTCAGCGGGACTGCCGGTGCGGAAATTTATCGCGGCGACCGTTTGCCCGCAGAACTGGGCGGCGATTTGTTTGTTGGCGAACCGGTGGGCCGCCTAGTGCGGCGCGCCAAGGTGGAAACGCACGACGCCTTAACCACGCTGAGCAACCCCTATCAAGCCCAGCAAACGGAGTTTTTGCGCTCTACCGATCTCTGCTTTCGCCCGGTGAATTTCGCCACCGCGCCCGACGGCACGCTTTACGTGGTGGATATGTATCGCGGCATCATTCAGGAAGGCACCTGGGTGAAGAAAGGCAGTTATCTGCGCAACGTCGTCGAGCAATATTCCTTCGACAAAGTCGTGGGCCGGGGCCGCATCTGGCGGCTCGTCCACGAAACCACCAAGCTCGGCCCGCCACCGGCCATGAACCAGGAAACCGCTGCCCAACTGGTCGATCATCTGGCCCATCCTAACGGCTGGTGGCGCGACACCGCCCAACGCCTGCTCATCTTAAAACAAGACCCGTCGGTGGTTCCCGCGCTGACCGCGATGGCGGGGAAAAACAAAAACCCCCTCGCCCGCAGCCATGCGCTTTGGACCCTTGAGGGGCTGGCCGCGCTGAGCCCGGAATTGGTCCGCGCGGCGCTGGGCGACGCCGAGCCGCAGGTGCGCGTCGCCGCCATCCGGGTGAGCGAGTCGCTCTTTAAAAAAGGGGAAACAACCTTGACCGCCGACGTGCTCGCCCGCGCCCAGGATGCCGATGCCCGCGTGGTTTTGCAGACCTTGCTCACGGCCAGTTTGTTGAACTGGCCCGACTGGAAGACGTCCTTCAGCCCGCTGGTGGCCAACAGCCCGTTAGTCGGCGTGAAAGTTTTGGGCGACGCGCTTTTGAATCCGCCGGTCCCCGCCCCGCCAGCCCAGAATTTTTCCAGCGAGGAGAAAAAAGTGCTGAGTGCAGGTGCCGAGATTTTCCAGACGCTCTGCGCCAGCTGCCATGGGGCGGATGGGAAAGGGGTGGCCATGCCCGGCGCGGCCCCGGCCCAGATGCTCGCGCCGCCGCTGGCCGGTTCGAAAACCATCACGGGTCTGCGGGACGGTGCCATCTCCGTTTTGCTCCACGGGCTCACCGGCGAGATTGACGGCAAAAAATATGGAGGTCTGATGATTCCTATGGCGAGCAATGACGATGCCTGGATCGCCAATGTGCTCAGCTATGCCCGCACTTCCTTTGGCAATCGCGCTGGCTTGGTCACCGCCCCCGAGGTTGCCCGGTTACGCGCTAGCACGAAAGACCGCACCCAGCCCTGGACCGTCGCGGAACTGCACGCCGCCCTGCCCCAACCTCTCGAACGTGAAGGCTGGAAGCTGACTTCCAGTCACAATGCCGCATCCGTGGGCGCAGCGATCGACAATAACCCCGACTCGCGCTGGTCTTCCGATAGCTTCCAAGCCCCAGGCATTTGGCTGCAAATCGAACTTCCCCAAGAAACCGCGCTGGCCACCATCCGACTCGACACCGGCAAATCCCCGAACGATTTTCCACGCGTCTATCAGGTCCAACTTTCCGGCGACGGCCAAACCTGGAGCAAACCCGTGGTGGAGAAAACGGGCGACGGCGCGTTAACCGACATCGAGTTGGCTGCGGCGAAGACGAAGTTTATCCGCATCACTCTGACTGGGGCTGCGGCAGATTATTTTTGGTCGATCCATGACCTGCAAATTTTTGCCGCGCGGCCCGACTGGAGGCCCTGAGCTTGACTTGCACAGTCCCGAATGGCGCTAACTTAACCCTTTTATCCGTGCTCTCTGTGCAATCCGTGGTCCCTATCTTCCTTTGAAGGTCAAGTCAGCACCATTCGGAACAGTCCCAATCCATTTGGAAATTGATCCGCCATACTGAACCGGCTTTATACTCGGGATGAGCCGCCAGATAAGCCCTCATATCTTTCGTCACGATGAGTTCGCCCTTTCCGATCAAGCCGGCGAGCAGGGAGAAAACCTCCCGCGGCTCGTTTCCGAGGCTGGCCAAGGCTACAGAGGGTTCATGGCTCGATCAATATGGAAAGATGCAATCGCCTTTGGCCTTAGGGCGTTTGGTTTGAGGTTTTTGATCCCTTAGAATGCCTGGTAAAAATTTAGTGCTAAACAGTAGGGCGCAAAATTGCTCGATTAGCCTCACCATGAAAGTCGGTCCCAACGCTCCCCGTCACGAGCTGTCCGGTGCCGCTTCGCTGCGCATCCGCACCGCTGAAACCCCTGCCGACTGGCATCTCCAGGACCGCGATGCGATGATCGGCTGGGATCCAGTCACCCGCTCGCAGCGCCTTGGGCGGGCGGTGCGCGAGCATTGGAGTGTGGAAAACAAAAACCACC
>JAYVNM010000143.1:0-3916 GCA_043758445.1 Akkermansiaceae bacterium | reverse complement strand
CTCTGAATCCGGCTGGATCGACTTTCGCTCGATGTATATTTGAACACTATTCAAGGGCTGTTTCGAAAAAACGCTTTTTTGGGACAGGCTCTATCTAGCCACTTTCCTTTGTCGTCGGTGATAGCGGATCTGCCCTGGTTCGCAAATTCCACCAGGACCTTAGCGCCGGGTTCCGCCCAGCCCCAGACTGGGACATTCATACCGCGTTGCAGAACCGCTCCATCGACAAAAGACGAAGCAAGTTCTAGCGCTTGCGTCCCTGCGGCATTGACCTTGGCGGGGACGAGCGAAAATGCGGCGACTAGGAAGGATAGGGCGAGGAAGGATTTCGATATCATGATTATGGATGTGAGACATAATGCTTCAAATCAACGAGGGTGGGAGTGGCGGTGGCGGCACCTATCGCGGCGATGGATTTGTCAAGAAGGAGCACGGTTTCGTTTGGCCCTTTCCCGCGTTCGGTCGCAGCGAAGCTCTTACGCATCTCCTGCAACTTCGGCAGCATCTCTTTCGCGTGACTGCCGTAGCGGGCGAGGCATTCCAAGCATTTCGGCACGCGCTTGCCCGAGCCCCAGCGGGCGGGTTCGATGACCGCAATGCACAGAGTCATGCCCTCGCGGATGTGCAGCCGCGACAACAGATCGAGGCCCGCCAGACGGATGCCGTCGGCGAACATTTCATTGCTGGGAGCCATCTTTTCCACCGCTTTAACGACGGCAGGTAACAGCGGTACTAAGTCGCGATCGGCTAGCTTGCCATAGATGCGGCCGAGTGATCCGCGGGCGGCACTATCTTCATTTTCCAAGAGTGACTGGACGGCCGGATAGAGTAACTTCCGGTCAACGCCATCCAGAGAGTCAGCGAGAATGCTTTGCGGTCCGCGTGCGCCAGGAGATGGAGAAAACAGGGCATTGGCGGCGGCGCGTAGGGCCAGCATATAGGCTCCGGTGCTGTCCCAGCTCGTATATTTGTTATGTTCCTCCTCGCCTACTGGCGAGCCTTGGTAGGCGAAGCTACCCTCCCAACCTCGGGCCAGATCATAATTCCAAGCCGTCTCCTTGAGATAGGCACCCGTGGTGAGGGGGCTACAGCGGGAAACGCCGGGCATCGCCCATAATACATTGAAGAAATTTCCGGTGTGTCCGCGTTCGCGCTCGCTGTATGCCGCCTTGGACATCTTAGCGAAAAAGGATGCCGCCTCACGATCTCCGAGCAAATCAAATAACACCGCTGCCTTGGTGATGGCGCTGTCCAATGCAGGATCGCTGACGCCAGCTTGACGTGCGAGCACCATGCCAATGGTGAGCGTAAGGCCGGGCACGTTCATGCAGCCGTAACCATTTAAGTTGCCATTAGACATCGCAAACTTATGTCCCCAAGTGCCGACCGCACTTTGGCCCAAGGCGGCCTCCATGGTCATGCGTTTCATACCTGGTAAGACCGACTTGTCGCCGGTGGCCATAGAATACTCGGCGAGGAAGCTGATGGCATATCCATAGTACCAAGTTGCCATAGATTCAGTATGAAATTCAGCCACTTTTTTGGCATAGGCCGTCAGCATGGGGCGGTATTCACCCTAATATTGGTGTCCTGGGTTGGAAGTGGGAAGGCCTTGATCGAGGCTCCGACGGCAGGCATTGTGGTAGGCGCAAGCGAGCACGGCGAGGCGGCCGTCGTCTGGCCGTTGACGGACCGGGCAGGAGGGGCCAGTGCCAACGGCACCCGTTCGCTCGGCTGGTGTTTTTTCGCGCGGCCCAGTCGTCTAATTCCGATCTACCGAAAGATCACACTCAGCAAGCCATCTCGAACTTGCTCTCGGCCGCAGCCTCCGCCGCCAGTTCGGCCTCGAAATCCGCCTCCAGCTTGGCCTGAATGTCTGCGTCGCTCATCTTGGCCGCTGCCTCCGCAGCCGCTTGCTCGGCAGTCTGCTGAGCAGTGAGTTTTTCAACCCTCGCGTCCTCTCGAGCCATCCGCTTATCCAGCTTCTTCTGCTCTCGTTCGCGGCGTTTTTGGTCTTTGCTTGGTGTGAAGGCCATCGGTCAATCTTTTTGGGGTTCGTGTGACGGGTTTATCCAGTTCCTTACGGCAGCGACGGTGCTTGCTGCGCGTGCCCATACGTTTTGATCGCGCAACGAAGCAATAGAAATTTTAAAATCGTTCCGGAGAGGGCAGGGGGATCCCTCAATTCAGGAAGCCGTAGCGCAAATCGCGATGACGATCAGGCTGGCGTCGTCGATTCCGGCGTTGTTGATCGCGCGGTTCAGGAGAATCATGGCGGTGGCTTCGGGATTTTCGGGGCAGCGGGCGAGGGCGTCGGAAATGTGTCTTTCCCAAAGACCGTCGATGAGTCCATCCGAGCAAATCAAAAAACGGTCGCCCCGCTCATAGGGGATTGCGGCAAAGTGCGGGTTCATCCGAGCGTGGCCACCGCCGACGACTTCGTAGAGCGCGGCGCGGCGCGGGTGGCTGCGGTATTGGATTTCGCTGATTTCTCCGCGCTGCCACTGGCCCCAGGCGAGGGAATGATCGCGGCTGAGTTGTTCGAGCACGCCGCCACGCGAGCGATAGATGCGGGAGTCTCCGACGTTGGCGAGATAGACATTTTCCGGGGTGAACCAGGCGAGCGCGAGAGTGGCTGCCATGCCGGATTTCTCGCGACAGTTGTTGGCGGCGGCATTGATTTGCTCGTGGACACTGCGGAGGGCGTCGCCGAGATGACTGAGCGAGTCCGGGAAAAATCCGGCAGCGGCGGCCTTGAAGGTTTCCGGGATGATTTCGGTCATCTGCTTGAGGATGCTCGCGGCGGCGATGTCGCCCGCATTCCCGCCGCCCATCCCGTCGGAAATGGCGAAAACGAGGTCATGGTTTAACAGGGCACGGCCGCCGTTTTCCGGTAAAATTTCCGCGCCCTGTGGACCGGAGGCGAAGGTGACGAGCGAGTCTTCGTTGCACGGCTTGCGCGAGCCGCTGTGGCTCATGGCTGCCCAATGCAGGATCGCGGATTCGGTCACGGGTGGTTTTTTTGGGGTGAAATGGGGTGGGGGGCCTCAGGCTTGCGGTGGTGGCGGCAGGATTTCTGCGAGTTCAAAGTCGATGATGCAGAAGCAGCCCAGCTTGTCCGAGTAGGTGATATTGCGCGGCTCGGCGTCGAGGTGGCGGACGCCGTATTCGCGTTCGAGCTTGGCGAAGAGTTTCGCCGCTTTTTCCGCCGTGAGCTGCGGGGCGGGGCGGCCGCAGTTAGTCGAGACGAAATAGAGTTCCTCCGGATGTTCTTCCAACAAGCGTGGCACATACGGGCAGCCACGGTCTTCGAGCACCTTGAGCACGGCCACCTCCATGGCGTAGCGCTGGTCCGCATCCGTGCCGCGCAGGCGCTTGTGGACGTGGCCGTAGAAATCGACCCGCACGTTCGAGCGAATGCCGTCTTTGAGTGGTTCAATGCCCATGCGCTGGCTTTGACGAAACGCGTGGCGGGCGATCCTGTCACGCTTTTTTACGAAACCGGACGTTGCAGGGGGAAAGCTTCTCAGGACCGGCTTTAAAGACAAAAATGCCCACGGGCTGGTTGAATCTGATTTTAAACTGCCGACCGAGAATTTCTTCACGGTGCAGATGGTGATTTGTCTGGACCGTCAGGAGCGCGTCCACGCGACTGAGAAGAAGTATGCGGATGTAACACTGGGAGCAGTGAAATCCCTGTGCGAGTCATTTGTGCGTCTTGCGTTTCGGTTACGAATTCTTGACACCTCACTTATTACTGTTTTTCCTATGCATACCAAACTCTTCCTCGCTCTCTTAGCCCTTGCCTTGCCTCTTTCTATGAGGCGGACCCGAAAGTTCGGCCACGGAGGGGCTAAACTAAGCTATGGTGGCGGGGTGCGGGAAAGTGATAGGAGATCATAGATTGGGGATCAAG
>JAYVNM010000142.1:0-31664 GCA_043758445.1 Akkermansiaceae bacterium | reverse complement strand
GGTAAGCCTCACGCGCCCGACCTGCTACAGGCAAGCCATCGAACAACTCCGCCCCCTCATGCTGGCCTATCTCTAGAATGTTAGACGACAGGGTTCCATCTTGGGAACTGTCTTTTTCACAAGCCTCCGAGGTTCGCCGCTTCGGGGGCTTTTGATTTTACGGTGGCAAAGTCTTCCGGCCAGACCTTCAGCCCGTAGCCCATCGCCTCGCCTTTATGGCGGTAGAGGGTTTTCTTCAAGTGCGGCAGGTAGCCCGTTTCCGTTTCGCCATAGCGGTTCACTTTCAGGGCAAAATGCAGGCCGGTGTGGACTTGGACGTTTTCCTGTTTGAGAAAAGCGACGGCTTCGCGTGCTACCTTGTTGATTGGAGACGTGGGGTTATCAGGGTGCGGGGATTTTGTCAAATTGGCGGGTGGTTTGTGTCATAGGAATGAGATTCAAGATGCCAGAATCCAGAGGGTGAGTGGTGGAACACGTGTTGATGCTGTGGACTCCTCACGGTATGGGTCGGCACTCCGGACTTGGTAGCAAAAGCTCTGAAAATGCGTGGGCCGGTGCTTCTGGGAGAGGCGGGGAAAGACGGGCGTTGGGTGAACGCTGAAAGCTGAAAAGATTACCGGCGACCGAAGCTCACCGCTGCGGCGCACCGCGATAGCGGGTGGCTCTTCCTGCTCCTAGGCGCTCGATGAATTTGTGTTCCAACGCATAAACCTCCTCCAGACTCTCCGCAGGAAGAGCAAGTCGCGTCTGGAGTCGTTCGTTTTGCCAATCCATGAATTCACCGATCAGGTATGTGAGATTTGGCGAGATTGTGTGAGATTGTCAAGTTTGGTCAGGTAAGCGCCATGCACCCATTCGGTTACAGTTTTTCGGCAGACGGGAGACGGCTCATTTTTAGGTCATTGGTTAGGACTTTGATACTGCGCTTGGCGTAGTCATCGGCTATCAGTCTGTCGAGAAGCCCGCAGCTATGCTCGGTTTGAAGCACTTCGATCACTGAAGCGCCATTTAGAGGCGAGCATAGACCGCTCGTTAGAACATTGCACATGGCAGATTTGGCGGCGGGTTTGCTAATGGCGTAATGATGCTGAAGCGCGATGTAGGCCTCTCCGATCACTTGATTGGAAACGAAAAATTCTGCTTGAGGCTCTTTTTCTAGGCGTCCCTCGAAGCGGCGCACGGTTTTCTCATATCCATCCTCGGGATTGCCCGTGAGCAGACGGACAAAGACTGAGGTATCAATCCCGTAGTGATGGTTCATGGCGTTGCTGGCGGAATGTCTCGAGATCAAAAGTGAGAGCGGGTTTGCTGATTTGATCGCGCAAGGGAGCGAGCTTTGAGCGGTCGATCTTGTGAGCCTTGAGGATGAAGCCACTGCTGCAAGGCTGGAGTTCAAGATGGCAGCCAGGCGATGCGCCCAGAGCTTCTAATACAGCGGCTGGAAAAGTGGCTTGCCGTTTGCTGGTGATTTTAATCAGCATGTAGAGAAGTTAATCGCATTACCGATTTTGTCAAATAGTAAGGCGAAACTGCCAATTTTCCAGTTGGGCGGAGGTAGCTCAGAGTCCGCTACCTAATTGCTGCTCATGCGGAGGCTGAAGGGTTGGTGCTGCTGACAAGGGATAGCGCCCGCTATGAAACTTATTTTCCAAGGGTGAAGCTGATTTGCCCGTGATTTTTGGGTCGGACGGCGACCGGTGATCGCCGCCACGGTTGGCACCTTGTGTCAGAGTTTGGAATAACCGGGGCTGGTATCCCCATCTGCGGACAGCCATACTCGTCACCATGATCGCGCGGCAAAAGACGAAGTATCCGGTTTCGCCGCCGTTGCGGCAGTATCTCTATCACTTCGACCGCCAACGCGAGATCCCGAAGGTTTATGATGAGTTATGCCGGTTCAGCGGGGCGGTGCCGTATGAGGATCCGACCGGCCGGGAGACCCTGTGGCTGACGGTGATGTATCCGCCGGAGGTTTTCGCCGAGCTACGGCCGCGCCTGACAAGCATTTATACCGAGCTGAAACTCGGGCGCGACGCGGAACAGCACGAACACCTGTTAGTGGATCGCATCGACTTCGGGGATTTCGGAAATTCCAAACCTTTTCGCATCCGCATCACCAATTTGTTCAATGACAATTCGGACTACTTCTATGTGAAACAAGCGGACGCCTCCCGCATCTACGGGCTGGAGCTGGAGCATATCCTGTCACCTAACCGGATGAACTATCTGGTCAATGGCAACACGCTGATCGAGGAACACATCGCCGGGGTGCCGGGCGATGTGTTCATCCGCGATTACCTGCCCCGGCGCGGACTCAATAAAGTCCGGATCGCCAAGGAGTTCACGAAATTCACCGAGCGTGGATTCATTAGACTGTTAGGTGACATGCGCAGCGTGAACTATGTGGTCGATATCACGCCGGACTTCGAGGAGGTGCAATACCGGGTGCGGGCCATCGACTTCGACCAACAATCGTATGAGGGCAACGGCAACATCTATCTGGCGTTTCGTTTCAACTCGAACCGGAAGGTCACGCGGCTCGCCTTCGAGGTTCTTAACCGCAAGAGCATCGACCAATACGTGGCGGAGGAGCACGCGCAGATGGCCCGCCGCGCCAAGGTCGAGAGCAGCCGCCTGCGTGCGCTGTTAGGTATCATGCGGCGGGAGGACATCGCGCCGCTGGATCACGTGATCACCTTGGCCCGTGAGCTGGACCGGATGCATGGAACCAGCGGCTTCGGGGATTGCAAGTCGATGGGCGAGCTGACCGCCATGCACATTTCCCTGATGCTTGACATCAAGCCGACGGCAGTCGGTTGAGAAACACGGGGGCGGCATGGGGGATAGAGACGCGCATCAGGATTGGGGCATCAGGTGAGCCCACTTACTCTTTCGCAGTGGGAGTGCTATCATCCGGCGGCAGGATCTCGTTGGTGAGGCGCTTGGCTCCCGCTTGGGCGAAGTCGCTTTGCGGGTGGATGTTGCGGGCCTTGAGATACCATGAGAGGGCGGAACCGATCTGCTTGGGCGTGCGGTTTTCAAATTGACGGGCCTTGTCGAGCGCCCGGGTGAAATCCGCGACCTTGGGGGCTAACAGCTCAAGCTCGCGACCGAGTTTGGGGTCATCTGGGAAGGATTCGCGGAGTACGGCGAGCTGTTCCCACGCGGCATAATCCTGACCGAGCTTGCTGAATTCCGCCGCCTTGCCAAGGGCTGCTTCGATTTTCGTGAGGTTGGTCATGATTTGTTTGAAGGCATCCTCGCGCTTCGGATCGCCTTGGATGGCGGGGGCGATTTCGTATTGGCGGCGGGCGATCTCGCGGAAATTTCCCTCACTGAGTAGGCGGTCGAAATCATTGCGGATGGGTGCCAGGCCACCGGCGCTGCTGACCAAGGCGCGGAATTCCTTGAGCTTTGGATTGGTCGGCCAGATCTCGGCGGCGGCTTTGATTTTCTCGGCGGCCTTGTCGCTTTCCTTATTCATCAGATGGCCCTTGGCTTCCTCGATCGCGAGGTCTGAGGCGAGGGTGTAAGCGGCGATGGCGCTGTCCACCTTAGAGGCGGGAAAGTCCTTGGCGTTGGCCTTCAAGCGGACGGCGAGTTCCATGGTCCGGGTGTAATCATGGGCTTGGAGGCTGCCATAGAGTTCGTTTAGATCGCGGAAATATTCTGCGATGCGGCGCTTTTTCTCCAGCGGCATGGTGGCGACCGGGGCGAGGAATTCGCCAAGCGCGTAGGCCTCCATCAGACGTTGGGAGGCGGCATGGAGTTCATTACGGGTAAGCATCAGGTCGAAGGCTTCGACGTATTTCGAGGTCTCGCGGATGGCTTCGTTAGACAGCGAGTCCAGCGAGGCGACGGTGGGACTGACGCCGACGGATTCGGAAAACAACTTGGAGACATCCGAATTTTTATCCACGCGGAGGGTGGCATCGCCGTCTTTCCAAATCTGATTGTAGAAGCGGGCAGCCATCAGGACGTGTTCGTAGCGGCGCTCCATGAACCACTGGATCATGCTGACCTGGTATTGCGCCTTGGTGCGCACGGTCTGCATCTCGGTGCGGGCGATGTTGGATTTTTTAAGCAATTCGATTTCCGCGATGCGGCGCAGGGTGTCGGCGTATTTGAGGGAGTTCACGCCAGCACCGGGATTGACGGCGGGCGTGGGTTTCTGCTGCTTGCCCTTGGCATCTGTGGTTCCTCCGAGTTCCTTGTCGCGTTCGTGGCGGGCTTTCCAATCGCCCTCGGCAATGATGGTTCTCTTCTCGTCTTCAATCGTTAGATTAAGCTTGTTCAGGCCGTTCACATCCTGCTTGGCGAGCATGGCCGTGTAGATGGCCTCGGCGAGAGAGCCGCAGAGATTGGCATCGCCCGGGTAGCTGGCGGCGGTCGGCAGCAGTTTAAAAGCTCCGTAGAGATCCGGGCCACCGGCTTTGTAAGGGGAGATAGTCGCGAGGATTTCGGTGATGATTTCGCGGTATTTCGCGGCGGCTTCATCTTTCTCCGGTGGTTGACTGAGGAATTTTTCGAAACGCGCCCTGAGTATGCGGTTGTCGCCTAGCGGTATGGCGACGCCGCCCACGGTGATCGTCTCGGCGGAAGGGTCGAGCATGGGAATTTCCTGGCCGAGCGGACTGGAGGCGGGTGGTTTTTTCGCGCCACCGGGGGCCGTATCGCTCGGCGGGGAGGCGGCCGGGGAGGCGACGGCCGGGGCGGCTGGCGGCGTGTAAACCTGGGCATGGGCGATCCCGGCGAGGCAGAAAGTGAGCAAGAAGCGGGTTTTCATGTGACGGTGGAATTTTTGCGTTAGAGACGGTTGAGGCCGGTGGCAACGGGGATGCCGCCTTGCCGGAATTTCACGCGAAAGGAGTACTTTTGCCGGGTGTCGATGTTGAGCTTGTTGAACTCGTTAGGGATCTCGATCGGGACGAATTCGTCCCCGCTGGGCGTCTCAATGCGCACGCTGACCAACTGTCCGCGCCCGGTCGTCCACTGGAGTTTCTCGTCGATCTGGCCCTCGATGACATACTCGTTGCCGCGCAGGCTGTTGCCATTTTCCAGCAGCTCGCTGACGCTGAGTTTGGCGACCTCGCCGAAAGAGGCGGATTTTTTACTGATGAGGGATTTTCCGGCAATGACCGCCACAACGATGGCGGCGACGGCACCGATGATGATGCCGGGATGGAGATTTGAGCTAGCGCGACGGGCCATAGATGACGTGGGTTCTGAAGAGGAAGGTAGTGGAAAGCGGGAGGAAATCGAGGGCTAATATCCGCTCAGTCCCACTGCGGGCGGCGCACTCCGGCCCAAGTGGCGATGAGGGCGACGGCGATGTGTGCACCGAGGGCGTAAAGGCAGGCGTTCTGGGCGGATAGACTGGTGTCGATAACTGACTTCACCGCGTCATGCACTTGCGTTTGCAGGGCCTCCACCGAGCCGGACCACGCCCAGTACGCCGAGATGAAGGGCCGGGTGAAGACCTCGACACTTTCCGGCAGGGCGAGCACCGCACCGGACAGCGGGAGCTGGAATCCGACCAGATAAATCGAGAGCAAGGAGGCTTGTTCTGCTGTCCGCATGAGCGATGAAATGGCGAGGCAGATGGCCGTCATCGAGGCATTTATTAATAGCAGGAAACCTGCGTGCGGGAGGAAATCCCCGCGAAATGGGCCGAAGAAATTCACGAAAAACGCCATCCACAAGGATTGGCCGATGACCAAGCAGGCGAGGAAGGCCACCTTCGACGCGAGGTAGGCGGACGGTCGCAGTCCGCCGAATTTCTCCTTCTCATAAATCGGTCGTTCACCGGCGATCTCGCGGGCGGAATTGTTAGATCCCATCAGCGAGAGCAGCACCACTTGGAACATGATGATGCCAGAAATCGCCGAGCCGACCTTGGCTTGGTCCGAGCGCACGCTTTGCTCTTCGAGGACTTGCGCCTTCACATCGGTCTGATGCGTGTCGGAATAGCGGCGAATGTTGAGCGAGGCCTTGTCGCTGAAAATCGTGACGAGGATCGGGAAGCAAATGATGATCGCGAGTTGCAAGAAAACCTGCCCGCGATCGCGGAAAAAAATTCGCCAGCGGCGTGAGAGCAGCGTGGAAAATTGGCTGAAAACTCCTGGCAGGCGCAGGTTGTCCTCGGCGGCGGGCACCACCACCGCCGCGGTGGCAACGCCGCCTGCCACCGCTACCGGCACCGTGGGGGTGGCGGCGGGGAGGTGGAGGTCGCCGCTGGAGATGAGTAGGGCGCGGTTCTTGTCCATCATTTTCTGATAGGACTCGCGGTGTTTCTGCCAGGAAATGTGCCAGCGTTCAGACGGCTGCGTCGCCAATCGCGGATAGACTTCCTCAGTATCGCTCACGGAAAAATAATGCGTCAGTTGCTCCGGCGGCCCGTGGAAGGCGACGCGGCCCTCGTGCAGCACCAGGATGGAGTCATACAATTCAAGGTGGGCCAGCGAGTGCGTGACCGAGAGCACGATCCGGCCATCCTTGCGTGATAGATCGTGCAGCAGCCGGACGATTTCCCGTTCCGAGCGCGGATCAAGGCCGGAGGTGACTTCATCGCAGAGCAGGAGTTTCGGGTCGGATACGAGTTCCATGGCCAGCCCGAGCCGGCGTTTTTGGCCGCCTGATAGCACCTTCACCTGGCGGTCGCTGATCGGGCTGAGGCCGGTTTCCTCCAGCACTCGGTCGATCCGGTGGTCCAGCTCCTCCGTGCTGGCGCAGCGGACGCGCAGGCGGGTCGCGGTTTCCACTGATTCGTCAACGGTCAGCGGGTCATAGGCGATCGAAAACTGCGGCACGTAACCGATTTCCGAGGGCGAGAAATCCCCATCTTCGGACAAGTTGCGCGAGTCCCAGAACAAGGCCCCGCTCGACTCCGGATTGAGCCCGGCGATGGTTTTCAGCAGGGTCGTTTTCCCACAACCCGATGGGCCGACGATGGCCATGAAGTGGCCTTTCGGCACGCAGATCGAGACGCGGTCCACCAACGGGACTTCCTCGCCGTCTTTGCGGATGGTGAAACTGACTTCTTTGAGTTCTAGCACGAATGAATTGGGGCTTGAGAAATAGCTAACGCCACGAACGCGGCAAGTTTATCGCCATCGAGAAAATAATCGGCAGGTCCATCCGGCGGTCAGTCGAGCGGGACGATGTGGAGCACGCCGGCCGCACGTGGTTGGAGTGCGGAGGCCAGCGTGGGAGCCATGTTCGCCGGGCTGGATTCTATGGCTGGCGCGGCTCCAGCGTCGTGGTCGAGGGCATTTCGCAACGCGCCTTCCACCAGTTGGCCGCAATGGATTTTCATCGGCGGCAGTGGCCCGAGATCGCCGGTCAGCTCGCGGATGCCCAAGTGCCGGGCCTCCGCCGCCGTCTTTCCGCGCAGCAGCTCGGTGGCCATGGAGGCCACGGCGATCGCGGTCTGACAACCGAAGGCTTGGAACGATGCCCGGTCGATCACCCGTTGGCCGTCTTTTTCAGTAAATTTCAGCCACATCCGCAGCATGTCGCCGCACTCGGGTGAGCCGACGGTGCCGACGGCGTCCGCGTCCGCGAGTTCGCCTTGGTTCTGGGGATTTGCGAGGGTTTCCCGGACTTTCGTTTCAAATGAGCTCATAATTGCTGCTGGCGTGATCGTGCGCCATGGCAGGCGGCATTGCAAGCCACGCTCACTTCGCAGTGAACTGTCGGCCTTTGCCAGTTTGCCACGCCGTGGTGACGCTGCCGAGCAATGCGCCGAGGTCCTCCTCGGATAGCAGGCGATACTCGATGGACTTCGCGTGGGTGGTTTCCGGGTATTTCTTGATCACCATATTTTGCACCTCCGTCCCAACATGGGCGGCGGCCTTGTCGAGCAGCTCGCGCCCATGCGCGGCGAGTGCGCCGATGGCGTTGCCCGGCGCAGCATCAGTGATGGGGCTGATGAAATAGAAGCGGGCCAGCGCCTGACCGACGGTATCCACGGTGACTTCATCCACGATCACCGCCCCGTCGAGCACATATTTAGCGCGGCTGACTGCGGTGATTCGGTCCAGAGAAACCATGTAGTGACCACCCGGCAGAGTGGCTTGCCAAAAATGGTTAGGCACCTGAGTGTCACTGGTTTTGTCGGAGGTCTTGGTGCCATCCGTGGCGGTGGTGTCCGTGCCAGTGGCGTTCTGGGCCGACAATTGGGCCACGCCAGCGAGGATGGTGGTTAAGGCGAGAAATAAGGTTTTCTTCAACATGCGGATACCCTCGCAGCTTCCCGCCGGGTTGGCCAGCCCTGCGATGGTTTCGGGTGAAAATTTATTCTTCAGCGGCGGAAAACACTAAGCTTAGGAAAAGTTAAGGATTGTCAGCGGGGTTGCATTGGCGCATTTTCCTCCTGTGGTAAGTTACCGTCCAAATGTCGCCGCATTGGTCGTGAATGCGGCTGGCAACCTGCTGATTTGCGAACGCTGGACGATACCCGGCGCGTGGCAATTTCCGCAAGGCGGTGTCGATTCGGGTGAAACTCCCGAGCAGGCCCTCTATCGTGAGGTGCGTGAGGAGGTCGGTCTGGAGGCAAAACATTATGAAGTGCTGGCCCGCCGTGAGGGCTATCGCTACCTCTACCCGGAGCACGCCCGCTGGAAAAAACTCCGCAAGCACGGCAGTCATGGCCAGGAGCAAACCTATTTCCTCTGCCGTCTCAAGTCAGACGCGCCAACGGTGAACGTGAATCAGAAACAACGGGAATTCCGCGCCTACCGCTGGATCCTGCCCATCGAATTCGACCTCGACTGGTTACCCGCATTCAAGCGCGACGTCTATCGGGAGGTGATGCGGGACTTTTTCCAGATCGAGCTGTGAAATTTACCAGATTCATGATCCGGGAACGGTTCTCAAAATTTCCCGCATCCTAACAACAAGCCCAGCGCCCTCACCGCGAACCCCGTGCGCGATTTCCAAGGCCGCGCAGGCCGCACGATTTCCCACCCCGCCGCCGCCGCCATCGCCGCCAGCGCCGGCGACGGATTCACCACCGTGGCTTTGGTGCACAGCTCTAACATCGGTAAATCCGCCCGGCTGTCCGTATAGCCGTGACTCCGGATCAGCCGGCCATCCACAAAGTACGCAGCAGGGAGTAATTGCCGCAAGCGCACCACCTTTGCCTGACCTTTGTGATTTTCCAAATCCGGGAAAAACCGGCCCAGCTCGACTGGCGTGCCCAGCGTGAGATCAAACCCCAACTCGCGCCCGATTTCCGCCACATAGAACGCCGGACTCGCCGAGGCTAGGATCAGGAAATCCCCCGCCCGCCGGTGTTGTTCGAGTTTTTCGCGCAGCTCCGGATAAATCGCAGGCATCACCGCTGCGGCGAATTCCCGTGCATACATAGCCACCGACTCCGCATCCATCCGCCACAGATAACAGAGAAAAACCCGCTTCATGCCCGCCGCCCCCAGCAGCCCGGCCAGAGGCAGAAACGCGAGGAAAACCGGCAGCAACAGCCCGCGCCACGGTTCCCGGCGCAGGACAAATTGCCGAAATAACAACTGGCAATCCCAAGCGATCAAAGTTCCATCCAGATCAAACCACGCAATGCCCGGCGGCGGTATATCAGACAACGGAGCAGGCATCCCGCAAGCATCCCCGGCCCTGCCCCAAGTTTCAAGCCTTCCCGCCAGCCCCGCCAGCGTTCTTGATGAGAATCTGCCGATCGCCCTGCGGCATCTTCTTACGGAGTTCAAAGTGGTAACGGTGCAATTTCAAGGATAGTCAGGCAAACAAAACGGCGAACTCATCGAGTTGATGGACGCCAAATTCGACGCTTTTCTCACTGGCGATAAGAATCTGCGTTACCAACAAAAGATTGAAACCCGGAAAGTCGCCATTGTCGAACTACCGTTCACGCCGCCTTCCGCACCTACGTCATCACGAATTCCGATGACGAACGAGCCAGCAATAACGTCATTATCATGAGGCCAGTTTGAATGGCTGGGGCTAAATGATAGAGGGGAAAGACAGAGGCCTGTCCCCACTGTCAAGTGTTGGCTATGACCACCCAAATTTTAGTAGTTCTATCAAAGTATTTATCATGCGTTTTCCGCCTAGTGCGGCTAGCAATCCGCATATCGATCCGAGTATCACGGCCATCAAACCTGCTTCACTGAAATTGGAATCGTGTAACAAGCTCAATACAAAAGCAGGCAATGCGCCCAAAGCGAAACCGATCAAAAAGCCTTTCACAAAATGCTTGCTGTGGCCTTGTTCTTCTTTATTCACTTTAAAATTTGGGTTGATCATGACAGAAGGACTGTCCCTCTATCATGCAATGGATAGTCTCCACCAAGTGCCCGCCCAGCGATGAGAATTAGGATTACGATCAAGTAATTCATAAAATTATTCTATGGACGAAGTATATGCCATCCATGGCGGGGAGGGAAGATCATGACAAAAGGACTGTCCCTCTGTCATGAAACATACGAATCGCCTAGGTCGGGCTTAGGCCTAGGCGTTGGAGTATTCCCTCAGCCTGCTCTTTGATCTCAGGGTTAATCCGACTGTGAACTGCTGCGCTCTTCATGCCCATAATGTGTTGCAACTGCCACACGCGGGCAAGGGGGATTCTCACCCAACAGAATTTATTCGTGGGGTCAGCATGACAACATTCCATGGATTGTTGTTTGACTTAGGGTATCGACGATGCCCGGGATTAAGCCTAGTGCAAGTTGCTCTGTATGCTTACCGTGTCCCCCAGCTTCTGCTCCCTGCGCGGAAGAATCGTTCTACCACTTAACCAATAGATCAGACTCGATCACTCCTGTTCCATCGCAATCGGCACACTTAGCATATTTTTGCAGCGCACCTAGTTTACCACTACCAAAGCATCGAAAACATTTGTCTTCAGAAAATCTTTTTAATGTCCAAACCTTTCCTGCCTTAAGCGCTATAATAAATTCTTCTTTCGATATAGCAGCCTTTTTATTATCCGTCTCAGCAAGCTCTCGCACAGTGGCCTTTGCTCCTGATGCCGTCGTATATTCGCGGGTTTTCCCTGTTGGCTCAGCGTCTATATCTTGCAATTCTTCATGATCTGCCACATCATGATCAGTTTTAGTTATTAACCAATATATTTGTGATCGATCTGTCTTCCAAAAACTGCCGCCACCGCTTACCCCCCCGCCTCCGCCGATTCTAGCCATGCTATCTGCAACGACTGGTGTATGATTCAAGACTTTGGCGTAGACGAGAAACTCGCGCAAGTTGATCCGTTGCATCACCTCATAGTTCTTCGATTTTATTGGACCCAATGTTTCAAGTTTTTGAATCGCTTCAAGTACTCTGATCAACTCTGACTTGTCTTGTCCGACAGTCGAGACCCGGAATTCCTTTACAATTTGATCATTCGGTGAATTCCGCACTAGCTTATAGTTTGTTGCAGTTTGCGCTGTAACAAGATTGATACACGTAGCTAGTGCAATCACAATTAACGTATTCTTCAGGCTTTTCATTGGAGATATCGTGGCAACTCAAGTTGGCCTTGTCCATCCAATAATTGGAACTTGCATGTCTAGAGTCGGATCTCGCAAGCCGGACGCAGAGTGAGGTGTGATACGGAGAGTCACAATTCCCGGTCCCCCGATTCTGATGCCGCTCGCCACTTTGCTATTTCCGCGCGGGTGCGGGGGGCTTAGCGTCGGCGGGTGACGATGAACGCTGGAGGAATGCTGGTGGCCGCGCCGGAACGTTGGGACGAGGCCTGCTTCGCTGTGCCTGCGGTGCGGGCATTGGTGGCTTCCGGTCTGGGCGTGGGGGTTTTGTGCATGGCCACACAGCGGGATTTCTGGGTATCGGTGGCGGGGCTGACGGTGATCGACATTCCCCTGAAATCAAATGCGCGGGCCATTGCGGCGGGCATCCGGGGGAATTGGCAGGCCTCGCTGGCGTGGGAGCCGGGAATCGCCGCTGAGGGGTGCAAAGTCGCGGGCATCCCCCGGCGACTCGGCCCGGCTGAGGCGAGATTGCGGAAATTTCTCACCCATCCACTGGCGAGTCAGCCGGGGCCGTTAGAGCACCGGGTCAGACACTATTGCGCGGCGGTGGAGGAGATGGGAATCCCGACCGCGGTGCCGGAATTTTTCGCGCCTTATGACCTCGGCATCGCGCCGGTGGCTGGGGCGGTGCTGCTTTGTCCCGGTTCGGACTTCGGCGCGAGTCACGAATGGCCGCTTGAGAGGTGGGTGGAAATCGCGGGAAAGCTCATCAATGGCGGCTGCCGGGTGACCGTTGCCAGCGTCGATGGTGGGCGCGGGCTGGGGAAATTGCTCGCGGCAAAACTGGGCGATGGCGTCGGGTTTTTCCATGCATCTCCACTAGCCGGGGCCTTGCCCTTACTGGCGGTCCACGCCTTGGTCATCGCTGCGGATGGTTCGTTGCCGCACCTAGCAGCCATGGCCGGAGCCACCTGCATCACGCTTTTCGGCCCAAATGACCCAGCTTGGAAACGCCCGCTCGGACGTCGCCACGCGGTCGTCCGGCGACACGTAGAATGCGCGCCCTGCCTGTTGCCGAAATGCCCCTTGGACCTGCGCTGCCAGCACGAGCTGGACAGCGAGCGAGTCTGGCATACGGTGCGCGAAAAACTCACCGGGCTCGGCCGCTAGACCCTCTGCCATACCCAACATCACCCACCCCCTAAGACCATGCTCGAAGACGATTTCACCTGGGTCATGCGTAAGGCACTCAAAGGCCACGACCTCGCGCCCGCCGAGGCCGCCACCCGGGCCGGACTGCCGGAAGCCGAAGTCCTAGCCTTTTCCCGAGGGAAATTCTCACCCGATACCGCGCGCCGCCTCGCCCCAGTGCTCGGCCTAAATCCCGCCGCGCTGGCGAACCACCCCGCCTATCAACCGCTGCCGCTCGCGCTATCAGAAATCCACCGGCTCGACCTCCCCTTCGGCCAAGAACGGGTGAATGCTTGGCTCATCCGCACGCCCGATACGGTGATCCTATTCGATACCGGCTACGATCTCACCGCTTGCCGCGCCGCGCTAGACGCCACCCTGCCGGCGGAAATTTTCATCACCCACTCCCACCCGGACCACATCGGCGGCATCTCTACTTTTCTCACGGCAGGGATCATCCCATACGCTTGCCAGATCGAAAATACCTGCCCCCTGAGCCCCGGCGACACGCACCAGCTTGGCCCGCTCACCGTCCGCGCCTGCGATCTATCCGGCCATGCGAATCCCGCACTCGGCTATCAGCTCGATGGCCTCGACCTGCCGGTGCTCGTCACGGGTGACGCCCTTTTCGCGGGCTCTATCGGCGGCTGCGGCAGCCCCGCGCTCTATCAGCACGCGCTGGCTCGCTTGCGGGACGTTCTAGCAGATTTACCGGAGCACACCGTCCTCCTCCCCGGCCACGGCCCCGCCACCACCCTCGGCGAGGAACGGCTTGGCAACCCATTTCTCACAGATTTCGCGCGGTGAACGAAACTCAAAGGGGATTTTTGCCATCAAAAAATCTGTGGCATCGAGCCAGAGGCTTGCTATCTAAATGACAGTGGAAAAATCCGAAACCCCTCCCGCCGCCGCAGACCCGGTTGCTAACAGCCAAACGTGGAAAACCACCTGCCGCCAGTTCTGGATCATATCCAAGGCATTTTTCGCCTCGGAACGTCGGCGCAAGGCGCGCGGATTTCTCATCGCCTTATTGCTCCTCTCCCTCGCCACGGGAGCGGTGCAGGTGCTCATGAGCTATGCTGCGGCCCATTTCATGACGGCCATCACTGACAAAAATCAGGGTGCCTTCTGGGATACGCTCTGGAAATACCTCGGCACGATCCTGCTCGCGATCCCCATCGGCGTTTACTACCGCTGGGTCGAGGAGCGACTCGCCCTCTTGTGGCGGGAATGGATGGCGCAGCATCTGGTGAAACGCTATTTCAACAACCGCGCCTACTTCCGCCTGCGCGGCTCGGAAAGCGTGGACAACCCAGACCAGCGGATCAGTGAGGACGTTAAAAACTTCACCACCAGCTCGCTCGCGTTTATGTTGATCGCCCTGAACTCGGTGGTGACGCTGGTCAGCTTTATCGGCGTGCTGTGGTTAATTTCAGGCACCCTGGTCGCGATCATGGTGGCCTATGCCATCGTCGGCACCGTTATCTGTATCGTTATTGGCCGCAAGCTCGTTAGATTACATTACCATCAATACGAAAAAGAGGCGGATTTCCGTTATAGTCTGGTGCGAGTGCGAGACAACGCGGAGTCGATTGCCTTCTATCGGGGGGAAAAACGCGAGCACCTAGATCTATTCAATCGTCTAACGGCAGCGGTGGCGAACATGCGGATCATCATCATCCGCAACCGTAACCTCGCGTTTTTCACCAATAGCTACAATTACCTCGCCCTCGTCTTACCGGTCGCTATCGTCGCCCCGATGTATATGCGCGGGGAGGTGCAATTCGGCGTTGTCACCCAAGCGGCCGACGCCTTCCGGACGGTGCTAGCGGCGATTTCACTAATCATCATGCAGTTCGGCGGCCTGAGTGCCTATCTGGCGGGAGTTCAGCGTCTCGGTAGCTTGTGGGATCAGCTCGACGAGCACGATGCGGAGGAACAACGGATAACCACTGAAGCCACTAACAAGCCGGATGAAAACAGCCGGATCGTGAAGCTGGATGAGCTAACCATTTGCACCCCGGTGGTTATGAAAACCCTAGTAGAAAAGTTGTCATTCGAGTTGAGGCTCAATCAAAGTCTTATCATCATGGGAGCCAGCGGCACTGGCAAGAGTTCCGTTCTCCGCACCATCGCTGGGCTATGGCCTGGGGCCTCCGGTTTGCTCGAACGTCCGGCAGCAAATCAACTGATGTTTCTCCCCCAACGCCCGTATATGGTCGAGGGCTGCTTGCGGGATCAATTGCTTTATCCCTATCCCGACCGCGGAGCCACCGACGAGGAGATGCTCGCGGTCGTGGCTGCCGTTAATCTATCCGATGTGTTGGAGCGTGTGGACGGTGACTTGGATCGGGTGGTGGACTGGAATAACATGCTCTCACTCGGCGAGCAGCAACGAGTCGCCTTCGCCCGCCTGTTTTTACGGCAGCCGAAATTCGCCTTCCTCGACGAGGCAACGAGTGCGCTGGATGAGGAAAACCAAGATCTGTTATACCAACAAATCAAGACTTCCGGCATCGGCTTTATCAGCGTGGGACATCGCACGACTTTGATTCCATATCATGATCGGCTGCTACTGCTAGATCGCTCAGGTTCGTGGAAAATCGAAGACGTCGTTCCCGCTCAATTGGGAGATGATGCGCCATTGTGAATCTCCATGTAGAGATCTTCCAGCGAGCGGCGGACCGGAGCAAGGGCGCGGACGCGGACGCCAGCGCGCACCAGAGTTTCGACTAACAGCGCGGGGTCGAGGGTGGGGGGCAGGCTGATCCTGCTAGGTGATAGAATTTCGCCGCCCGCGCTGCGGATGAGGCCGCAGGCGCTCTCCCATGGCGCGAGATCCACCTCGAAAACAGGCGTATCATGTTGCAGTCCACCCACGCTGCCTTCGAACACTCGCCGTCCCTCGCGGAGGATGGCCACGCGGTCGCACATCAGCTCGACTTCGGCTAACAAATGCGAGTTGAACAGCACGGTCATGCCGCGTTCGTCACGCAGGGTGAGGATGAAATCGCGGAACCACTTGATACCTTCCGGGTCGAGGCCATCGGTCGGTTCGTCCAGCAGCAAGACTTCCGGCTCGGGCAGCAAAGCCTGGGCGAGGGCAAGGCGCTGGCGCATCCCGTGACTGTAAGTGCGGACTTTCGAGTCAATCCGTTTGGTCAGGCCGACACGTTCGACCACAATGCGTGCGGCAGCCGCATCGAAGCCGTTAGAATAAGCCATGAGGATTTTAAGGTTATCCCAGCCACTGAGATAATCGTAAAACGCGGGTGCTTCGAAGATGGCCCCCACTTTGCGCAGGGCCTGTGAGCGATCCTTGAGCACGGAAACGCCACCGATGCTGACATCCCCAGCGTCTGGCATGACCATGCCAAGGATGATCCCGAGCGAGGTGCTTTTTCCCGCGCCGTTGTGACCTAACAGCCCGTAAATTTCCCCGCGCTGGACGTGGAAAGAAACATCGGCAAGCGCGGGTTTTCCGCCGAATTTTTTGCAGAGATTATTAGCGACGAGCATCGGGGAATAACTATTAATTTCCTGCGGCAAAGCGAACATTGTTAGATACGCTCAGGTCGGCGTAGAGGAAATTCGTCCCATGGGGATGCCAGGCTTCTTTGTCGGAAATGAGCGGGATCTTGTCAGGACGATCCTTGTTGATACCGAAGACCGAGAGTTGTGAAACCGGCTTACCACTCAGTAGGAAATTCCAAAAATAACTGCAACCGGTGGTTTTGAATTGCTGCTTGTCGGCTGGGCATTTGAAGGCGTCCGGCGAGCCGACATAGGATAGGAGGACGGTATCTAACACCGGCACATCTTCGGTCTTGGCGGTGCGCCCGCCCTTGAGATCCGGCATGATGTTATTGTGATCCTGCAGGTAGCTTTGCAGGCCTATGCCGAGTTGGCGGAGATTGCCGAGACAGGCGGCCTCACGGGATTTTCCGATGAACTTCAGGGCCAGCGGATAGCCGACCCCGGCAAGCACGGCGATGATTGCCACCACGACGAGCAATTCGATCAAAGTGAAGCCGCGGTTTTTATTCATTGGCGGGGGCCGAATTCGTTGTTGCGGAGACCTTGCATCTGTTCGTTTATCGCGTTCATCAGGGGGGCGAGATCGAGCTTGGTATCCGCACTGGATTTTTCAAAGTAAGCCTTCATGCCCTGCTGGCTGATTTTGTCGAGCAGGTCTGTGCCGAGTGCATCCGCCCGGGCCAAGTCGGCTCCGGTGCGGCCTGCTTGGATGTCCTTGAGACCTTGCTCGACGAATTTCCGGCGTTGGTCCGGCTTCATGGCATCGAGAGATTCCATGAACCGGCCCATGGACTCGACGATAGTTAGATCGATGAACCGGCCTTTTTCGTCCGGTGCGAGTTTGCGGAAAAAAGTCTCACCGGAACGGGTTTCCCGGCTTTTTTCCCGCTCTTGGAAATCGAGGCGGTTCACCAAGCCGGCGATCTTGTGAATTTCCCCGTCGCGGCGGCGGGTTTCGGCAGCGTCCGGCGGCGAGGTTTGGCCAGACCAGTCAGCGAAATTTGCCCGGGCGACTTCCCGGTCAACACTCTCGGCAGTGATTTTCCGCGACCCGGCATAGGCTCGGACCGCCCAGACACAGGCCCAGACGGCGATGATAACCAGCGCCGCTTTGATCATCACTTCCCTGCGTCCCATATCGACCTGAGTCTAGGGCGGGATACCGGACGCGCAAGCGGACAAAGCCAGATGAATGGATCAAAAAATAGATCCCCCCTTTGCGCCCCTTTGCGCCCCTTTGCGGTAAATTTTAAATGTCCTTGATGTATTGGCTCTTCAGTGACTGTTCAATCAATTTGAGAATCTCCACTCGTCCGGTCCGGTTTTTTGAGGAACTGGTGATCACCGGCGGCAGGCTGGCGAGGTGCGTGGGCAGTTGTTCAAGAAAGCACTGGATGGCGGCGCGGGTCTTTGGCGCGGATTGCTTGTCCGCCTTGGTGAAAACGAGAGCGAAGGGCACCGCGCAGTCACCGAGCCAAGTCACGAAGTCGATGTCGATGCGCTGGGGCGGTACCCGCGAATCGATCAGGACAAACACCTGCCGCAGGTTTTTCCGTTGTTCGAGATAGTCGCCGACGGACTCGGTGAAATTGATTTTCTCGCTCTTCGCGACCTTGGCATAACCATAGCCGGGCAAGTCCACGAGGCTCCACGTTTCGTTCATGACGAAGAAGTTGAGCAACCGAGTCTTGCCAGGAGTGGCGGAGACTTTGGCGAGATCGTTCTTGTTAGAAAGCATATTGACCATCGAGGACTTGCCGACGTTTGACCGGCCGATAAAGGCGAATTCCGGGCGATTCCAATCCGGGGCGGATTGGAGGTCGCGGGCGCTCATGCTGAAGACAGCGGACTTGATTTGCATAAAAATGGCGGGGCGCGGCGACCCCGGTGCGGTTCTAACGGGCGTGGTGAGGGGCTGCGGGCGGAGCGGGTTTCACGATTTTTTCCGGCTCGCGCGGTGGTGGCTGGATGAACTGCAGCAACTCTGTGGCGAATCGGATATCAGCCCGGTGGTTGGACTCGCCCGGCTTGATGCTGAAGGGTTTCAAGTCTTCGGAAATCTCCGAACCGTCTGGATTTTTCCCATTGAGCAAGGCCATGCGGGACGCCGTCGCCGCCGGATCTTCGGGCGCGGAGACCTTGGCGAGCACCTTGCGATTGTTCGGAAAACATAGGATCGCGCCGATCAAAACGACCGCCGCCGAGAGCAGGATTTTAGTGAACAGGCGACTCTTCCGTTGCCGTTCCAATTCCTTTTCTAGTTCGCGGGCCTCCAGCATTTCCCGCAGCTCGTCCTCGGACAATTCCGGTTGTTTCATGGGAAGCTCCTCGTTCATTGCAATGACGTTTAGCGAAAATGGCAGGAAGTGTCAAACCTGTGTCTGCATTCAGCGATTCTTAACAATGCAAATCACAGGCGGGTTTATTAACACCTCGCTTCGGGGGCTAGACGAAATTGCCTAGGGGATAACCGGATAGATTTCGCCATTTCAAGCATCTCTGATAGCGCAGACACTGGCTTCGCGGTCCCATGGGACATGGGGACGGCGCATCGGCTGGAAGCGCCGCGATTCCGGGTATCGCTTTTTCAGAATGACCGAATAGCTTCGCGCCGAGATTCTCGCATTTTCCCGATCCATGCACACCCTGCCAGCCCCACCCACACCTTCCGCGATCTTGTCGTTTGATTTCGATGGAACCTTGCATTTCTCGGGTGAAAGCCCGCCGGTGCCGGTCGCTTTTTTCGAGCTCGTACGCAAGTTGCGCGAGGAACAGGGCGTGGTCTGGGGCATCAACACCGGACGTTCGATGCCGCAGATGGTGGAGGGCTTCATCGAGAGCAGGTTCCCCTTTCTGCCGGATTGGGTAGTGGCCCGGGAGCGTGAGATTTACTTCCCTAACAATTTTGGACGTTGGCTGCCGCATCCGGTGTGGAACCGGCGTTGTGAAAAGGAAATCCACGGACTCTTCAAACATTCCCGCAAGTTACTGAAGCAAATCCGCCATGAGGTCGAGCAAGCTACCGGGGCACAATGGCTGGAAATGGCGGGCGAGCCTGCCGGGATCATTTCCCAGACGGAAGAGGAAATGGAATGGATCGTCGGGCGGCTCGAGTCGATCCTCGCCGCCGAACCCCATCTGGCTTGGCAGCGGAATTCGATCTACCTGCGCTTCGGCCACCGGGATTTTCAAAAAGGCAGCAGCCTGAGCCAGCTCGCCGAGCACTACGGCCTAACAGCCGCGCACTGCTTTGCCATTGGCGATAGCCATAACGACTTGGAAATGCTCGATCCCACCAACGCCGGCATGACGGCCTGCCCCGCGAACGCCGTCGCCGAGGTCCGTGAAAAAATCGCCTCAAGTGGTGGCTTGGTCGCCCGTGCGGCCCATGGCTATGGCTCCATCGAGGCGCTCCACCACTACTTCGGCCCGGGTCGGATTGCGGGAAATTCACCCAGCAGAAATTAATTATTTACAAAGCCGAAATAATATCCCAAGTTCTCACCAACCTCGCGCGTGCGGCAGGCAAATCGGGTTCCGGGGGGAAACCAGTTTGCCATCAATGCCGCCACCCCAGCGAGAGGGGATATGTATAAGGCGCGGAATTCAGCAATGAATCCGCGCCTTTTCCTTTTCCCGCGAGGTCTAGTAGAAAATTTAGCCCAAGCCTAGCGGCTTCATTGTCGCAACAGCGTAGAGCAGCGGGCGGAGAGTTTTAATCAATTTTCTAGCAGCAAGGCTAACCTGGCATAGGGCACGGATCACCGGGACTCCGCCTGTTAGTGGGCCGTGGCCAAGATAAACCGCGTCACCGTTGAGCGCGTCCATTCCCCCGGGAAGCCAGTGGATCGGCGAGCTTATGTTGCATCCTGATAGTCCTTTTCCCCGGGCTCCTGAACATCCTTTAGGACCGTCGCGATGATGGCATCGACGTCAACGCCCTCGGAATCCGCAGCGAAATTGGTGAACATTCGGTGCCGCAGCACGGGCGGAGCGGCGAGCCGGATGTCGCTGCAATTGACCACCAGACTGCCGCGCATCACGGCTCCGGCCTTGGCGGCTAACAGTAAATACTGGGTCGCGCGCGGCCCGGCTCCGCAGTGGATCCATTTTTTCACGGCTTCAGGAGCGCGTGGATCTGCGGGGCGGGTGGCGCGGGCGAGACGCGTCGCGTATTTGACGACGTGCTTCGATACCGGCAGCCGTCTAACGAGCTTTTGCAAGAGGAGGATTTCCTCACCGCTCATGCGTTTTGACAATTCGATGCTGCGGTCCGAGGTGGTGCTCTCGGCGATTTCCTCCTCCTCGGCCTCACTCGGGTAATCGACGCGCAGGCTGAACATGAAGCGGTCGAGCTGGGCCTCGGGCAGTGGATAGGTGCCTTCCTGTTCGAGGGGATTTTGAGTGGCGAGCACGAAGAACGGCGGGGCCAGCGCATAGGTCTCACCGGCTGCGGTGACGTGGGCTTCCTGCATGGCTTCTAACAGAGCCGCCTGCGTCTTGGGCGGCGTGCGGTTGATTTCGTCCGCCAGCAGGATGTTGGTGAAAACCGGGCCGCGGATGAAGCGGTAGCTTTTCCGCCCGGTGATTTCATCCACTTCTAACACGTCCGTCCCGGTGATGTCGGTGGGCATCAGGTCCGGAGTGAATTGGATGCGCCGATAACGCAAATCGAGAACCTCCGCGAGCGTGCGGATCATCAGCGTTTTTGCGAGACCCGGCAGACCGATCATCAGCACATGGCCGCGCGACATGAGGGCGAGCATCAGGCTGTGCAGGATTTCATGCTGGCCGACGATGGTCTTGCCGATTTCCGTCACCACGGATTCCAATTTCGGAACCAGCACCCGGAGTTGGGCGGCGGTTTCCTCCGCGATTGCCATGTCGGGCTGGCCGTGATCTAACGATTTATCCGTCTTGGTGACCGTCAGATTCACCGTGGGAGTGCCGGCCATAGTCGCGGAGGCTTCGGGGGCGACCGTGGCATCCTCGAAAATCAGCACATCGGCGGCGATCTTGAGCTTGTCGCCAGAATGCAGTACACGCGGCCACTCGATCCGTTCGCCGTTGACGTAAGTGCCGTTCATGCTGCCCATATCCCGCACCGACCACACGCCGTCATCCTCGGTGAGTTCGGCATGATGCCGGGACGCGCCAATTTCGGGCGACAGCATGATGCTGTTGTCGTCGGAGCGGCCGATGGTGACCGGCGGCGATGACAATGGGATGAGGCTGCCCTTGTCCTTGCCGCTGATGATTCTCAAACATTTCTGCGTGGTCATGATGATGTTAGTGCTTCGTTAGGTCGATGTTGCCGAGGTCGCGCGGGGTGTCCGCGACGCGCAAATTTCCCAGCGCAGGAAGCTGGCGGTGAGTGAGAAATGGCAGGCCGGCACCGCGCGGAGCTTCCTCCCGATAGAGATGACGGGTGCGGACCATCTGCCACTCATCGTCGGCTTCGTGCAGCTCGATGATTTCCAAGCGGCGCAGGCTGGCATCGAGTTGCTCACCCGAGCCGCGCAGGATTTGGCCATCGCGGATGCGTTCGACGAACACCAGAGCGACTTCGCCGTCGATGCTGGTCCGGTGCATGACGCGTCGGTTGAAAAACGAATCCGCCTTCGCTACGCCCGCCTCCAGATGCCGTGCTCGGTCATCTGGCAGCTTCGCGATTTCGCCCAAGCCAAGGCCCTCGATCACCTGGCCATCCCGCGTGACCAACACCAGATCGAAGCGGCCTATAGGCATGTTAGGAAAGCGAAATTCCAGCCCGCCCGCATCCAGCTTCGCCAAATAGACGCGGCTGCGGTCACGCTCCACGGCGATGGCGTGGGTCAGCACGGCACCGGCTATTTTTCCGAATATCACGCCCGTATCCGAGTCCGCTGGCTTGGTGTAAATGCGACCTGGACCGTCCGCCCGAGAGATGGGGGAAATGACCGCCAACAGCGCAACTAACAGAATTAAGGTTTTGCTGCCCATAATTTCGCCGCATCGGCGCGTTCGTGTTTCGGATAGTCTTTCGCCAGTGCGTTCCAAATTTTCCGGGCCTCGTCCTTGCGCTTGAGTTCGTAGAGCGCCCGTGCCTGCCAGAACAGCACCTCGATTTCCTCCGGCGATCCGGGTCGGATTCTGAGGCTGGTTTCCAAGTCCTGCAAGGCCCTTGGCCAATCCTCCGCCAGGGCCATCACCCGCGCCCGCCAGAGCAATTGGTCGCCCTCGATCCTTGCCATCGGGCGTTGGCGTTCCCACTCGTCGAGCTTCTCACGGGCCTCATCGAGGTGGCTGCCATTCACCAAATCCTCCAAGGCCAGCGAGTGCGAGCGGTCGATCACCGGGGCTTTCCGATCCGTTGCCTCATGGTCGGGAACCGCATCCGCAAAACACTTGGCCGCAGCCTCAAGGTGGCCGTTGATAAGTTGATAGTCACCCAAGCGGATCAGGGCCATGCGGGCGAGATTCCGGTCGCCGCCCTTGCTGAGTTTATCCACCTGGCCGACGACCGTGGGATCGTTGAGCGAAAATACCCGGAGATCGAGTTCTAGCAAATCCGCCGCTTTACCCATGGCGGTGCGGGCGGGTCCGGGAAGTTCTAACAACCTATTTAAGGCTACCTGCGGCTCATGTTTCGCGGATTCCCGGAGCGCCATCGTCATGGCATTCGCCCACAGGCCTGGCGCGGGTTTGGCGCTTGTTAGGAAGGCCTCAGCCCAGCGCGTAGCCATGGCTGACGGGAGGAAATCCTCAGCGAGAACGAAGGCCGCTTTCCGCGCGGGTTCGGCCATGGGCTCTGGGTTTTCACGTTCTAACAAACTGGTAAAATGCTCCAATTGCCGATCATTATTTACTGACTCCTCATCCATTTTCGGCGGGATCAACAACGTCCGCTGACCTTGGATGACGCGTCCGGCCTTGCGCCAACGCAGGATCACCCGCGCGGGTGCGAGGCTCATCCACAAACGCCGTATTTCCAGGCCGTTGTCCACCTTACCATCCGGCCACAACCACTCCGCCTGCCAGCCATCGGCGGGTTTGCCGACACTGCATTTCACCCTTACATACCACTCGCCGCCGTAGCCAAGGTAGCTCTCTGCCTCGAGCGTGGCTAACGGCACCGGCGCATCGTCGCTGGACTCGATTTCCCCGACCTTGACCTGTCCCGGATGCACCCATGAGTCTGGCGGTACGGCACCGAATTTTCCATCCCGCTCCCAGCCCAGCGTCATCGCCGACGGGGCCTCAATGACAGCGTGACAATACTCAACTGTCGCCAGCCCCTTCGCCACAGACACCTTGGCCATCGGTGCCTTCTCTGGATTGAGCGGCGGCGCTTGTTTGCCCTGCCATTTGAGCGCGGCGCGACCGTCCAGAGTGACATAAGAGACCGCATCTGATAGAGTGTAAAATTTCATTTCTCCACCCGCGCCAGTTTTCAGACGGCCGGTGTAGCGACTGAGGAAATGGTCGCCGTCGCCCAAGGGATTTCCGCCATGGAAAATCCACGGGACGAACTCCACGCCATCGACTGCTGGGGATTTGTTCCATGCCGCCTGCCAACCACCGAACGTGAAAATGTCAGCGCCAGCAGGTAGTCGCCGGGTTTCTAACATCAGGCTACGTTTCGCCGAAAATGCCCTCATGCGCAGTGCGGAATTTCCGCCGAAATAAAGCGTCGCGCCCTCGCCCGGCATTGATTCCGCCAGCACTAACAGCGTGCGTCCGCTACCGCGCCAAACTGCGTCGAGTGCGATTTCCTTACCGTCCGTTCCTAACAAAACAACATCGCGCATGTCGGGCCGCCCGCCGCCGAAGTCCGGCAAGCGGATTTCCCAGCCCGCCTCGTCGGCGTCCATCGGAGTCGCGGGATGAAGCGCGACCCGGTAGGGCGCCCCGGCAAGGGCCCAGCCGGGTGGCGCGGCAGCGGCTTGGGCAAGAGCGGCTAACAGAAGTAAGGCGGGCACCCGGATCATGGCGTGTCGAGGGCGCGGAAATAATCATCCACGGGTTGTTGGAATCCCGCAGGCACTGCGGCATCGGCACCGCCGGGCAGGCGTTTTTCACCGACGAATCGTCCACCGGCCCCGCCATCTAACACCGTGACATTGGTGGTCGAGCCACCTTCGCCAAGCTTGCGCAGTCCGGCGACGATCCGGCGGTGCAGGGCTTCATAATCCGCCAGACGACCGTTTTTCAAGGCCTCGCGGGATTCATCCATGAGACGCGCCACTTCTGGCAGCGGGCCGGTCCGCAGATAGAACAGGCGGGCAGTGGCGTAACTTTTTGCCGCTTGTTGCGAGAGCAGCGCCTGCTCGGCGGCGAGCGCATTGTTGAGCATCTGGTCAGGAGATTTTACGGTGCGCAGCGGCGCATCGCCATCCATGCCGGTGCGCTGGCTCGCGCCGCCTGCCTTGCCGCCGCCAGTCGCCTTGGCATCCGCAGGCGGTCCATCATCTTGGATCTGACCTTTTTGCAGCGGGTCGTTAGTCCGCCGTGCGTCGATCGAACTGCCCTCCAAATGATCTGCGCGCTGGTTCACCATTTCCCCGCTCGACTCGCCTTCGCGGCCACCGCTGGAACGCCCAGTTTGCTCGTTCTTGTTAGGTGGCGTGTTGCCAGATTTCCCCTGCGCGTTGAAGCCCGGCATCGGCCCATCGGCGACTTCCCAACCATTCGCCGGGTTGACGGCGAAAGCATTGTTAGATGCGGCGTCCTGCACCTGATCTTCAAGCCCTTCCTGTTTTTTGAGTAGGTCTCCCACAAGATCCGTGAATGAATCCGGCAGGGGTAAATTGGGAATCACCGGCATCTCGGTGAGGTCGAAATTTTCCATCAGCCACTTGGTCGTTTCATTCTTGTCGGGCAGCCACATTTCCATATCTGCGGCGGTCTTGGCGGCTTTTTCCAAGGCTTCCAGCAAGCTCTCTTCCTTCTGCACTGCAATCTCGGACGGCTTCAACTGCCCGGCGGCGGCCTGCTCGGCATCCTGCTGGATCACGTCTTCGAAAATTTTTGTCAACTCCTCGCGCAGCTCATCCATCGGCCTGAGATCCGGCAGCGCGTGAGCGTCTGTTAGCATTTGCTCGATCAGTTTCGCGATTTGCGCTTTCTTTGCTAACAGGTTTTTTGCCACCGCCGCGTTTTCGGGGCTGAACTCGTGCTTGGCGGCGAGGGCCTTGCTCTTCTCGACCACCGCGCGCTGTTGCTCTGTTAGGGCGTCTAGTTTTTCGCGGATGTCTGCGGCGGCTTCCTTCACCGATTCCGCTTTATCGCCCGCACCGCTGCGCTGGGTGGTGTTCAACATTTCTAACACCCGCGCGAGATCGACTAACACCTGCTTGCTCGTCGCCGCCGCCGCAGGGAAGGTTTCATGCTCTAACTGCTCAGCGCCACGGGTCATTTGTTCGTAAATTTTCACTTCACCCATCAGGTCCGCCGCTTTGGTTAGGACGGCACGGAAAGTGGCATCCCCGAGCGATGCGCTCTTCGCACCATCCGCCAGAGCTTGCCGGACCACCCGTGATTCGTCGGCCACGGCGTCCTGATCATTCGCCATGGCCGCGCCCTCGCCCTTCGCGGCCTTCAACAGCCGCTCGTGGAGGGCTTTTTGCCGATTGAACAGGGCTTCCACTCTGCCGATCAAATCCCGCACGGCCGCGCCTGCCGACTCGTCGCGAAGATCAGCGGGCAGGCTCTTCAAGCGGGCGAGGATCGCCATTTCTAACGACTCGCCCTTCGCCAGTGCCGCCTGTTGTTGCTTGTCCTTGGTCGAAATCCCATCGCGCAGGGCTAACACCGCCTGCGGCATTTCCTTAGCCGCCAGACCGCCGAGTACATCGCGCCATGCGGCGGACCCGGCGGGGGTGCCTGCGATCAATTGCACCGCGGATTCCTGCACTCGCGACTGGCGTTCCACCAAGGTCGCGAGATCGCCTTGGGCGTTTTTTAAAATCAGCCGTGTCGCCTCGAGGTTAGTTTGCTGGAGCCGCAGCAGATCGTCCAGACTGCCTAACACTTCGCCTTGTCGGGTTTCCATCGCCCGCTTCAATTCGTCCGCCGTGACGATCCGCACCACCAGCATCCGGGACAAGCTGCGGCCCGGCCCGGTCACGTTGTTGGCATCGGTCGCGGAAACGCAAAACCATGCCTCGCGCTCGTCCTTGCCGAGCCAGCGTGGGAGCGGGATGTCGATGACTTGCTTGAACGAAGATAGGCCGGGCTGCCAAATTTGGATCGCCCGCGCGTCCGGTTTCTCTGGTGTCCCCCGCCAAACCGCGACTTCTGCCAGACTATAATCATCGCTTGCCTCGAAGGTTAGATGCAGCGTGGCGTCCCGCGTGAGCAGCACTTCCTCCTCGCCCGTTGGCTGGATCAAGCGCACGCGCGGAGCCTCATCCGCCTTGACATTGAATACCACGCGGGCTTGGTCTGTTAGCTCGGAAACATCGGTCCAGCGGGCATTCCACGTACGGTTAGAGATTAGCCGGCCGGTGAGTTTCCACGACTCGGGATTTTCTAACTGGGCCGCTTTCGCCTCATCATGATCGACGGCGAGCTGCTTGACCGCACGGTCGAAAGTCCAGTCTAGCGTCACCTCCGACCCCGCTGGAATCGCTGGCCATGCAGTGCCCTCCGCCACGCTAATCGATTTCAATTTCGTATAAACCGGCGGCACCACTGTGAGCTGGCGGGCCAGTAATTTGGCCGGGGCTCGCACGTCGATTTTCCGCTCGAAAGAACGCGCGTCCCCAGCCTCGAACCAATAACGCCCTGCCTCGGTCCATTTGAAATTCGCCATCCACGTCATCGCTGCCCCATCCCGTTTGGTGGCTTGGCGGTCGATCCGGCCTGCGCCACTAGCCACCACCAGCCAAACCTCGGCGGGTGCCTCGCCTGCCAGCGTCACGGTCATCGCCAGTTCTGTGCCGCGGGCGACCGTCCGATCACCCGGCATCACGGCCACCACGCGCGTGCGCGTGACCGGCGCGATCTCGCTTGCCGGCATCAACACCCGGGCGAGGCGTTGGCGGAATTCCGCGGGCTTGAGCAGGAAACACAAGCCGCCCAACAAGACCAGCGCCCCCGCCGCGCCAGCCCAGCGCCGCAGTAATTTCCAATCATAAATCCTTTGCCATGGAATGCCGCGCCAGAGGCCAGCGAGTTCACCTAACAAGACTCCGCGCCACGGTGAATTTCCCTCCAGCGAGCGATCGAGTTGCACCGCATTCACCAGCGCGTTGTCGTCGCGTCCGGTCGCCAGTTCCAAGCGCCGGGCCAGCGCCGCGTCATCGAGGTGCCAGAGCCACGACTTACAAGCATGGGCCAGCGCAGCGACTAACAGCAAAATGATCGCAACGAAGCCCGACCAGCGGCCTACCGCGCCAAAGTGCAGCCGCGCATCCGCCACCAACCAGATTCCCATCAGCCCGCCCGCCGTTACCAGCCCGATCGCCAGCGAGGTCAGTCCGCGCCCCAGCTTCAAGGCCCGCCCCGCGCGTTGCAAAATCTGGCGCGGTGACTGGCCCCCGGTCTCGTCGCTGACTGATGTTTGGGTTTCCACCAATGAGACTTACGGCTGCGGTTGCGGCGTTTGATCGTCAGCTTTCGATTCCACGCGAAATAGCCGGAAGTTGGAAAAATACGATTTCCCCGCGTTCGGGGTCGCGGCGAAGTTGACCACCTTCACGGAGATGAATTCCGGCTGCTGGTCCTTGCCCGCGACTACGACGGATTTAGGCACCGTAAATTCCCGCCCCGCCGTGCTCCATTGTTTTGAATTTCCCGGCGGCGATGGCACCTGTGCACGATAACACATGATTAGCGCGGGCCTGCCATCCATCGGTGCGCGGCGGAAAATGGTGCGCTTTTGTTCGGGATGCGGGTCCGTGCTCCAAGCCTCGGCGTGGATCTTCGCGCTAAAATCCCAGGTCATGCAGTCCACCGCCATCCGGTAGGTCGCGCCCGGCACGACTGGCACCGGCACGCTCTCGATTTTGCCGCCTTGGTTCCCCGCGATGCCGGCGGGCAAATCTAACATCACCGCCTTGCGTCCGCCGACCGCCGCCGGTGGAGCCATTTTTACATAAGGCGCATTGCCGACGTAAAACTCTTCGTCCGGGAAATCTGTGAGCCAGCCATGCAGCGGGGACTTGCCCTCGAAGCTGCCATTCGGCAGCAAGTTTTTTTCCTCAGCGGCAGGCACCACGCTGCAGAGGAGCAGGAAAACCAGCGCCGTGATCCGTCTTTCGAGGTGTTTCATGCCAAATTTTTTCAGGGTTCGGTAAATCGTGGATGAACATGGATAAGTTGGAAGGTCTTTCCCGCTGCGTCGATGATTGATTGCGTGATTTGGGCCTTTGACCGTGATTTTCAGACCCGAAGCTGGGGCATTTTCGCTCATGTGGGCAATTTTGCGGTCTTTTTTGCTTGTCGCATCCGCCACATCTGCTTGGTTCCACGGGAATTTATGAATTTCCCCTAGCAAAACGACGTGTTCGGCACGCAATCCGCTATAATCCACAAAAACCCTGAAACCAAACCATGACAATCTCCCCTGACGCATCCACCGCCGCTGAATCCGTGCTGCTCGACCGCCGCCGGATGCTCAGTGGCCTCGGCCTCGCCAGTCTCGGGCTGCTCGCCTCGTCCGCCACGGCCCGCGCATATTCTTCCATGGCTGGGCCGAAAGTGAGCGTCCAAACGCAAACTCCCGCCACCGTCAAACCGGCGAACGGGCACATCGACCTCACCAGTTTGCCCCCCGATTGGGCACGGGCGCAGGGTGGCGTGCTGACGGAATACACCCACTATCTTTGGAACCTGAAATTGAAAAATATTTCCCCGGCGCAGATCATCTTAGCCCACGCCAAGTGCAAGGGAGCCATTTGGAACACGCTGCCACCCAAGGCTTGGTGGCCGCGCATGGGCTATACGCTGCGGGTCGCGGATCGCATCGCCAAGGAAATGAACGTCAACCAGGTGGAGATCATTTCCGCCTACCGCTGCCCCGCTTACAACGCCCATTGCGATGGTGCGAAGTCCGGTTCATGGCACCAAGCCAACGTCGCCGTGGATGTGAAATTCCCAATCCGTGCCTCAGTCGTCACTGCAACTGCCCGCAACCTGCGGGACTTGGGATTGTTCAAGGGCGGCATCGGCGGTTACTGGGATTTCACCCACATCGACACGCGCGGCGCGAATATCAATTGGTGACAGCTCAGGTCTTGAAATCACGCGTCTGGAACGACAGCCAGCCAAGGGTGAACAGCGTGACGTTGAGCCCGCCGAGGAAGGCATAGGACTCGATGATCTTCGGCCATGAAATGTGGGTTTCCATGATGAATACCCAAGCGCTCATCCGCCAGGTGATGAAGTAGCCTAGGTAGGGTTCGAAGAACGGAAAAAATTGGAGGATCATGTCCACGAACAGGATACTGAGTGTGATGATCGTCGCCGCCGCCGGTTTGATTTTGAAACACGAAAACATGAACGCGAACGAGGAAATCGTGATCATGCTAAGGCCGATGCCGACAGCGGAGAGCGCGAGGCGTCCCGCCCCCGCGGACCAATTTGGATAGGCGGCGAAGACTTTCATTTTCTGCTCCATCACGAACAAGCCGCCATCCCAACCGACCGCGGCGGCGGCCATTGCGTAGCCCGTGATCCCGACGAAAAATACAAACGTGAACGTGTAGAGCGAGACGGCGGTGTATTTGACTAACAACAATCGAAGGCGGCTGATCGGCCTCGCGAAAACCATCCGTAGATTTCCATCCTCATCCTCCTTCGCCACGATGTCGCCTGCCACTAGGGCGAAATAGATCGAGCCTAACAGGACCATGCTGAAAATCATGATCATGAAGGTGATGGTGAGCGAACTGTAGAACGTGCCGAAATCGAGGCCGTTGCGCTCCATTCTGCGGCGCATGAATTCTTGGCCACCTTTCAGTTTGAAAACGAACAGGATCATCGCCTCCATCGCCATGAAGGCACCATAGCCCATCCATGTGCGCGGGCGGGCGAAGAGCTTGCGAAGCTCGCCACGGAGTTGTTGGAGGAAGAGCATGAGAGGAGGTCGGATGGTGGGCTGAAGCGCCCCACACATACACTGCAAAACGCGAATTCAAGACGATGATGGAAATTTCTCCGCGCTTGCGGCAGGTCCTGTCGTCGCTTTCACTCAAGCCATGACACGTCCCGATGGCCGCCAGCCCGACCAACTCCGCCCGATTTCCTTTGTGCCAAATGTCGCCCCGTATGCCAGTGGCTCGGTGCTGGTTTCCTTCGGCGAGACTAAGGTCATCTGCGCCGCCACCATCGAGGAGGACGTGCCGCGCTGGATGCGGGCGCAACGGGTCGATGGCGGCTGGCTCACGGCGGAATACTCGATGCTGCCCTACTCGACACTGGAGCGGAAACAACGCGACATTTCCCGTGGCAAGCTCGATGGCCGGTCCTCGGAAATCCAACGCCTGATCGGTCGTGCCCTGCGCGCCGTGGTCGATTTGAAAAAAATCGGCCAACGCACGATCTGGATCGACTGCGATGTTCTGCAAGCCGACGGCGGCACCCGCACGGCCTCGATCACCGGCGGCTGCGTCGCCATGGCCATCGCCCTCAACAAGCTGATGGCGGCCGGTAAGCTCAAACAATTTCCGATCAAAAAACTCGTCGCCGCCGTGTCTGCCGGAGTCTATCAGGGCGTGCCGATGCTGGATTTAAACTACCCGGAAGACAAGGACGCGTCAGTCGATTTCAACGTCGTCATGACCGAGACTTCCGAATTCGTGGAAATCCAAGGCAGCGGCGAGGAAGCCGTATTTTCCTCCGAAGAAATGACCGCGATGCTCGACCTCTCGCGGAAGGGGATTGCGGAAATCATTTCACTCCAAAAAGCGGCGATCCTTACCGCAGACCGCGCCGCCCCGGCGGATCTGGCTTCGCTGGTGGCGTCGTTCACACGCTGAACCTGACGAATTTAGAAATTCATGATCACTCATACTTGACCGGAGCATTTAATCCTATACAGGAAACTATCAATTTAGTTCATTACGGAAATACACTCAAAACTCTGTGATCCCGACACATTGCCGAGCGGATTCTTGAGATTTGCCCACAACCACGAGAATTTTCGTCTGGAAATCCCTACCGAAATAAGGCCGTCCAATTTGTTAGAAAGCCCTTATTAGCCCGGCACGCACGAGGGGGAAGCCATCCACGCCGCAATGCTGCTGGCCATGTGCGCCCTTGCCGTCGCACCAACTCGCCCTATGCGGACAAGCACGACAGTCGGCTCTCTCGTCGTCCGCTGCTCATTAAGCAAATGAAGTCCATCAACTATGGCATGATCACTGACGAATCGCGACCTAATTATTAGCCTCTTCCGCCAAATCTATGGGTGAAACCGAGACCTAACCGCCGCGAAGCGGCGCGAACCTCTTGAAAGTTGTCCACAACAGGCCGATTCGAGAA
>JAYVNM010000141.1:0-31756 GCA_043758445.1 Akkermansiaceae bacterium | reverse complement strand
GCGTATCTCGATAACCTGGGGACTACCTGCCAAGATGAACTCGAATCACTCCTGACTCTGAAATTCCAGAGCTCCGGAAATCACAAAATGTCATGACGCCCAGTATAACAGCAAGGACCGGGACGGGAAGAAGAAAGGCAGAAAAAGTGGGTGGAGTTTCCTTTTTCCTACCCCGTCTTACTTTTGCGTTCCTGTCGGGGCCCGGAATAAGATCCTTGGCACAACGGTTCGGATAGCTACGCTGACCACAAATGATTGAATCCATGGAAGGGTTGCGCGTCCCAGACCTAACGGCTATTTCAGGGCCTGCGCCAAAATTAATTTCCTAACATTCTGTGAGCACCACCGAACAAAATCGCCTCGCTGAGGGTGCGACTGAGCCTGTCCCGCCATGGCGGCGTTGGGGCACTTTCGTGTCCGACCGCGCGTGGGGCACGGTGCGCGAGGATTACAGCGCGGATGGCGATGCCTGGGGCTACCTGCCGCACGATCTCGCACGCAGCAAGGCGTATCGCTGGGGCGAGGACGCCATCGCGGGTTGGTGTGACCGCTTTCAACTTCTGGTCTTGGGTTGGGCGTTTTGGAACGGGCGCGATCCGATCCTCAAGGAACGTCTCTTCGGTCTCGTGCCGAACGAGGCGAATCACGGCGAGGATGTGAAGGAGTATTATTTCCACCTCGACGCCACACCGACGCATTCCTACTGCAAGTTCCTCTACAAATATCCGCAGGCGGAATTTCCCTATGGGCAACTCATCGCGGAAAATCAGAAACGCACGGCACTGGAACGTGAGTTCGAGTTGCTAGACACCGGCATCTTCGACGACGACTGCTACTTCGACATTTTCATCGAATACGCCAAGGGCGCGGCGGACGATACCTGCATCCGCATCGAGATCTGCAACCGCGCGGCGACGGCAGCGAGCATCGATGTGATCCCGCAACTTTGGTTTCGCAATACGTGGGGCTGGACGCCGCCTAACAAGTGTCCGCCTGCTATCAGGCTCGGAAAGAATCCCAGCAAGCACATCACGCTCGAAGTGGGGGCGAAAGACGTTGATCCGCTCGCGAATCTGCCGTTTCCCTATCAAATCGGTGCGCTGAAATTTCACGGCACATTGGGCGCAACGCCGCTGTTCACGGAAAACGAAACGCATTGTGAGCGAGTGTTCGGTGGCGAGGCCCGGAGTCGCACGCCGTTCGTGAAGGATGCGTTTCATCGCCACGTCATCGCTGGCGAGGCATGCGTCAATCCCGCAAACAGCGGCTCGAAGGCTGGCTTGCACTATGCAAACCTGGAAGTTCCCGCGCATGGCTCCGTGGTGTTGCGCTTCCGACTCACGGATCAGAAACTAGCCGACCCGCTTGCGGAGGTGGATGCGATTGTTTCCCAACGTCGCGAGGAGGCCGATGAGTTTTACAACGCGATTCATCCCGCGACTGCGAGCACGGATGAGAAGCACATCCAACGGACGGCGCTTGCCGGGTTGCTGTGGACCAAACAAATCTATCTGTTCAACGTCCACCTGTGGCTCAAGGGGGACAATCCCGATTGGAAACCGCCCGCATCGCGCAAGACCCTGCGCAATTTCCACTGGCGGCACATCAACACGATGCGCGTGATGACGATGCCGGACAAATGGGAGTATCCGTGGTTCGCCGCGTGGGACTTGGCGTTTCAGGCCGTTCCGCTCGCACTCGTTGACCCGGACTACGCGAAGGAGCAGCTCTGGCTATTACTGTTTGAACAGTTCCAACATCCGAGCGGGCAGATCCCCGCCTACGAATGGGAATTTTCTGACTTGAACCCACCCGTCCACGCGTGGGCAGTATGGCGGGTCTTTAACATGGATCGCGTGCGCAGCGGCAAGCCCGACCGACTGTTCCTTGAGAAATGTTTCCACAAACTGCTGATGAATTTCGCATGGTGGGTCAACAAGGTGGATGCCGAAGGTAATAATGTGTTTGAGGGAGGTTTCCTCGGACTCGATAATATCACGCTGATAGATCGCAGTTGCAAAAGCACGAACGGCGCGACGCTCCAGCAATCAGACGCGACCGGCTGGATGGGCATGTTTTGTCTAAACCTTATGCGCATCGCGCTGGAACTCGCGAAAGAGAACAAGGCCTATGAACAACTGGCATCCAAGTTCTTCATGCACTTCCTATACATCGGCGCGGCAATGAAAGATCGCGGCGGCAAAGGCTACGAACTGTGGGATGAAAAAGACGGATTTTTCTATGATGTGTTAGAATTTACCGATGGTCGCTTCCGCAAATTCCGTCTGCGCTCGCTAGTCGGCCTGATTCCGCTGTTTGCAGTCGAGCGCCTGGAGGAAAACTGGATGAAACCGTTCCCGGAGTTTTACCGAAATTTCCAGTGGCTGATGAACAACCGTCCGGACCTTGTTGAGCCCTGCGTGACTACGCTGCAGGTGGACGGCCAGACCACGCACGTGCTCGCCGTCATCGAGCCAGGACAAATGCGCCGGGTGTTATCCTCCGTGTGGGATGCCGCCGAGTTCCGCAGTGATTACGGCCTGCGCTCGTTGTCGAAATTTCACGAAAATCACCCCGTACATTACGAATCCAGCACCGTGCGTTACGAACCCGCAGAGGCACTTGAGAAATTGAAGGGCGGTAACTCTAACTGGCGTGGCCCGATCTGGTTGCCGACGAGTTTTATGATGATCGAGTCGCTGCGCAAACTGCGCAAAGCCTATGGTAAATCCTTCACGGTGCCCGCAAGCGATCCAGAAGAGGGCGAAGTGACGCTCGATGAGATGGCGAGTGGATTTTCTAACCGTCTCATCCAGATGTTCGCTCGTGACTCCCAGGATCAGCGCGCCATTCACGGCAGCTCCAAAAAATTCCAGACCGACCCCCACTGGCGCGATCTGCCGCTCTTCCACGAATATTTCAATGGCGACACCGGCGAAGGTTTAGGCGCATCCCATCAGACCGGTTGGACCGCGCTCGTGGCATCGCTGATAGATGAATGGCGAAAATAGCCGTGTAAACGCTAGGATGAAAACCATCGCCTTGTTGCTATCATTTGCTCTGTTAGATTCCCGGCTGGCACGCCCGTGGAGACGGCGCAGCCGCGTTTCAATGCGGGTGGCCGATGAACTGTTCGAAAGTCTGCTGCTGGAGCCCATCTACCACGTTCTGGTGGATTTCCGCGAAAGTGTCGTGCAGTGGGCAATGGGCACCCACGCCACACCAGCTCGGTCCGAACGGGCACATCACCTTATCCTGCGGGTCTTCGAAAACTTTCACCACGTCCAGCAGCGTGATCTCTGAGGCGAGACGAGCAAGTTGATAGCCGCCTGCTGGCCCGGGCTTGCCTTCCACTTGGCCGGCGGCGGAAAGCAGAGTGAGAATCTTGGCCACAAGGATCTTCGAAAGCTGCCGGTCCTTCGCGATCTCGGCACTGCTCGCCAATCGCCTTTCCGGTGAAACCGCCGCCAGATAACTGACGGCGGCGATCCCTGCTTGGGCAAGTTTGCTATAGGTGAACATGGCGCTCTATGGCTGGGGCGGGGCTTTCTCGGTCATACACGAACTTCGTCAATCAGGGGACCGGCAGCGAGTTGAGAATCTTCACCGATGGTGCAGGCCCTTCCTTCGAGTCGGTCCATTTGTGAAGGATCTTGCCGTCAGGGCCGACGGTGGCGATGAGATAGGAATGGGCGAAGTCGATGCCATTGGGCAAACGATTAAATCGCACGCCGAGGACAACTGCCATTTCCAACAGATCCTCCTCGGACCCTCGCAGGACATCCCAGCGGGAGCTGAGAAGATGGCGTTTTGACAGGGCCTTAAGTTCCACTTGTTTGTCGTTTGCCGGATCTAGGGTGATGAAGCTGAAGCGGATTTTCGACTTCGGATCGAGTTCCTTCTCGATGCGCTGCATGTCCGCAATGATGCGCGGGCAGATTCCCTTGCAGGTGGCGTAGCCGAGCGCGATGACCCGTGGGGTTCCCGTGGATTTCGCCCAGACGAGGGTCTTGCCGTCTTGGTCCCACCAAGTGGAGCCGAGCGCGTAGATCGAGCTGTCCGGTAGTGCTTTCACGGCAGTGGGTGCGGGTTGCGGCGCGTCCTCCGCGGGCAGTGGGAAAGCTAATAAAATAGCTGATAGAAAAATCGTTTTCATGGTGTGTGGTTGGTTGGAGCTTGCGCATTTTTCGCCCCGCGGAAACCGAGGCCGGGGAGGCAAAAATCCCCCTTGAGGGACGAGCGGAACGCCATCCGCATGAAATTAGCATAGTCGGTGGCTTGGTTGGAATCCGCGCCGCCACCACCGCAGAACTGTTGGGCCGAAAGTGTGCCGTCGGAGCGGGCCTCGCCGCTGGTCATAGCGGACACGAAGTTGGACGTCCATTCCCAGACGATGCCGTGCATACCGGAAACTCCATATAGATTCGGTGACTGCGAACCTGCGGCAAGCAGCAGGGATGGTACCGGTCTTGCATACCAATCGAGGATGCGGGCCTTGAAATCTGGATCTTGGCTGGCGTCGATGGATTTCCCGTCAGCACGGGCGGCGAATTCCCATTCATCGACGGTCGGCAGCCGTTTGCCCAAGGATTTGAGAAACGCGCGGGCGGCGAACCACGAGACGCAAACGACCGGCGCGTCGGGTGGCGCTTGCGGGCCGAGCGCGGTGTCGCCCGTCCATTTCGATAGATAGGCTTGGTCCGCGAAAAGACGGTTGACGCGGGAGCGCTGCCACTCCGGATGGCCGATGATGAACGCGAGAAATTCCGCATTGGTCACTTGCCTGACATCCAGTTGGAAATCCGCCACCGCCCGCGTCTTGCCGCCCTTTTCCAGAGGCCGTTGATAGATTCCTCCCGTGGAACTTGTTGCCATTCACCGTGACCTCGCCGTTGAGACCGCGAAGCACGGTACTGATCGCGCGGTTCTTGTCCGCGTTCAGGTAATCCGATCCTGCCAGCGGGGGAAACGCGGCGGGGATGCCCAGGCCGTTCACCTGATGACAAGCCACGCAGTTAGAGGCGAAGACATTCGCGCCACGCTCGACGCGCTCGGCCTTGTTGGTGGCGGCAGCGAGCGGTTGCCCTTGGTCCGGCATGATTTGTGGCGTGCCACCTTCTGGCAGATAGATCTTGTCGCTGCGCCTGCCGGAATAGACCAGCGGGTCCGGCTCGCCCTCGACCTTGATCATTCCCAATGCGCCCTTGTTAAAGGCACGGGTCAGCGAGTGGTCAACGAGGATCACGTTACCGGGCACGTTTACCTTGAATTCAAGGAGCGCCGCGCCCCCCGCTGGAACCAGGGTCGTCTGCACGTTCGTGTTGATCAGCCCAAGTCCACCCTCGACATAGACCTTGTCGAAAATTTCGCCGATGGCGTGAAATGACGATATCATGTTAGGACCGCCGTTACCGAAAAATATCCGAACGGTTTCACCTGTTTTCGCCTGGAGCACGTGATCACCCAACAGCGCACCGACGCTGCCGTTGAAGACCACGTAGTCCGGTCTCTCGTCGATGGCCTTTTCCATCGAGAACGGTTGCAGGCCCTGCTCACCATATCTTCCCTTGGTATAGAAATCCCCCTGCATGACATAAAACTCGTGATCCACTTTGGGCAATCCACCCTTGGGCTCGACATAGATCATTCCATACATGCCGTTGGCCACGTGCATGCCGACGGGTGCCACCGCACAGTGATAAACGTAGAGTCCGGGATTGAGCACGCGAAACGAGAAGGTCGTGCTGTGGCCGGGAGCGGTGAATGAGGCCGCCGCGCCACCGCCGGGACCGTTCACCGCGTGCAGGTCGATGTTGTGCGGCATCTTGTTGCTAGGCCGATTCATCAACTCAAATTCGACCACATCCCCTTCCCGCACGCGGATGAATTTGCCGGGGACCGTCCCGCCGAAGGTCCAGAACATATAGTCCACGCCATCGGTCATCTTCATGACTTTTTCCACTACCTCCAGCTTCACGATCACTTTTGTCGGATGGTTCCGCTTGATCGCAGGCGGCACGTTCGGCGGGCTGGTCAGTTCGGCGACCTCCTCACCCATCATATCGGGTGGCATCTTGAGCTCCCCGCTGGCTTCTTCCGCCTTGAGTCTACTGCCAGCGGCGAGCGCCACACTTCCCATCAATCCTGCGATTCTGGTGATACGTTTCATAATTTCAGGCACTTTTGGACTGATGAATGAATGAACCAAACGCGCGGTCTATTCAAGAATCTTTTTTCGTCTTTATGGGCTGTGATCGAAAAGCATGCGACCGGACCGCCGCTTGAGTGAGCCTCCACCGGGGAGATTGAGCTCGTGCGGATTTCCCGGATTACAGAGATCGAGCGCCCTGGAAATCAACTCGCGACAGATCTCCCCAAAGCCGCCCTCATTCAGAAACCGGAAAAAAATGACAACGGCGGAAACTAGATGATCGTAAATAAAGTTTACTCGTGTTATCGAGCGGTTTTGATGCATTCGATTCAACCCGTCCAACCCAACCCAAGCCATGACACCATCCCGGAAATTCATTGAGGAGCATTTCCCCAATCCCAACTACACCGTCTCTACCCGGCGCGAGTTCTTGGCGAAAACGGGCATGGGCTTCGGCATGCTCAGTTTGGCCAGCTTGCTGCGACCCACCGAGCTCTTCGCCGCCTCGTCCGCATCTTCAGCAGAAGCCGCTGGGTTCAGTGTGCCCGTCCATTTCCCGGCAAAGGCGAAACACGTCATCCACATTTTCCTCAGTGGCGGCCCATCCCATGTGGACACCTTCGACCACAAACCGGAGTTGGCGAAATACGACGGCAAGACACTGCCGGATGGCAACCACGTCGGTTTCGCCAGCCCGTTCCGGTTCGACAAATGCGGCAATGGCGGTCTCGAAATCAGCGAGCTTTTCCCCGCGCTCCAGAAGCGTGCGGACGACCTGTGCGTGATCAAGTCGATGTACACCGACATCCCCGCCCACGAAACTGCGACGGTTTTCATGAATACCGGCAACCTGCGGCTGCCACGGCCCAGCCTCGGCAGCTGGGTGCTCTACGGCCTCGGCAGCGCCAACCAGAATCTGCCAGGCTTCGTTTCCCTGCGTGATGGCGGAGTCCCCAATGGCGGCACTGCGAACTGGGGCAGCGTCTTCCTTCCCGGAAAATACCAAGGCACCAGCGTCAACGCCAGCAACTCCGATCCGAGCAAAGCGTTAGAAAACATCCGCAACCCGTATCTTTCCCTAACGGAACAACGCCGCCAGCTCGACCTCGTCAAGCAACTCGACTCCATGCACAAGACCAAGCTCCACGAGGAACGCCAGCTCGAAGCCGAACTCTCTAACATGGAAATGGCTTTCCGCATGCAGACCGAAGCTGTCGATGTGTTTGATATCCGCAAGGAAAGCGCTGCCACCCTCCAGCTCTACGGCATCGACGGCGTGCCCCAGTCTGGAAGCGCTAAAGACAATAAGAACGCCCAGAAAGACCGCGGAGCCAGCGTTAGCAATGCCCGCAAATTGCTGCTCGCCAGCCGCCTCGTGCAGCGCGGCGTGCGCTTCGTCCAAGTCTGGTGCGGCGGCTGGGACATGCATTCGGACATCGCGAAAAATTTGCCTCAGCGCGCGGCAAGTATTGACCAACCCATCGCCGCCTTGCTTGCCGACCTGAAGTCGCACGGGCTGCTAGACGAGACCTTGGTCATGGTCAACGGCGAGTTCGGGCGATCACCCGGTCGGGACCGCAATGGCAAGGGCGAGACCGCTGGCCGCGACCACCACAACAAGGCCTTCTTCACCCTGCTCGCCGGCGGTGGGGTCAAAGGCGGCACCAGCTATGGTGCCACCGACGAACTCGGCATGGCCGCAGTGGAAAACAAGGTCCACGTCCACGACCTCCATGCCACGGTTCTCCGCACCCTTGGCTACGATCACACCAAGCTCACCTACCGCTACAACGGCCGCGATTTCCGCCTCACCGATGTGGCGGGCAACGTCGTCAACGACATCCTCGCATGAAATCCGCAGCAACTGGCTTTGGCCGCATCCGTCATCGGCGCGTGACTTGCCTGCCGCTTGTTGGACTCACGCTGCTTTTGGTTCCCTCCATCGCCATGGCGGAGGAACTCACGCCTGCGCAGTTGAGGTTTTTCGAAACCAAAATTCGCCCCGTTCTATCGAAGTCCTGTTACCGCTGCCACAGCCAGTCAGAGGGCAAGTCAAAAGGCGACCTGACCCTCGACACCATGTCCGGTTGGCAAAAAGGCGGTGAGACCGGCCCTGCGATCCTGCCCGGCAAACCGGATGAAAGCCTGCTCATCATGGCCGTGCGCTACGCGGACAAGGACACGCAGATGCCGCCCACTTCGAAAGGCGGTAAACTTCCTCCCGAGCAAATCGCCGATCTCGAAGAGTGGGTCCGAATGGGCGCTCCCGATCCACGAAATACCTCAGCACCCCGCCGCGACATTTCAAAAATCGCCGATGGCCTCAGCGAAGACATGCGGGACAGCGTCAAAACGCACTGGGCCTATCAGCCGCTTGTTTCACCGCCTGTTCCCAACCTGAAGGATGCGTCCTGGTGCAATACTCCGGTGGACAATTTCATCCTGTCCAAGCTGGTGTCGAAGGACATGAAACCCTCCGCTCCCGCCGACAAACGCACGTTGATCCGCCGGGCCACCTTCGATCTAACCGGGCTTCCGCCATCGCCCAAAGAAGTGCTAGATTTCGTCAACGATGCTGCTCCGGGAGCCTTCGGAAAAGTGGTGGACCGCCTGCTAGATAGCCCACACTACGGCGAACGCTGGGGCCGCTACTGGCTCGATATCGCCCGCTACGCGGACACCCGCGGTGATGTCAAAAAGGACAACAACACCCTCAATCCTTTCGCCTGGACCTACAGGGACTACGTCATCAAGGCCTTTAACTCAGACCGACCCTACGACCTGTTCATCAAGGATCAACTCGCCGCCGATCTCCTGCCAAGCTCGAAATCCCAACCCGGCACGCTCGCCGCCCTAGGGTTTCTAACCGGAGGCGACCACTTCCAAGGCAATAAGAACGACATCATCAACGACCAGATCGACGTCGTCTGCAAGGGCTTCCTCGGCACCACCGTGACCTGCGCCCGTTGCCACGACCACTTCTTCGATCCCGTGCCCACGCGCGACTACTACAGCCTCTACGGCGTCTTCAATAGCTGCGCTGAACCCGACGAACTCCCGGTTATCGCCGTCTCCAAGGATAAGAAGGCCGAGGAAAGCTATCTTGCCGAACGCAAGGCCCTCGAAACGAAAGGCTATGCCATGATCGACCGGGATATGTGCCGGATGGCGACGAAATTCAACACCCACGCCGCGACCTTTTTGTTAGGCATGGAACGGATGAAGAATGGCAAGGCGAACTACCAGGAGTTGACGACATATCTCGATAAAGATGGCCTCGCTCCCGATGACCTTCAGGCGGCGCAGCGCTCGATCCAGGCCCAAGTTCAGGCAAAGGCCGAAACCGCGAAGTCCGGCGAGATGATGTCGATGAACCCAACGGCTAAAACCACGGTAACGACCAAGATCAAAGCAGGTTTCTCGAAAGAAGACCGAAAGGAAGACCGGAAATCCGCCGTTCGGGCCATGCGGAGTTCCGGCCATCCGGTGTTGAGCTTGTGGCGCGAACTCGCGCGCCTGCCGATCTCCGGCTTCGCGGAACGCTCTGTCGAGGCCATCGCACGGCACGCCGATCCGGTAAACGCGGCCTATGTCAACCCGCTCGTCGCCGAGGCGTTCCGCGGCAAGAAGCTCAGTTCGCTTGAAGCTGCGGCCACCATCTATGCCGGGGTTTTCCACAAGGCCGAGGACGCCTACGTTAAGGAATATTCTTCCTGGAAAAAATCGGCCCCCGAGCAGGCGATCTTTCCCGGCCTGAGTAATCCACAACTCGAACAAGTGCGCTCCGCCGTGTTCAACACCAAACCATTCCTCGCCCTGTCCCTCGACGAGACGCAGAACAGCCTTGGCAAGGATGTGCAGAATGCCATCGGAGCCATCAACCGGCAGCTCTCTGGAATTGATCTATCACACCCCGGCGCGATGGCCCGTGCGAACATCCTCGTGGACTCAAAGGTGAAGAACGCCCAAGTATTCATTCGCGGCGAGGCCAAAACTCCGGGGCCCGTTGTTCCCCGCCAGTTTCTTGAATTCATCCAAGCGGACCGCAAACCGTTTCCACCGGATAGCAGCGGCCGCCTCCAACTCGCCGATGCCATCGCGGACAAGCGCAACACCCTGACCGCCCGCGTGCTCGTGAACCGCGTCTGGCTCCACCACTTCGGCGAGGGTTTTGTGAGCACCCCGGACGATCTGGGCGTCATGAGCGAGCCTCCCAGCCACCCCGAACTCTGCAACTGGCTCGCGGCGAAATTCATGGAAGACGGCTGGTCCCTCAAGAAACTCCACAAGCTCATCATGTCCTCCGCCGTCTATCAGCAGACCAGCGATCCTAATACCACCAACGCCAGCATCGATCCATTCAACCGCCTGCTATGGCGTGCCAATGTGCGCCGCTTGGACTTCGAAGCCCTGCGCGACAGCTTCCTCGCCATCGGCGGCAAGATCGACCTAACGATGTTCGGCCATCCCATGAACATCGAAACCGAGCCCTACAGCCCGCGCCGCACGATCTATGGCTTCGTGGACCGATTGAACATGGCGGAATTTATGAAAAACTTCGACATGGCGAACGCGCAACTACCCACCGGTCGGCGCCACGAAACCATCGTGCCCCAGCAAGCGCTGTTCCGCATGAACAGCCTGTTAGTCATCGAGCAAGCAAGGAACGTCGTCACCCGTCCTGAATTCCAAAAAGCAACCACCGACACCGCACGCATCAAGGTGCTGTATGAGATCATCTATCAGCGCTGGCCAAGGCCGGATGAGATCAAGCTCGCCCAGGCCTTTCTGGGTGCGCAACAGTCAGCAGCCGTGGCGAAGACATCCTCCTTCAAGGACGGGGTCCCCGGGGAGGACGAGGAGACCCGGAAAGCCCGGATTGAGGCGTTCCTAAAACTCGATCCCAAAGCCCTCAACTCGAAGGAGCGCATCCGTCAGGCGGAGATGAAGAAGCGCATGGCGGAACAAATGATGAAGCCCAAACAAACCGGTAAACTCAATGAACTGGTCAGCGATCCGCATGCCGAACGAGTCAGCCGCGAGGCTCTCACGAACTGGGAGGAATTCGCCCAAGCCCTGCTCATGACCACCGAGGCGGCCTACCTGAACTGACATCAAACGCGGTTAAGTTTATGGCGACAGCTCGGATCATTGTCCCCCCATGAGCACGGCGATTCAGGAGATCGCCGCTCCTTGGGTTCATGGACTGTGCAAAAGTTGCGCCACGCAAAACCCGAATCCAGGATGCACGGCAGTAGAGACCGGACCGTCGGGCAGCTCAGGGAGTGGGCTTTTTCCATAGATACACCCAGCGCTCGGACACCGGTTTGCCGGTTTCATCCTGGAGCTCGCAGGTCATGTCCATCTCGGCTAGATCTTTCGGTGGCTCGCAGACAAAAAACGCGCGCAGCACCTGCGGCATATGGAGTTTGTCACTGCGGCCGAGGCCGGCGGGGAGGTCATCGACGTTTGGCATGCTCATGTCTGATAGACCGACGTGGATGAGTTTCACCGATTGCTGATTGATGGTGACGACGGGTTTCAGCTTGGAAACATCATCCCATTTCGGATCGCCAACTTTGGCTTGCGGTGTGAGCGGCTTGGCGAAGTCGATGGCCATCAGCACTTCATCGGGCTTTTGCACCGGCGTCCCGCAACGGGTGGCGCGGACTGAGAAAATCCCCGACGGCGCGGGATCGCGCATCCAGCGCAGACGATAGTGGAAATGATAGGGTTTGCCGACTTCCAACACCGGCGTCGGCTCCCATAGCAGGACCACATTGTCGTCGGTTTCGTCCTTGGCTGGCATTTCTATCAGGTGAAGCTTACCATAATCAAATCCACCTATCGGCTCCACCTTCACGCTGGGCCGGCTGTGATAGAGCGCTTCCGGGTCCTGATAGGATGTGAACGCGCGGTCCCGTTGGAGCAGCGCCCATGAGCGCGGTTTTTCCATCGTGAAAACACAATGCCGGAACTGGCCCTTGGTCGTTTCCAGCGGGCGGTAATGGAGATTTCCGCTGCCGAGCTCCATCAACAGACCATCGCTGTCATGGACTTCCGGGCGGAAATCGAGGGGCTTCGGATAGGTGCTCTCGCCGAACCAGAACATCGTGGAAAACGGCGCGAGTCCGAGTTGGGCGACGGGTTTGCGCAGCGTGATTTCCGCCTCGATGTCCATCACGGTTTCCGGTCCCGGAGTAATTTGAAATTGATAGGCACCCGCCACGCTATCGCCATCGAGCAGTGCCCAAGCCTTCAGTGTTTTAGAGTCCTTGTTAGGCTTCTCCAGATAGAATTCCGAGAAATCCGGGAACTCCTCCGGCACGCCCGGCAGGCCGCTGTTGATCGAGAGCCCGCGCGCGGAAAGCCCGTAAGGCGTGTCCTTCGGGATCGCTCGGAAATAGCTCGCGCCCATGAACACCAGAAACTCATCCATGTAAGTCTCCGAGTTCAAATGCGTGCGCGCCCGCCAGCCCGCGTAACCCGGCGGCGGCGGAGTTCCGTTAGGCACGTTTAGTTTTTCGTATTTGAATAAATTGCGGTCGAAGGCCAGCGGCTCGGATTTGCCAGCCGCCACCTCATGGAGGGTCACCATCTTCTTGGCCGTCCAACCCGGATGGAAGAAATCAATCGAAAACGGCGCTTTCTCTTTCGCCCATAGCCCGGAATCCATCCTGAAGCGGATGATCCGGTGCTCGTCATAAGTCAGGTTTTTCCAAAAATCCGCCAGATCAAGTTTCGGGGTCTCATGCGGGACTGCGGCCATTTTTCGGGCTTTTTCACGCAGTGTAGCGAACGAAAAATCCTCCGCGCGGCTGATGAAGCTGGACGCAGCCAGCACCGCGAGCGTGGCCAGAAACTTGGTGGGGAAATGGGTCATAAGCGTTTCAGACATAATTGATGAACTGCCAAACCACCGATGGCAATCCCCGTTCTTTTGGAGGTAACATGAAGAGTTCGCCAAGTGGTTGACCCCACCCGGAGCCATTGCTAGCGTCCGCGCCCCGTCATGAGCGCCGCCGCCCCGAATTACAAAGACACCCTGACTCTCCCGCAAACGACTTTTCCAATGCGCGCTGACTTGGTGCAGAACGAGCCCGCCCGCTTGGAGAGGTGGGAAAACGCCGGACTTTACGAAAAAATCCTTGCCCGCCGCCGTGCTCAAAATGCTCCAGAATTCATTCTCCACGATGGCCCACCCTTCGCGAATGGCGACGTCCACATGGGGACTGCGCTGAACAAATTGCTCAAAGATCTGGTCGTGAAATCCAAGACCATGGCCGGTTTCAGCGCGCCTTTCGTGCCCGGTTGGGACTGCCACGGCCTGCCGATCGAGTTCAAGGTCGTCAAGGAAACCGCCGGTCTGGAGCCTGCGGAAATCCGCCGCCGCTGCACCGAGTTCGCCACGAAATTCATCGACATTCAGCGTGCCTCGTTCCGTCGTCTCGGGGTTTTTGGCGATTGGCAAAATCCCTATCTCACGATGAACCCCGGCTACGAAGCCAGCATCCTGCGCGTCTTCGCGAAGCTGGTGGAAAATGGTAATATCTATCAGGCGAAAAAGCCGGTCCAATGGTCCTACGGCGCACAAACCGCGCTGGCGGAAGCGGAGGTCGAGTATCAGGACAAGGAAAGCCCGGCGATTTTTGTCAAATTTCCGCTCGTTTCCGGCCCCTTCGCGGGCAAGGCCAGCATGGTGATCTGGACCACCACGCCGTGGACGCTACCCGCCAACCTCGGGATCGCGCTGCACCCGGAGTTCACTTATATCATCGGTAAATTCATCAAGGACGACGTGGTCGAAACCTTTGTGATCGTGCGAGAACTCATCAGCGCGTTTACTGAAAAAACCGGCTACGCGCTTGCCGAGACGCTGCAGGAAAGCAAGGGCAAGGAGTTCGAAGGCTTTGAAGCCAGACACCCTTTCCTCGACCGCACCTCGAAACTCATCCTCGCCAATTTCGTCACCACCGAGACCGGCACCGGCGCCGTCCACATCGCTCCCGGCCATGGCTCGGACGACTATGTGGCCGGCCAACAGAACGGCCTCGCGGTACTTTCGCCCGTGGATAATGAAGGGAAATTTACTGCCGAAGTCGGACTCGACGAATTGGTGGGCATGCATGTTTTCAAAGCGAACCCCCGCATCATCGAGATCCTCGACGCCCGCGGGCATTTGTTAGGTCAGGAAGTTTACAAGCATTCCTATCCGCATTGCTGGCGCTCGAAAACGCCGATCATCTTTCGCGCGGTCGAGCAGTTTTTTATCTCGTTAGAAACCCTACGCGGCAAGGCGCTGACGGAAATCGACAAGGTCGAGTGGCTGCCAGCGTGGGGTCGCAACCGGATCTATGGCACCGTCGAATCGCGTCCCGACTGGTGCATCTCGCGCCAGCGCACTTGGGGCGTACCGTTGCCGGTTTTCTTCGATGAAAATGGCGCAACGATCCTCTCCGCCGAGCTGGCCCACAAGGTCGCCGACCTGGTCGAAAAGGCAGGCACCAACATCTGGTTTGAAAAATCCGACGCCGAGCTCGCCGCGTTGTTAGGTTTGCCCGCCGGGGTGAAAAAGTGCCGTGACACGCTCGATGTCTGGATCGATTCCGGCTGCTCTCACGCCGCCGTGCTCGACGCGCAGCCGCAACTCCACTGCCCGGCCGATCTCTATCTGGAAGCCACCGATCAACATCGCGGCTGGTTCCAAAGCTCGCTCATGCTGAGCACCGGCTATCGGGGCCACGCACCCTACAAAACGGTGATGACCCACGGTTTTGTCGTCGATAAGGACAAGAAAAAGATTTCCAAGTCCGACGCTGCGAAGTCGGGCAAGCCAACGGACGCCGCGCATTTCTACAATCAATACGGTGCCGACATCGTCCGCCTGTGGGTGGCTTCCGTGGATTGGCAAAATGAAGTGCCGTTCGGTGAGGATCTCTTCAAACAAGTTGCCGAGCCCTACCGCCGCCTCCGCAACACGCTGCGCATTCTGCTAGGAAATCTCGATGGCTATGACCCCTCTTCATCTCCTATCTCCGATCCCCAATCTCCTATCCCGCTGCTAGACCGTTGGATCTTGGAACGCCTCCACGAAGTTGTATCCGAGTGCCGCAAAGCCTACGAAGCCTACGAGTTCCGCAAGGTTTTCAACTCGCTTAACAATTTTTGCACCCACGATCTCTCCGCCATTTACATCGATGCGACGAAGGACCGCATGTATTGCGATGCGCTGGCTTCCCCACGCCGCTGTGCCTCCCAAGCCGCGATGCATGAGATTTTTATCAGCATCGCCACCCTGTTAGCACCGATCCTCGCCTACACTGCGGACGAAGCATGGGAGCACGCTGGTTTCACGGCAGGCACGGTCCACGAACAGGATTTCCCCGAGCCGAATCCCGCTTTTACGCCGGGCGAAGCGACGCAACAGGCAACTCGTTTTTTTGAAATCAAATACACCATCCAAACCGCCATCGAGGCCCGCATTCAGGCGAAGGAATTCACCCGCAATAACGAGGCGGATGTTGCTCTAACTATTCCCGTTGGTGACATCCCTTTGCTATATCTTCTCAACGATCGGGCCTTCGCCACCGAGTTCTTCATCATCGCCGGCCTCACGGCCACGGTGGGGGATGAACTCGCCGCCACCGCCCGCAAGACGGATCACCTGCTCTGCCCGCGCTGCCGGAAACATGAGCCGCTGCTAGAGAGCGGGCTGTGTGAGAGGTGCGATGAAGTTTGTAGCGGCGGTCGGTGACCGGCGCATTTTCCAATCCCTGACGGTCATCGACCGCCACTACTATTTATGAAATTCCCCAAGCTCTTTCTCGCCCTCACGCTCCCGCTCTACGTGCTCGACCAGATCACCAAGTTCTGGACGGTCGGCCACCTGCCGCCGCCGTGGTCGCCGGAGGCACATGACATCCCGGTGATTGAAAATTTCTTCCGCCTCGTCCGGGTTCACAATCAGGGCGTGGCCTTCGGTTTTGGCAATGGCACGGCCTGGGCACCGGTTGTGTTCCTTTGCGTGCCGGTCATCGTGCTGACCGCGCTGCGCATCGTTTGGCAAAAAGGCTACTTCGTCCATCCGCTATCCAAAATCGCCGTGGCCTTGCTGTTATGCGGAATTCTTGGCAACCTAACTGACAGGCTGGTGCAAGGATTCCTGCTCGTTGAGTATCAGACGGCCGGTTTGTGGACGCGCCTTGGCCAAGGATATGTCGTGGATTTCCTCGCCTTTAAGCTCCCGCTCTATGATAAGCTCGTTCCTAACAGCGATGGCTGGTGGCCAGCGTTCAACGTTGCGGACTCCTGCATCTGTGTCGCCGCCGTGTTGTTATTCATCGGCGGTATTCGCGACGAGCAGGCCGCGAAGTGCAAGGCGCCCGCCTGAAAGTGATTGGAAAAAATCTGCGCCAAGACAGTTCCATCGCACCGCCCAATACTGATAGAAGTTTTCAACCACAGATGAACAGGATAGACGCAGATGAAAAACAAAGAATATCCTCTTTATCTGTGTAAATCCTGTTCATCTGCGGTTAAATCCTAGACGCTTAAATTGGTAAACTGACGGTATTGGGCGCACCGTCGGCAGCGGAGCTTGCGCGGATGCAATTTTGGTTTAGGCTGCGCCCATGTTCCTCCGAATTGTCATCCCCGCCTTCGTCATGGCCGCCTCCGCCTTCGCCGCTGATCTAACTGAAATCCCATTCACCACTGCGGCGGGCAAGGCGACCTCGCTCAAGGACTACAAGGGCAAGGTCGTGCTACTAGTAAATCTCGCCTCAAAATGTGGTCTCACGCCGCAATACACCGCGCTTGAGGCTCTCTACAAAAAGCACCAGAGCGAGAATTTTGTGATCCTCGGATTTCCCTGCAATGACTTCGGCCACCAGGAACCCGGCACGATTGAGGAAATCCAGAAATTCTGCAAAGCGGAGTATGATGTCACGTTTCCGATCATGGATAAAATCAGCGTGAAGGGCAAAGAGCAGCACCCGCTATACGCGGCCCTCACCGGTAAAGACGGAGTTTTTCCTGGCGAGGTCCGGTGGAACTTCGGGAAATTTCTCATCGGCAAGGATGGCAAGGCGATTGCCCGCTTCGAACCCACCACCAAGCCCGAAAGCCCAGAGCTAACAGGCGGGGTGGAAAAGGCGCTGGCCGCGAAGGAATAAGACTACCTCTGTAATCGAGCTATTCCGGCAGCACCGTGACGACGGTGGGAGTGACGGCAAAGATGCGGGCGGCGACTTCGCTGACGTGATCCATGGTGAGGCTTTGGTAAGCGGCGGGCAGGCGGCGATGTGCGTCGGCAGGGTGCCCAAAGAGGAGATCCAGCGCGACGTGGCGGGCGACGGAGGCGGGAGATTGTTGTTGGATCGCGAGGCCGCTGAGGACGGTGGAGCGGACGCGGTCGAAGGCGGCAGCGGGGATCCCGGCGGCGGCGATTTTCCCAATCTCTGTTAGTAACTCCCGGCGGGCGAGGTCTGCTTGCTCGGGCGCGGTGGCGAGGTAAAATGTGAATAGACCGGTGTCGAAGCCAAGGAACTGAGTGGCCCCGACCTGATAGGCGAGGCCAAGTTCCTCGCGGATGCGGGTGAACAACGGGCCGGCCATGTCGGTGCAGTATTCTTGGATCATGGCGAGGGCGTGACGGTCCGTGCCGCTAACGGTGGTGCCGGGAAAACCGATGGTGAGCACAGCTTGTTTCTTGGGCAAATGGCGGGTCAGGTCCGAGCCAGGAACGATGCCGCTGGCGGGGGCGAACCATTGATGGCCTTGAGGCAGGGCGGAAAATTTCGCGGCGAGAAGATCGAGCGTGGCGGCTGGGTCGAAATCTCCGGCGATGGCGAGAGTGATGTTAGCGGCGTTGAAATGGCGCGAGTGGTGGGCGCTGAGGGCAAGCCGGTCGAGGGCAGAGAGGCTGGCCGGCGAGCCTAAGGCGTCGAGGCCGTAGCCAATGCCGCCGAAGACCGCATCGCGCAGCGCGCGGAAACCTGTGTGCAACGGGTCTTGCAGGGCTTCTTCGAGACTGGCGAGCTGGCTGGCTTTTTCCCGCTGGATGGCATCGCCATGGAGAGCCGGGGCGAGGATGGTCTCGGCGAAAACATCCGCGATGGTGGCAAGGTCCGGAGCGAGGCCAGAGGCCTGGACGAGCAGCGCGTTGTTGCCGGTGTTCGCGCCGATGGATGCGCCGAGAGATTCGAGGGTGTAGGCGATTTCCTGAGCACTGCGGGTGAGGGTGCCTTTCGGCAGGGTGGCGGCGAGAAGTTGGTTCAGGCCGCTGGTGACGGGGGTTTCCGCAGGCAGCCCACCACGGACGGCGGCTTGGAGGTGGACAAGCGGGACGCGGTGATCCGGGATGAGCGCGAGAGTGAGGCCATTCGGCAGGGTGTGGGTGTGGATTTCCTCGCGGGAACGGGCGGATTTCGCGATGCGGGCCGGGGCCGGGGCGTCGAGCGGATCAAGGATGGTGAGCGTCTGCCGTTCGTCCGTTAGAGTGGCGGCGGCGCGGCGGATGTCGGCAATGGTGACGGCCTGGATGGCGGCGAGGTAGCGGCGGGTGAAATCGAGATCACGGGCTTCGTGCCAGTTAGAGGCAAGGTCTGCGGCCCGGCCCGAGGCGGTGGTTAGACTGCGGAATTGGCTGGCGGCGATCTGGCGTTTCACCTTGGCAAGATCCTCGTCCAACGCGCTGGCGGTGACGGCGGCGACTTCCGTTAGAATCGCTTCGATCAGGGCATCGCGTTTGGCGGGCTCGGCATCGGCGGAGACACCGAGCAGCCCTTCGCGGCCGGGACCGGTCCATGAGAAGGCGGAAATTTCCAGTGCGAGTTCCTGTTCCTCGCGCAGGCTGCGGTGGAGGCGGGAGGCGCGTCCACGACCGAGAATGCCAGCGAGCGCGTCGAAGGCCGGGGCATCCGGGTGATCGAGCGCCGGGGTTTTCCATACGAGGGAAATCCGGCTGGTGGGGATGGCGAAGGTGCCGCGTGCCCGCCGTGGCCCGAGCTGCGGCGGATCAAGGGCGACTAACGGCTCGCGTCCGCCGCCGGGGAGGACGCCGGCGGTGAATGTGGTCAACATTTCGCGCGATACATCGGGATCGAAGTCACCGGATATCACGGCGAAACACCGGTCAGGCGTGTAGCGGGCGCGGTGGTAGGCCGTGAGGTCGTCATGGCGAATGGCATCGAAGAGATGGCGGTGGCCAATGACCGGGTGGCGGCGCGGATCGAGGGTGAAAACGGTGGAAAATAATAGGCAGGAGGCGGCGTTGTCAGGGTCGTCGAGCCCCATGTCGATTTCCCGGCGGATTACATCCTTTTCCTTTTCGAACTCAGATTCAGGCAAGGTCGGGAAAAACACTAAATTCGTTAGAGTTTGCAAAAACACGGGCAACGAAGCAGCCGGGCCATCGATGTAATAAACCGTGCGGTCGAAGCTGGTGTAGGCGTTCCAATGCCCGCCCGCAGCCTGCACGGTGTCGGCGAGGGTGTCCGCATCGTAGTCGCGAGTGCCTTTGAAAACCATGTGTTCGAGGAAATGGGAAAGTCCTGCGCCGAGGTGGCTGTCCTCGTGCATGCTGCCGGTGTGAACCCATATTTGCGTGCTGACGACCGGCGCGGCGGGGTCGGGATCGAGGATCAGCGTGAAACCGTTAGGGAGAGTTTCAACAGTGGCTGCGGTGGGTGGATATTCCATGGAATTGGCTTGGAGCGAGGGGTGAATGCCGTATATGCGTTGGGGATGCAACGTTGGATCGCTCTGGGTGTCGTGGCAATCGTGCTCTTGCTCAGTGGTGGCTATTTCGCCCACCGCTTTTACGAACAGAACCGCCCGCAACCGGTGTGGGTGCCGTTGGCGATCAATCCGGCGATGCCTGTCGAAAAGCGGGATGAGATGGCGAAAGATCTGAAGGGGAAATTGCAAGACCGGGTAACTCTGATCCGGGTCAGCAAGGATCTCCGCCTCGCCCAGAAATGGCACATGGCCTCTGATGAAGCTGCCGCCAGTGAAATCGCGAGACGCCTGTTCGTCAAAGTCGGTGAGGCCGATGGGCCGCATGGCAAAGTCCCATCCATCAACATCGGCGTCACCGGCAAGAGCAAGGATAAGGATCTTTCCACCGCGCTCGCCACGCGTCTGATGGATGATGTGTGGAAGGCGCTCGGCGTCAGCCCTCCGGGACAGAAGGACTTTTAGCGTCCGAGACCGGTTCCCAGTAGCACATCTGCTGTGGGTTGAGTTCGAGAAACTGTGAGCTGGACGCGATGTAGATGCAAAGATTTACGTCGCCGTTGCCCCAGTCGAGCTCGAAGCCGTCGCGACGGACGCGGTAGGGACGGATGGACCAATCGGAACCCTCGACTTGATACCAGAACTCGGTGAAACTGACAAAGAGGATGTTTTCCGCGTGGGCGGCGTGGCGCTTGCGATAGGTTTTGCCGAGAAAAATCTCGGGGTTGAGTACTGTGGATTCGTTCATGGGGGCTGGGTTAGTAATGCGCAGGCGTCGCCGCTGGATAGGGATTTGGTGTCGGGTCGAAACTCTCCGGATATTTCATCAAGCGTCACGACTTATTGATTTTCAATACTAAGTTGCTCGACGACGCGTTGCTGTGCAAAACGTATCTGCAAAAAAATGCGGGCCAATCGGTCCCGAAAAAGTGTCCCGAGAGTGATGCCCGCAACGCAGCTCATTTAGCCAAGGCTGCGGCCGACCAGCAACTTGTCCACGTATTTTGCCAGCAGATCGACCTCAAGATTCACCCACTGGCCGACCTTCGCGAGGCGGAGCTGGGTATGGGTCCAGGTGTGCGGGGTGATCCAGAACACCGCACCGTCGGGGGTGAGTTCCGCGATGGTTAGAGAAATACCGTCGATGCAGAGTGAGCCTTTGTCGATACACAACCGGTGGATTTCCGGTGGCAGGGAAACGCCCAGAATATGGTCCTGCCCGCTTGCCTCAAGCCGTGTCAGTTTCCCAATGCCATCGACATGGCCTTGGACAAAATGGCCGCCGAAGCGGGCGCCCATGAGCATCGCACGTTCAAGATTCACGGTGCTGCCGACTGATAGATTGCCCAATGCCGTGACCCGCAGGGTTTGTGCTAACAGATCGAACGCGGCTTGTCCTCCAGTCAGATCGGCGACGGTCAGGCAGCAGCCGTTGACCGCGACCGAGTCACCAAGCGCCAATTCCTTCGCGAAGGGAATCTCGAGGGTCAGGCGCGCCTGCTCACCACAGGTTTCCAAAGAAACCAACGAGCCAACAGCTTCTACGAGTCCGGTAAACATGGTTTAGTGAGGCGCGGTTGCAGGTTCTACCGGGGGTGTTGAGGAAGTGTCGGGAATGAATAGGCCGACCCGGATCTCCTTAGGTTTCTTTGGTGATTCCACTTGAGTGTGTTTTACCGTCGGAACTGGAGCGAACATTTCATCAATCCCACGGTCGGGGAAATAGATCATGCAGAGCGCTACGACGAGCGTCGGCAAGATCGCCCCAAGCGCTAGCTTGATCGGTGAAACACCATCCCCGAAAAAGCGGGAGAGCAGCGCTTGGCCAGCGGGATTCGGGGCGTTGGCGATCACTGTTAGTCCACCGCCGGTCACGGCTCCGGCGAGGACTGCGTATTTCAAATACGGCGAAAGCCCCTCGACCTGGCTGGCCAAAAAGGTAATTGCGGCGTTATCATTAAATGAGGTTAGAATGGTGGAGCCAATGAACAGCGGCATTTCCGAGAGGCTGGAAATGATCGGCCCCAACCACCAACCCTGGAGACCGCCGTGGATGACGAGCGCACCGAGAAAGAAGCCGACGAGGATGGGTCCACGCAGGTTGTTCTCATTCTGGTGGGGTTCAGTGGCTTGGGAGAAGGCGAGGAAAAATAGGAAGCCACCGATAAACAGCGGGGGATAATGAGCGAAGGTCACGGTCCACGCCATGAAAGCGAGGTGCGTCAGAGTGATGAAAAACGGGACTTTTCGCGTCACCGTGATGAGGTCGCCCACGCCATCGCCATCATGATCACCGGCGCGGACGGCCATGGTGATCAGCTCCTTGCGGAAACAGAAGAAGTAGATCACGCTGGAAATCACGATTGCGGTGAAGGCCTTGTCGCCGAAGTGCAGGAGCATCTCCGGGCTGGTGATGCCCCATTTCCCGGCAACCATCAGCACTGGCGGCGCGGCGAAATTCGTGAGCACGCCACCGACTGAAACATTCACGAACAGCAGGCCCAAGGTGGCATAGGCGAATTTGGACGAGGGCTTGAGCGGATAGAATTTTTTCGCCAGCAGCATAGCAGCGATGGTCATGGCTCCGGGTTCGGTGATGAGCGAGCCTAACAGCGGCGCGATAATTAGGATCGCAAGCCACCAAGCGGACGGGGTGTGTTTGCCGAAGCGGGCGAAGAAACTCAGGCAACTTTCGGCAAAGCATAGGATCGGCCGCGTCGAGGCCAACGCCATGATGACGACGACAAACATCGGCTCGGTGAAATTTACGCCCATGAAGTATCCCTTCACCGCTGCCAAGCCATTGAAGTAGGACATCGCGACGATTAAGACCAGCACCCAGATCCCAAACACCGCTTCCACCTCGCCGAAGAAATGCAGGATCCTCGCCTTGAAACATACCATGTCACTGGCATGAGTTGTCTGGCCTATGGCATCCCGCGATCGGCGGATTTTCGCGTCGTGATCGTGCTGGACCTTGTGCGCGTATTGGGTGATCGGGATTGCGAAAAATGTATGGAGAATAGCTAACAGAAAAATAATGCTGGCCACTAGCAGAAAGGGTTGTGCATGGGCGCGGTAGGCCAGTTTCTCGCCCATGCCGACGAGGCCCTTGGACTTCTCCACTTCAGGAAAATTTTCCATAACCGTTACGAAGGTGGGTATCGGTTCATGCCCTTCGGCCGCAACGGCGTGGGATGATATGAAAAGAAAAATCGCGGCGACAAGGTGGAGAACAGACTTCATCATGCGGGCTTAAGCGAGGTAAGCAGCTAGCGGCCAGAGAGCAAGGGAAACTGCATTTTCCCCCGCCTGACCCTGCCTTCTCACCCAATCCTGTCAGATTAAGAGTTTTTAACCGCAGATGGACAGGATGAACACAGATGAAGAACACAGATAAAAACCTTTTCAAGAACCGTTGAAAAAGAGAGTGGGCGGCAGCTTGACTAAGTTGCCTCCACTGCAACGACTGGAAATGCTGCGCCGCAATGCTTGGATGATCCGGCAAAAAACCTGGGCACCGCCTGCTAATGATGGAACCGTCGTTCGAAAAATTGTTGGTCCTGCTCGCTGAAGCGGGCGTGGATTTTATCAATCGCAGCGAAAGGAATCTTACGGCACATGCGGCACCAGCCACTTCTCGCGTCTGAACCAAGTTTCCTGGCGCTTGGCGTACTGGCGGGTGGCGGCGTTGATGAGGGCTTCGCAGGTGGCGCGGTCAATTTCTCCGGTTAGTAGCGAACGGATCTCGCGGAAACCGATGGCTTTCTCGCAGTTGGGGGAAATGTTAGTTAGTGAGGCGACTTCTTCCACCGCTCCGCCGTCCAGCATTGCTCGGGTGCGCAGGGCGATCCGGGCATGAAGATCGGCGCGGCTGCGGTGGATGACGAGGCCGCGAAGTTGTGAGGAAATTTCAGCGGTTCTCGCTTCCCACCGGTCGCGCAAGGCAGAGGCTTTTTCTCCACTTAGGAGGCAGATTTCCAATGCGCGAGATACGAAGCGACGGTTTTGCAGCGCGGTGCGTGAGGCTTCTAACGGATCTAGTGCGGTGAGTTGGGCGATGAGGTCTTCGAGAGTGCGTGAATCCATCTCCGCCCGCAATGTGGCATCGCCGATGGGCAGAGGTGCCGCGCCATGCGTTAGAAACTTCAGATAGAGTCCAGAGCCGCCGGTGACGACCGGAGTTTTGCCACGGGCTTGGATTTCTGCAATCACAGGCTTAGCGAGATTTACATAGAGTTGGGCATCGGCGGAGTCGGTTGGATCTAACACGCCGTAAAGATGATGGGGAGCTTGCGCCTGTTCTGCGGCGGATGGCGCGGCGCTGACGATTTCCAAGCCCCGGTAGAGTTGGAACGCATCGGCATTGACGATCTCGCCGTTGAGCTTTTCTGCAAACTCAATGGCGAGGCTGCTTTTACCCGAAGCCGTGGGGCCGCAGATGTAATAAGGAGAGGGGACACTCTTGTCATAAGGAGAGGGGACACTCTTGTCCCCTCTGAATGTGACGACAGGAGTGTCGTCACTCCCTAGATCGCTCTCGCCCGTTCGCTTTGCCATAGGGTGCAGTTTCCTTCTATAATTTTCGTTGGGTTACGACTGCCCCATCGCAACGATTTAAACACGCCCCCACTCTGCCCGCCGGGACATCACCCGGCAACCCATTTGTGAGACTGCGGGGACTGCGCTAAAGATGCATCAGTGGTGTCAAAACGGTGCCATTTTAGGGTTGATCGCGGCGGGCATCGCGGTAGATTGGCCCCGTGAAAACACTCGACAAAAAAAGCGACGGCAAAACGGTGCGCGTGAATCCCCGTTTCCCGGAAAGCACGGCCAAACGGCTCAAGGAAGCCTCGGCGATCCGTGGCCAGTCCGTGGCGGCTTTTGTGCTGGAGGCGGTTACTCGGGAGACCGAGCGTGTTCTTGAAGAGGAGAAGTATTGGAACATGAGTGTCGAGGCTGCGGACACCATCCAGCGCTTGCTCGCCAAGCCGCCCGCAATGAACGCAGCCGCCAAGAAAGCCGCCAAAGACCTTGCCTCCCATGTCCGGATTCGATCTTGAGCTGTTGTCGGAGGATCACGACCGGAAAGGATTTCGCTGCGGCAGTGAATCTCTTGAGCGTTATCTGCGCGAAACCGCGAAAGGCCATCTAGCCAAGGGCGTGAGCATCACCCGGGTGATGGTCGAGCGCAACGCCCGCAAGCCAAAGCCGATCCTCGGATATTTCACCCTGACCAGCACGCTGGCCAAAGCCGCCAATTGGCCGGGGACTCCCAAAGGCCTGCCATCCATGCCGGTTCCTATCGTGCTGCTTGGCAGGCTGGCGGTGGCGGAAGATTGGCAGGGCCGGGGAATCGCTAGCCTGCTGCTGGCGGCGGCCCGTGAAATCGCCGCAGGCTCCATGCGTGGTGCCGGTGGCGTAGGTCTAGCTGTCGATCCCGCCAACGAAGAACTCGTCGCTTTCTATGCCAAATACGGATTCCGGAGAGTGGAGGAAATGACTCTACGCATGTTCCTGCCTCTTGAATCACTTTGCTGATACAATGCTCAGAACGGGAACTTGCCGCCGCGGAGGCCTTTCATCATGTCTTTCATGCCGCCGGCACCGCCCATTTGTTTCATCATGGCACCCATCTTACCGGGAGATTTCATCATCTTCCGCATTTCGCCAAATTGTTTGATGAGTTGGTTCACCTCCATGATCGAGGTTCCGGAACCGGCGGCGATGCGCTGGCGGCGGGAGCCCTTGATGATCTCCGGGCGGGTGCGTTCGTGCATCGTCATCGACAGGACGATGGCCTCGGTGCGTTTGATTTTTTTCGTATCGAAGGCACCGGCGGGAAGTTGCTTTTTGATTTTGCTGAAGCCGGGCATCATGCCTAACAGGCCTTCAAGCGGGCCGAGGTTTTGGATCATTTTCATTTGATCGAGGAAGTCGGTGAAATCGAATTTCCCTTCCTGCATCCGCTTCATCGAGCGCATGGCGTCGGCCTCGTTCACCTTGTCGGCGACTTGCTCGACCATGCCGACGATGTCGCCCATGCCGAGAATCCGGTCGGCCATGCGATCCGGATGGAACTCGAAAAGCTGGTCCAGTTTCTCGCCCTCGCCCGCGTATTTGATGGGCTTGCCGGTGACGGCGCGCATCGAAAGGGCCGCCCCGCCACGGGCGTCGCCATCGAGCTTGCTGAGGATGATGCCGGTGATGCCGACAGCTTCGTCGAAGTGCTGAGCGACGGAGACTGCTTGTTGGCCGGTGGCGGAATCGGCAACTAACAGAGTTTCCTTCGGTTTGAGGAAATCGTGGAGGCGCTTGAGTTCGGCGACGAGGCGCTCGTCGATTTCTTGACGGCCAGCGGTGTCGAAAATGAGGACGGTGCCCTGTTGTTTTTCCGCCCAGACGAGGGCGTCTTTGGCGACTTTCACGACATCCGTTTCAGTTGCTTCCGGGGTGTAGCAAGGGACGTCGATTTGTTTTGCGAGCAGCGCCAACTGATCGATGGCGGCGGGGCGGTAAAGATCGCAGGCGATGAGCAGCGGGCGGCGACCTTCCTTTTTCAGGCGGTTCGCGAGCTTGGCGGAGGTGGTGGTTTTGCCCGCGCCATTGAGGCCGCAGATGAGGATGCGGGCAGGCGGGTTGAGATCGAGCGGAGTTTGATCGCCGCCTAACAACGCGGCCAGTTCGTCATGGAAAATCTTGACGATTTGTTCGCCGGGTTTGATCGACTTGAGGACATCCTCGCCGAGGGATTTCTCCTTCACTTTTGCGATGAAATCCTTGGCCACACCGAATTCGACATCGGCTTCTAGCAGCGCGATGCGGATTTCGCGGAGGGCATCGGCAATGTTTTTTTCCGAGATGCGGCCAACGCCACGGAGGTTGCGGAAGGTTTTATCGAGACTATCTGATAGAGAGGAGAACATGGTGGTGAATGGAGATTGGAGATACTTATTCGCCGTCGGGCAGGTAGGCGGATTCGCGGTCGATTTGGAAGGTCCAACGGAGTAAAGTTTCCGGAGCTTTGCCGGCGGTGTCTTTCCAAGTGATGGCGACTTGGCATGACGGTTGGCGGAGGGGGCGATTGACCTGCCAGGAGAATTTTTTCGTCGCCACGGCGAAGTTGGCGGGCACCTCGCCGAAGCCGGAGATTTTCATCGAGAGCGTGGCGGGATTGAGTTTTTCGACTTTTGATAGATCGGCGGAAATTTCCGGCAGGCGTGAGTTGATGACGGCTCCGGCTTCTGGCAGTACGGGGTAGGGCGTGGTCTGGACCTGACCGGGCAGATTACCGACTGGCTCGGTGCCGCTGGCTCCTTCGCGGAAGCTGGTGGCCATTTCAAAGATCTTGTCATAGTTTCCTTGGACGATGTAACGGTGAAGGGTTTCGTTTGCCTGATCGCGTTTGATTTTTCCAGGCACCACGGTGAACATATAATTGTATCCCAGCTCGCTGCCGAGTTTAAGCATCTCTTCAGTATAGAATCCACCGGGGAAGGCATAAGTGGTGATTTTGCCAGGAAATTTGGATTCCAGAAACTGCTTCGACTCGCCCATTTCATTGCGCAGATAGGCATCGAAAACGACCGGGCCTTTTTTCTGTGCGCTCCTTACGGCAATCGGAAAGGGATGGCTAACCGAATGGCTGCCGATCGATAGGATGCCGGATGCCTGCATTTCCTCAATCATCGCTGTGGTGAGTGCCTTACCACCGCCATCGACGTAGTTTTTGTAGAGAAAAATGGTGAAGGGGAAGCCGAGCTGTTTGAGGACCGGGAAGGCCTCGGTGTAGACGGATTTCCAGCCGTCGTCGAAGGTGATGAGGAGTGACTTCGCGGGGATGGTCTGGCCGTTTTTTTTCCAAGCGTTGAACTCGTCGAGTGAGATCACCTTGTAGCCGAGCTGCTGGATGGTCTCCATCTGTTTACGGAATTTCGAGGTATGAATCCGCATTGCCGTTTCCGGCTGTTTCTCGGCGATGTCGTGGTAGCCGAGGATCGAAACGCGGATGCCGTCATCAGGAACCACCACCGGCGGGGCAACTGGGGCCGCTGGCGCGGGCGGGGCAGGCGGCGGGATAATCGCGTCCTGCGCCCATGCACAAAGGCTGGTGAAAAGCGCGAAAAGTAGAGTGAATTTCGTCATCAGTCCGGCGAATTTAGGCGCGGGAATGGATTTTTGAAAGTCCGAAGACACTCAACGTAGAGACGCGGTGTGGCACGGGGTCATTTCAAGCCGGAAAGTGACGTGAGAATCGCATTTTCCACGGCTGGGGTATTGAGATTTCCGAGGTGTCCGCCATCGGGGAAAACGGTCAACCGTGAGGGTGGGAAGACGGATTTCAGCCATGCGAGATCCTTGGTTGGCAGCAGGAAATCGTTGCGATTGGCCAGCAGGCGGAGCTTGGGTTGCGCGCGAAACTTCCCGGCACAAGCCCTGAGATTGCTCTCGCGGGTTACATCCGCAAGCTTGAGTCCTTGTTTCTGATAGTAAGGCGCGGCCAGTTTGAGGAAATAGTCCTTGTAGGAATAATTCATGATTTCCTGATAGGCAGATTCTCGGTGCCAGGTGGAGAGCGGTGTCTGGATCACGCCCATGTTGTTTCTCATTTGGCTGCTGAAAATGATGTCCCGCAGCGTGACGCGGAAGGTGAGGCCGATCAGGTATTTCGACTCGATTCCACTGAATAGCGGGGCGGTGTTAGCAGGTGATGTTAGGGCTCCGCTCAGGGTCGCCTTGTGCAGCGTGTTGTTCACGAGGGCTTGGCGTTGCGCGGCGGGCCAGGCCATGGGGGCATTCTGGAAGGCATCCACTCGGAGGGCGGCATGAACGAGGTCCACGGGCGCATCAATAGCGACGTAGCGGTCGAAATGCAGTAGGTCCGGCGGCGCGGATTTTTCATACGCGGCGAGGCGGAGCGTGAGGAATCCGCCCATTGAACAGCCGACAAGCGCACGCTTGCCGAGCCTGTGCGGATACTTCGCCGTCAGCGCGTGATCTGCGGCAGTGAGCGCGACTAACAGATCGCGGCTGTCCACCGGCGGATAGATCGGCAGCGGCGTGGTCGAGGCATTTTCCATGAACTCCGGGTGAAACACACTGGTGGTGGTGACGACTGAGAAGCCGTTGCGGTGAAGGTTTTCCGCGACGATCAGAGTTTGCATGGAAAGCCGGTGCGAACTGAGGCCGGGCACAATATAGACCAGCGGCGCGGGGCCTTTTTGAAGCCAGTAATTGAATTTCAAGTTCCGCCCGGTGCTTGGGATACGAACGCTGATTTCCCTACCGTTGCTGGGGAAATCCGGATCCTCGCAAGCATAGCGGGCGGCTCCTAGAGTCTGCAAAGTCGCCTTGTCGGGCGGGCCGTTAGGTTGCCAGTGCGGCGGTTGATCCTTGCTACCATAGGTCCATGCGTATTTGACCTGAACATAAGAATCCGACTCGACCTGAGAGAGGCGGAGCGCGTCTTCGGTCTTGTCGATCGCCTGATTGTAGGTGCTGCCGTATGAACCCAGGGTGTATGGATATTTATAATTCCATGGCTCGGCAAACTCGTCGGCAGCTAGGCCGATGGCGTGGCGGTCGTCGCTTGGGCCGAAAAACGGCAGCACCACATAGGAATGCGACTGCCATCCCCATTTGCCGAAAGTCTGACCGAAATCCGCCTCAGACTTAGGGATGTTCCACTTGCTAGCCACGTCGAAAAACCCAAGGCCGCCCACGGTGGTGTTGGTGATAAAGCGCAGGGTTTCATCACCCGCGCCGGCCCATCGGCCTTGCAGCATGTTATTCACTACGCGGCCCGGATAGATGATGTTGTGGGTGAAATCATTGATCGAGCCACGGACCGGTTTGGGCACCACGGTGCGATAGATCTTGCCGCTGGGCTGCATCACGCCGACGAGAATGCCCTCGTTAGCCGCCCACATCGCGCGGTTCACAGGCTCATACGGGTCTGGCATGAAATCTGGCAGAATGGTCCGGCCTTGGGTCGCGTTTTTCCAATCCGCCATGTCCGCACGGGGCGGATTGTTGGGGGACGAACAGGCGGTGAGCAAGCCGGTGATCAGGACGGGGGTCCATAGCCATGAAGTGGGGGTGAAACTGCGGTGCATTGAGAGTTGGTAAATGATGGCTGAATTTAGAAAGGCTGGCAAGCTAGTGTAATTTTCTATCCGGTAAAGGGTGGATTAGACCCGGCTTTCCGGTGCCCACTCGACCGTCAATTTCACCAACAGATCGCCGCTGTCCACCTGCTCGCCCTTTTTAAATGCCGCATTGCCAGTGTTCGACCCCGAATGGCCGGAATTCTGCCAGATATATGCCAAGGAACACGCCGGCCCTTTGGCCAAGGATTCCTGGTTGATCAGGCATTTCTCCGACAATGAACTGCCGTTCAGACCTGACGCGCTCCCAGCATAAACCTTCACCTCCAGCTTACTCAAGGAGGTGCCAAACTGCGTGGGCTGGCATTGGTTCAAATATCGCGACGATTCGCTAGACACCACCATTGACCCTATCCAAAAGCCCCGGAGCGTTCCGGGGCTTTTCATGAATAAATGGTCTGGCCTGCAGTCGATACGGGACTTATGCCCGCGCAAGTCTGCGACGGCGGAGAAACAAGGACGATGTACCGAGACCGAGCAATGCCAGACTGCTTGGCTCGGGAATGACGGTGAGACTTGCCTCATCGACGAATCCGGGATTAACGCCCATACTGCTACCTATGTAAACCACTTGCGATAGGATATAATTTGTGCTTGGAGCTTCGTGGTGTATGGGGTCGCGGATTAACATCAAGAATTGCTAGATCGCCCATCCGGGCAAGTCGATGGGGTCAGTGACACCGCCATGACCTACGATGACGATGGCCTCCCACTCACCGCCACCACCGACCCCACCGGCCTGAACGAAACCACGCACCAGACCTACGACACCCTTGGCCGCACCATCACCACCAAAGACCCGCTCAACCGCACCACCACCTACACCTACGACAAGCGAGGCAACCTCACCAAAACCAAGCTCCCCGACAACCGCGAGAGCACGGCCACTTACGATGCACTCAGCCGCCAGCTCACCGCCACCGACCCCAAGAGCCAAACCACCACCCACACCTATTGGAACGAAACCGGCACACAGCTCACCCTCAAGGACGCGAAAAACCAAACCACGACTTGGGCCTACAACCTGCGCGGCCAACTCCTCACCAAGACCTACCCAAACAGCGACCACCACGCCTACAGCTATGATGGCATCGCCCGCATGGCCACCCACACCACGCCCAAAAACGATGTCTGCACCTACAGCTACGATCTCCGCAGCCGTCAGACCCTCACCGATTGGAACACCAGCACCCCCGACACCGCCCACGAATACTTCGCTAACGGCCTCATCAAATCCATCGACAACGGCGTTTCAAAAAGCCAATATGCCTACAACTCAGCCAACGAATTGACCTCGGAAACCCAGACCCTTGCCACCCGCGCCGCCCGCAGCGTCAGTTACACCTACGATGCCGACGGCTTGCGCAGCGGCACCACGTACCCCAGCACCCGCGCCGTGGAACTCGCATGGACCGCCCGCGCCCAACTCCTGAGCGTCGCCCCCGATGGCCCGCCGCCGCTGGCCACCTACACGTACGACAAGGCCGGCAGAAATATCGCCGTCATCCACGAAAACGGCATCACCGAGAGCAAAACCTACGCCGCCGCCAGCGAACTCCTCGCCAACACTCACCTCAAAAGCGGCACCCCAGTCAGTGGTCACGGCTACACCCTCGACGCCACTGGCAGAAGAACCGCCGAAACCTTCGCCGATGGCACGACTCCCGCCCGCAGCTACGGCTACGACACCGCCAACCAAGTC